>NZ_CP047080.1:2323333-2639166 GCF_030408595.1 Corynebacterium canis | reverse complement strand
ATGGCGGGGCGTTCGCACAATGTTGCGGCGCAGGCCACCACCTTGGGCAAGCGTTTTGCCAGCGCCGCCGATGAAATGCTGGTGGCCATCGAACGCGTGGAGGAATTGCTGGGCCGCTACCCGCTGCGCGGCATCAAGGGGCCGATGGGGACCTCGCAGGACATGCTGGACCTGATGGGCGGCAATGAAATGAAGCTGGCCTCCCTGGAAACCCGCATCGCGGACCATCTTGGCTTCCATCGCGTGTTCGATTCCGTGGGTCAGGTGTATCCGCGGTCTTTGGATTTTGACGCCGTGTCTGCGCTGGTCCAGCTCGGCGCGGGGCCGTCCTCGCTCGCCACCACCATCCGGCTGATGGCGGGCAATGAGATTGTTACGGAAGGCTTTAAGGAGGGCCAGGTCGGGTCCTCGGCGATGCCGCACAAAATGAACGCCCGCTCTTGCGAACGCGTATGCGGTTTGCAGGTGGTGTTGCGGGGCTACCTGACCATGCTCGCCGACCTGTCCGGGCAGCAATGGAACGAGGGGGACGTGTTCTGCTCGGTGGTCCGCCGCGTGGCCCTGCCGGACGCCTTCTTTGCCATCGACGGAATGTTTGAAACCTTCCTTACGGTGCTGGAGGAATTCGGTGCCTTCCCCGCCATGATTTCCCGGGAGCTGGAACGCTACCTGCCCTTCCTGGCCACCACCCGCATCCTTATGGCGGCGGTGCGCGCGGGCGTGGGCCGCGAAACTGCGCACGAGGCAATCAAGGAAAACGCCGTGGCGGTGGCCTTGGACATGCGCGAAAAAGGCGCCGAACAGGACCTGATCCAGCGCCTGGCCAAAGACAAGCGCATTCCGCTGAACCGCAAGCAATTGGAGGAAGCGCTGGCGGACCGAAACGCCTTTATCGGTGCGGCGGAAACCCAAGTTTCGCGCGTGATCACCCGGATTCAAGAATTGGTGTACCGCCATCCGGAGGCGGCGGAGTACACGCCGGGCGAGATTTTATAGGGGCGGTGCGGGAGGTCGCGGCGTCGATAAGCGATGCCGTGAGCCTCAAGGAAAGCTGAGGCCCTCTCAGGTTGGTTGCGCGCAATTATTATGTCTTGTGCCGCGCCTTTCCGCGCGCTTGTGGGTGCGATCGCGCGGCTGCGTGACATAGGGCGTTTGCGCGGCCGCGGAGTGATCGAGACGACACCCTCCGAAAGGGGTGAGTCGGAGGGGCCCAAGTGTGTGGCTCGCCGCCGTTTACCTCGCGTTTTGGCGTTGTCTGAGGCGGCGCAATACACCGCGAAACATGTGGCTAATTTGCTGGGTTGCGCATTTCCGTTGCGGATGCCGGAGCTGAATGACATTGGGGTATCGGGAGGACTAGAATCTTTTCGTATGCGTCCAGAACTGTCCTCGTATAACCACCTTTCAGCAGGTAAGGTTCGCGAGATTTATGAAATCGACGATGAAACACTTCTCATGGTGGTTTCAGATCGCATCTCGGCATTCGATCACATTTTGGAAACCGAGATTCCCGACAAAGGTCGTGTCCTCACCGCGATGAGTATGTTTTTCTTTGACACGATCGATTTTCCCAACCACCTTGCCGGCCCGATCGATGACCCGCGCATCCCGGAGGAAGTGTTGGGGCGCGCCATGGTGTGCAAGAAACTCGATATGGTGCCGTTCGAATGTGTGGCCCGCGGCTACCTGACCGGCTCGGGGTTGGCGGAGTACAAGGAAACGGGTGCGGTGTGCGGGGTGGAATTGCCCGCTGGGTTGCGTGAAGCCTCCAAACTTGCGCAACCTATTTTTACGCCCGCGACAAAGGCGGAGCTCGGCGACCATGATGAGAACGTGAGTTTCGACGCCGTGGTGGAAAAGCTCGGCGAAGCGCGCGCCGAAGAGCTGCGCAAGGCGACGCTTGATATTTATTCCCAGGCGGCGGAAATCGCCTTGGAACACGGCTTGATTTTGGCCGATACGAAATTTGAATTTGGGTTGGATAGCAACGGCACCTTGGTGCTCGCCGATGAGGTGCTCACCCCGGATTCTTCGCGGTACTGGCCCGCGGACGGCTATGCGGAGGGGCGGGTGCAACCAAGTTTTGACAAGCAATATGTGCGGAATTGGTTGTTGAGTTCTAAATCCGGGTGGGATAAAAACGGTGCTACCCCGCCGCCCCCATTGCCGGGTGCCGTGGTGGAAGCGACCCGGGAACGCTATTTGGAAGCGTACGAACGCATTTCCGGCCGAAAGTTTTCGGAATGGATCGGGTGCTGCGTGTAGCGCACTTTGTTGGGTATCGCGCGGAGGCGTTGTGTATCGCGCGGAGGCGATGTGCCAGCGGTGACGCCGCTGGGTACCATCGGGTTGCATGACTGAACGCGCAACCCCGCCCACGGCGAAAAAGATCCCGTTTGTCCGCAGCCATCACGGCAAGGAATTCATAGACAACTACGAATGGTTGCGGGACAAGGAATCGCCGGAAACCATCGCCTATTTGGAGGCGGAAAACTCATACACCGCAGCCCGCACCGCGCACCTCGGCGAGCTGCAGGAACATGTGTTCCAAGAGATCAAAGGTCGGGTGAAGGAGACGGACATGTCCGTTCCCGCTCGTTCGGGGGACTGGTGGTACTTTGTGCGCACCGAGGAAGGCAAAAGCTATAGCTTGAGCTGCCGGGTGCCCGCCCAGGATTGGAATCCGCCGGAGGTTACCGCGGAGCCTTTGCCCGGCGAGCAAGTCATCCTAGATTCGAATGCGCTAGCGGAAGGCCACGAGTTCTTTGCTTTGGGCGCCGGTTCGGTCACACTTTCGGGCCGCTACCTGGCCTATTCCACCGACGTGGAGGGCGACGAGCGCTACACTCTGCGCATCAAGGACCTCGAGACGGGCGAACTCTTAGGCGATGAAATCCCCGGCATTGCCGCGGGCGCGGTATGGGCGGGCGAAGATTACGTGTTTTACCAGCGTGTCGACGTCGCGTGGCGCCCCGACTCCGTCTGGCGGCACCGCGTGGGCACGCCCGCCAGCGAGGACGTGCAGGTGTTCCACGAGCCGGACGCACGGTTCTGGGTGGGCGTGGATTCGACCCGCAGCGAGAAATACCTGCTGATTGAGCTCGGCTCCAAAACCACGAGCGAATGCTGGGTGCTGGAAATGGACAACCCTACCGGCGAATTCCGCTGCCTAGTGCCGCGCCAGGAACACGTGGAATACGGTGTGGACCACGCGGTGGTGGCCGGCGAGGATCGCTGGTTGGTGGTGCACAACGCTAGCGGGCCCAACTTTGAGCTCGGCGAATGCGGGGTGGATGAGCTAAGCGCCTTGGACAAGTTAAACGTTTTGATTCCGCACCGAGACGATGTGCGCATCGAGGGTGTTGACCCGTTTGCCACGCATATCGCTGTGGGCTACCGTTCGGGCGGTATCGGGCGCCTGGCGTTGATGAAGCTCGACCCCGGATACACCGCGTTCACCGAACTGGAGTTCCCCGAGGAGCTGTATAGCGTGGGCGCGGGCAATAATCCCGAGTGGAAAACTCCGCGGTTGCGCTACACGTACACCAGTTTTATTAGCCCGGCGAGCGTGTACGAGCTCGACGTGCAAACAAACGAGCGAACTTTGCTGAAGCGGCAGGAAGTGCTCGGCGGTTACGACCCCAGCGAATACACCGCCTCGCGCGTTTGGGTCACCGCCCGCGACGGTGTGGAGGTGCCGGTGTCGCTCGTGCACCGTGTGGACCTGGACTTTGAAGAACCCCGTCCCACTTTGCTGTACGGCTATGGCTCGTACGAAACTCCTATCGATCCCAGCTTTTCCGTCGCCCGGCTGAGCATGCTCGATCGCGGCATGCTCTTCGCCATCGCCCATGTCCGTGGCGGCGGCGAAATGGGCCGAAATTGGTACGACACCGGCAAAATGCTGGCCAAGAAAAACACCTTCACCGACTTTATCGACGTCGCCGACTACCTGATCGAACGCGGCTTTACCGTCCCGCACCTCCTCGCCGCCAATGGTGGGTCCGCGGGCGGTTTGCTCATGGGTGCGGTGGCGAATATGGCACCCGATCGGTTCCGGGCCGTCGCCGCGATCGTGCCGTTTGTGGACCCCCTGACCAGCATCCTTATGCCCGAATTGCCGCTCACCGTGGTGGAATGGGACGAGTGGGGCAACCCGCTGGAAAACCCCGAGGTTTACCACTATATGGCTTCCTATGCGCCCTACGAAAACGTAGAAGCCAAGGAGTATCCGAACATTTTGGCGGTAACCTCGCTGAACGATACCCGGGTGCTGTATGTGGAGCCCGCGAAATGGATCGCCGCGCTGCGAAACCAGGCGACCGGCGGGGAATTCCTCCTGAAAACCGAGATGGCTGCGGGCCACGGCGGGGTTTCTGGCCGCTACGATCAATGGCGCCAGACCGCCTTCGAATTCGCCTGGATTATTCACCAGGTCACGGGCCTGACCAGCTAGGGCCGGTGGCCGCGACGTAAGTCGGTTCACACGCACGCAGGGTTGTTCCAATAGGTGGAACAGCCCTGTTGGTTGGACAGGTGTTCCTCTTACCATCACAAAGTGTGTGGTGCATCACTATTGATGTCATTATCTCGCCCTTGGATCGGAGGAACTATGAAATACACCAGCGTCTGGGACGATCTCGCAGAGGTTGAATTTAGCCAAGGCTATTTTCATGCGGGAGGCTACCGCACCCGCTACCTGCATGCCGGGTCCCCAGATAAGCCCACCTTGTTGATGCTGCACGGCATTACCGGACACGCCGAAGCATATGTCCGTAACCTGCAGGCTCACGCGGAACACTTCAATGTCTACGCCATTGATTTCATCGGCCACGGTTATAGCTCGAAGCCGGATCATCCCCTAGAAATCCAGCATTACATCGACCAGGTGCTGGCTATTCTCGATCACCTCGGCGTGGAAAAGGCCTACTTCTCCGGGGAATCCCTCGGCGGCTGGACCACCGCCCGCCTCGCGCAGCAGCATCCGGATCGAGTGGCCCGCATCGTGCTCAATACCATGGGCGGCACCATGGCGAACCCGCAGGTCATGGAGCGTTTGTATTCGCTTTCCATGGCGGCTGCGGAGGATCCCAGCTGGGAGCGCGTCCAGGCCCGCCTCGAGTGGCTGATGGCGGACCCCAGCATGGTCACGCCTGATTTGATCCGCACCCGCCAGCGCATTTTTGAGCAGCCGGATTGGAAGAAGGCCTGCGAAATGAACATGGCATTGCAAAACATGGAAGTGCGCAAGCGCAATATGCTTTCGGACGATGACCTGCGCGCCATCCAAGCGCCCGCCCTCGTGCTGTGGACCACCAAGGACCCGTCCGGCCCCGTCGATGAAGGCCGCCGCATTTCCGAATTGATCCCCAACGCTCGTCTCGCGGTGATGGAGAATTGCGGCCACTGGCCCCAATACGAGGACGCCGCAACCTTTAATGCACTGCAACTCGAATTCCTGCTGGAGGGTTCCGATGTTTAAATTGCTTGCGATGTCGCACAGCCCCCTGCTGCACATCAACGATCCCGGCAATGAGGTCAAGGCCGAGCTCGAAGCGGCGTTCGAAACCGTGCGCCAGCAGGTACATGCGTTCGACCCCGACCTGGTAGTGACCTTCTCGCCGGACCACTACAACGGCTTTTTCTACGACCTGATGCCGCCCTATTGCGTCGGCTACGAGGCGCTCGGCGTCGGCGACTACGATTCCCAGGCGGGGCCGCTCGATGTGCCCACGTCGATCAGCGAAGATTTGGCGCAATTCGTACTGGATCACGGCATCGATATGGCCATTTCCCGCCGCATGGAACTAGATCACGGGGCCGTGCAGCCAATGGAAATCCTGTACGGAGACATCGCCGCCAAGCCCGTGGTCCCCATCTACGTCAATGGATTAGCTCGCCCGTTCGTACCCATGGAGCGGGTGCGCCGCATGGGCCAGGCCGTCGGTGAATTCCTAAAGAACCGCCCCGAAAAAATTCTGATTATCGCATCGGGCGGCCTGAGTCACGACCCGCCGGTGCCGCAATGGGTGTCCGCCACCGAGGAGCAGCGCAAGCTGTTGCTCGACGGCCGCCATCCCACGGAGGAGGCGCGCAACGCGCGGCAAGAACGCGTTATCACCACCGCACAGGCGTTCGCCCGCGGCGAGGCGGATATCCAGGACCTCAACCCCAATTGGGACCGCGGGTTTATGGACGCCTGCGCATCCAATGACCCCTCCCGCTTCGATGCCTACACGGCCGATCAGATGGACATCGATGCAGGTCACTCCTCGCACGAGGTGCGCAGCTGGGTCGCGGCTTTTGCCGCCCTGCACTCCGCAACCGGTGGCTACGACGTCAGCTATGAGTACTACCGGCCCATCAAGGAATTCATCGCGGGCTTTGGCATCATGTTCGCCGAGGAGCGCGAATGACCCCGCAATTCGAACGCGTTGCCGACGCGCTGTTTGGCGCCTACGCGACGCGCCAGCCGATCGAACCCCCGCGCCTGACGCTCCCGGAACTCGATCTCGCCGGCGCCTACGCCATCCAGCAATTCCAGGAGCGGGCGTTCGAGTCGCAGGGGCATCGCGTGGTCGGGCGCAAGATCGGCCTGACCTCGTTGGCGATGCAGCAACAGCTCGGCGTGGATAGCCCAGACTTCGGTTTCTTTACCGACCGTATGGTCTATTCCGAGGGCGATAGCATCGACGTTTCCCAGTTCATCGACCCCAAAATTGAACCCGAACTAGCGTTCAGATTGGGGACGGATCTCGCGCCGGACGCGGACTTCGACGCCGTTGTCGCGGCCGTCGATAAGACGTACCTTGCGGCCGAAATCATCGACTCCCGCGTCCGCGACTGGGACATCCGCCTCGTGGACACCGTCGCCGACAACGCTTCCTGCGGCGCCGTAATTATCGGCAAAACCCCCGTTGACGTGCCGGTTTCCGAGCTTCCCGAGGTGGCCGTCACCATGCGTATCGACGGCGCGACCCGCGGCGCAGGCACTGGGGCCGACGTGATGCGCCACCCGCTGAATCCGCTGGTGTGGCTGGCGCGGACCCTCGGCGAACAAGGCGTTACGCTGCGAGCCGGGGATCTCATACTCACAGGCAGCTTCTGCGGCGCAGCCCCCGTCGCAGCTGGCGCCACCGTGCTGTGCGACTACGGCCACCTAGGTGCGCTGACGGCACATTTCCAATAACCCAAGGACACACTACACCCATGACAAAATACACCGCAGCCGTCGTCGGGCCCGGCAATATCGGCACCGACCTTTTGATCAAACTCCTGCGCAATTCCCGCAATGTGGAACCCGTCTATATGATCGGCGTGGACCCCACCTCCGACGGCCTGGCGCGCGCCGAAAAACTCGGCGTTACCGCCTCCGCCGGCGGCGTGGACTGGCTCCTCGAGCAGCCCGATCGGCCCGATCTGGTGTTCGAGGCGACCTCCGCGTACGCGCACCGGGCAAACGCGCCCCGCTACCAGGAAGCCGGCATCCGCGCTATCGACCTCACCCCGGCGGCAGTGGGACCTTACTTCTGCCCTTCGGTAAACCTTGACGCGCTGAAAACCGTGGACAATGTGAACATGATCACGTGCGGTGGGCAGGCAACCACGCCGATCGTCGCCGCGGTCTCGCGCGTGGTGGAGGTAGCCTACGCCGAGATCGTGGCGTCGATAGCCTCGAAATCGGCGGGCCCCGGCACCCGCGCCAATATCGACGAATTCATGGAAACCACCGCCCGCGCCCTCGAACAGGTTGGCGGAGCGCGGCGTGGCAAGGCCATCTTGATCCTGAACCCGGTCGAGCCGCCTATGCTGATGCGCAACACCGTGTACTGCTCGCTGCCCGCGGCCGCCGCCGAGCCGGGCGAATTGCAAGACCGAGTCCGGCAATCCATCGACCACATGGTGGAAACCGTGCAAGGCTACGTGCCCGGGTACCGGCTTACCGCCGAACCACAGTTCGATCACGCGCGGCCGGAGTGGAACGGTTGGGGGCGCGTCACGGTGCTTATCGAAGTCCGCGGCGCCGCCGACTACCTGCCGGAATACGCCGGCAACCTCGATATCATCACCGCCGCCGCCGTCGCTACCGCCGACCGCTACGTGGACCTGCTCGAAGAAGGGAAAGTCCATGCCTAAGATTCGCCTCAATGACACCACCCTGCGCGATGGGTCGCACGCAATCCGGCATCAGTACACCGAGGACCAGGTCCGCCGCGTGGTGCGGGCGCTCGACGACGCCAAGGTACAAATGATCGAGGTCACCCACGGCGATGGCCTCGGCGGATCCTCCTTTAACTACGGGTTTTCCAAGGTTTCAGACCTCGATCTGATCTCCGCAGCGGTGGATGAGGCCAAGCACGCCAGCATCGCCTGCCTGCTGCTGCCCGGGTTGGGCACGGTCGCGGACCTGAAGGAAGCCCGCGAGCGCGGCGCCAGCATGGTGCGCATTGCCACCCACTGCACCGAGGCCGACGTGTCCATCCGGCACTTCCAGGCCGCCCGCGAATTGGGCATGGAAACCGGCGGTTTTCTGATGCTTTCGCACCGCATTTCGCCCGCGGAATTGGCACAGCAGGCGCGCATTATGGTCGACGCGGGCTGCCAATGCGTCTTCGTCGTGGACTCCGCCGGTTCCCTCATAATGGAACAGGCGAGCGACCGAGTGGCTGCCCTTATCGACGAAATCGGCGACGAAGCCCAGGTGGGATTCCACGGGCATCAAAACCTGTCGTTTGGGGTGGCGAACTCGGTGCTGGCGGTGCGGGCCGGGGCGTCGCAAATCGACGGCTCGCTGGCCGGGCTGGGTGCGGGCGCCGGC
This sequence comes from Corynebacterium canis, assembly GCF_030408595.1. NCBI lineage: Bacteria > Bacillati > Actinomycetota > Actinomycetes > Mycobacteriales > Corynebacteriaceae > Corynebacterium > Corynebacterium canis. Next base: position 2,630,348 of record NZ_CP047080.1, on the reverse strand, counting down.
AATTCGCCCACGGAAGTGCTCGCCGTTGCGTTCGAACGTCTGGGGATTGAGCACGGCGTGGACCTCGATGGAATCCTCGCCGCCGCCGAAGATGTGCTCAAACCTATGGTCGAACGGATCCCCGCTATGGACCGCGGCTCCATCATTCAAGGGCATCGCGGCGTGTACAACTCGTTCCTTCTGCATGCCGAACGCGCGGCCGCCCGGTACGGCGTGCCGACGGCGGATATCCTCGCCGAAGTTGGACGCCGTGGCTACGTCGGCGGGCAGGAAGACATGATTATCGACGTCGCGGTAGCGCTGCAGAGCTGACAAACTGCGGCGTGAGCTGGGGTTTTTCTAGCTGCGGGTGCGTGTGGGGGTGGGGGTGCCGCAGCTGCCTCAGGCAGATCTGACATCGGGAGGGCGCAACCCTTGCGTTTCCGCAGGTGGCCTAAACCCCCGTGTCAGATCTGCCTGATCGGGCTACGCTGTGCGCTCGAGATTGCGTTGGTGCTCCAACGCGGCGCGGCCCGCGGCGGCACAAATGCGCTTGAGTGCGAGGATGTGTTCCTCCGGTTTGAATTGCGAGGATGCGCCGGAAACGGACATCGCGGCGATGGGTTCGTTGTTGCGTCCGAAAATAGGTGCGGCGATGCAGCTGAGGCCGAGGGCGATCTCCTGACGGTCGTGCGCGATGCCGTCCTTGCGAATGGTGGCGAGCTCTTCGCGGATTTCCTCGGGGTCCGTGATCGTGTACGGCGTCCAGCGGTGCAACCCGCTGGAAATGGCTGATTCCGCGCGGACCGGATCCCACGCCAACATGGCCTTGCCAACCCCGGTGCAATACGCGGGGGCGCGGCCGCCGATCCGAGAGGGGCTGGCGATGCGGCGCGCCGAAAATAGCTTATTGATATAGACGACTTCGTTTCCCTGCAGGGCCGCCAGGTGCACGGTTTGCCGCGTGCGCTCGAACAAGACGGCGAGGAATGGGGTGAGGATCTCGCTCAGAATATCGCTGGTGCGGGTGCCGCGATCGCTGGTGAGTTCGAAGCATAGGGGGCCGAGGCGGTACACCTCGCCGGAACGTTCCACCGCGCCATTGGCAACCAAGGTGGCCAGCAGGCGGTGCGCGGTGGATTTGGACATTTCGGCGCGCCGGGCAAGTTCACTTACCCCGACCCCGGCGGTGTCGTGATCGCTAAAGCTGCGGAGCAGGCTGAATGCCTTGTCCACGGCACTTCTTGTATCGGCTGGTTTTGCGCTGTTCATGGTTCTTTCCTTGGGTGGGCGAGTCAGGTCCATTGTGGGTTAGAACACATCGTCTGTGATGGGTGTTGTTCCGCTGTGCGGCACGTGATGTGAAACACATTAGAGCTTGTTGTAAATCTTGCTCAAAACAATAACCCCTTTTGAGGGAAAGGATTCGGTGTGAAAGCGCTGCTGATAGTGCACATGCAAAAGGACATCGTCGAGGCGGACGGTGCATTCGGCCAGTTGTTTGCGGGCGAGGTGGAGCGGCGGCAGGTGGTCGCCGAAGTGACCCGCTGCGCTGCAGAAATGCGGGAGATTGGCGGCTTGGTGGTGTGGTTGCGCATCGCCTTCGACGGCGACTACCAGGCCAATATGCCGCTCTTGCAGGCGGCCGAAAGCATGGCTTGCCTCGCCGAAGGCAGCCCCGGTGCGCAATTGGTGCTGCCGGTGGCTCCAGGTGACAAGGTGGTGACGCATCGCCGACCGGGGCCGTTTACCGATTCGGAGCTGGAAGTGCTGCTACGCGAGCACCAGGTGACGGACGTCTATGTGGCCGGTGTGGCCACAAATGCCTCCGTAGAAGGTTGCGTAAGGCAGGCCGCTGACCTGGGGTTTCGGGCGTATGTGGTGGAGCCGGCGTGCGCGGCTGCGGACGCGGATTCGCACGCGGCGTCGATAAGCACGATGACGGCGCTATTTTGTTGTTCCGCTGTACGGAACGTGAGCTAGAACACGCTATGTGTTTCGGGGCACAGTGTGAATTGGACACCAGGTTCGCCGTGACAGTCCCACGGCAGTCTTAGGAGAAAGAACGTGTGTACACCTGATAACCCAATGCCTAGGGGAGGGCTCACCCGCCCCGAGGCGTTAGATTCAAACCTTGATGTGAGCGGCATGGTCGACCCCGATGGCGGGCTCGTCGATCGCCGGATCTTTTCGGACACCGCGGTCTACCGCCAGGAAATGCGGCGCATCTTCGCCCGCAGCTGGCTGTTCATCGCACACATGGATCAATTCCAGAAGCCGGGTTCGTTTTTCCAAACCTATATGGGCGAGGATCCGGTCATCGCGGTGCTAAATAAAAAACGCCAGGTCCGCGTGCTGCTGAACAATTGCCGCCACCGTGGCGCCCGCGTTTGTCGTGCGGACGAAGGCGCGACCAAAAACTTCATCTGCACCTACCACGGTTGGGCCTATGACCTCGACGGAAACCTCGTGGACGTGCCCGCGCAGGAAGCCTACGCCAGCGATTTCAACCCCGCCGATTGGGGGCTGGTGAGCGCGCCTCGCGTGGAAAGCTACAAGGGCCTCATCTTTGCGAACTGGGATGCGAATGCGGAGCCGCTCGAAGACGCGCTCGGCGATATGAAGTGGTACATCGACGCCTTTATGGACCGCGACCCGGAGGGGACCTGCGTGGTCGGCGGCGTGGCCAAATGGGTGCTCGAAGGCAACTGGAAGCTCGCCGCCGAGCAATTCGCCACCGACTGGTACCACGTGAACATGTCGCACGCGTCCGCGCTCATGGTGCTTTCGCCGACCGGCAAGGGGCCGAAAAAGGAAATCGCTATGCGAACGGGTGTGCAATTCACCGATGATCGCGGCAATGGCGCAGGGTTCCCCGTCCACCCGCGCAACCGGTTCGACGCCCAGCCCGTCCACGAATACTACGACTATGACTTCCTGCGGGAACGCCTTTCCCCGGAGCAGGTCATGGGTCCGCTGACCAACGGTCACGCCACCGTGTTCCCCAATTTCTCGTACCTGCCGGTGAACGGTTCCATCCGTGTCTGGCATCCGAAGGGGCCCAACAAGATGGAGGTGTGGTCGTGGACCGTGCTGGATAAGTCCATGCCCGAGGAAGTGCGGCGCGCGCAACGTTTGTACAACCTGCGCACCTTCGGACCGTCCGGCATTTTCGAACAGGATGACGGCGAAAACTGGTCCGAATGCCAGGCCAATGCCCACGCCTTCATGATCGGCAATACGGCGCTGAACTACCAGATGGGCCTAGGCACAGAAACGCAGCGTGACGGCTTCCCGGGCACCACCTCGGGGCTGTATTCCGACGCCGCAGGCCGTGGCGTGTACCGCCGGTGGCGCGAACTGATGTCCACCCCGGCGTGGCACGAAACTCCGGCCGAAAACCAGGCCGCAGATCCAGCCGAACTCCAGCAAGAACCCCTAGGAGCATAACCATGACACAGCCCGTCAAAATCGGCAGCATCGATGACTTCGAGCAAGAAGAAGGCACCGTTATCGAATCCGATGTGAGCGGCGTCGACGTAGCCATCGCGGTGTTCCGCACCGAGGACGATGAATTCTACGCACTCGACGATATTTGCACCCACGGCAATGCCTCCCTCGCGGACGGCTGGGTCGAGGGCGCCGAGGTGGAATGCCCCCTGCACTCCGGGAAATTCTGTTTGAAAACCGGCAAGGTGCTCAGCATGCCCGCCGTGGAGGATATGCCCACGCACAAGGTAGAGGTGCGCGGCGACGAGGTGTGGCTCTACCCCGGCACGCCGGCGGGGGAGTAGCGCCATGACCTCTACAACCATTATTGGCGGCGGCATCGGCGGATTCACACTAGCGAGCGAATTGCGGTCCCGGGGTTACACCGGCGACGTCACCATTATCGACCCGCACGGCCTGCCCTACGATCGCCCGCCGCTGTCCAAGGAAATCCTGTCCGGGGAAAAGAACGCCGAGCAACTCCTGCTCGCCCCGCGCAGCTGGTACGAAGAGCACAATGTGAGCATCGTGCGCGGCACCGTCGGGCGCATCGACCCGGACGAACGCGTGTTGGTTCTCGAAGATGGGACCACACGTCCATTCGATAACCTTGTGCTGGCTACCGGCGGTGTGCCGCGCAATATCCCCGGCTTCGACGACCCCACCCTGCACGTGCTGCGCACTGTCGATGATGCGGAACGGTTGAAAAAGACCCTCCGCAGCGGCGTGCACCTTGCCATTGTGGGCGCCGGCCTGATCGGGGCTGAGGTGGCATCATCGGCGCGGGAACTCGGGGCCGAGGTAACGCTTATCGACCCCGCGCCGGTCGCCCTTGTGCCCGCGCTCGGCGACGCTTTGGCGCATCGCTTACATGATCTACACGCCGCCCACGGGGTGCGCACGATCACGGGTCTGACCACGGGGATCGAAAACACCGGAAATGGCTATGTGATCAGCATCGATGGGGCGGAATCCGTTACCGCGGACCAGGTTCTTATGGCCGTGGGGATCGTCCCGGAAGAGCGGCTTGCCCGCAGCGCCGAACTGGATTGCGATGGCGGCGTGCTGGTAAATCACGCGCAACAAACCAGTATGGATCGGGTTTGGGCGCTCGGCGATTGCGCCCGTACCCGAAATGAAGATGGCACGTTGCAACGCCGGCACGAGCATTGGGAGTCGGCGGTATATGAGGCGCAAACGGTCGCGGCGTCGATATGCGGCGAAGAGTTGCCGCAGCACGGTGCGTCGTGGTTTTGGACGGACCGGTACGGCGTGCACGTGGAGGGCGTCGGTTCGATGACGGAGGACGGCGAGACGGTGCTTCGGCCCGACGCCGATGGGCAGCCGCAGGTGGCGTTTCGGGTGCGGCCCGACGGCACGCTCGCGGGCTGCGCGGCGATCGATAGTGCAATGGCTGTTCGAGCCGCGCGCCGATTGATAGATAAGCGGATTGTGGTCGACCCGGCTCAATTGCAAGACCCTTCCATCAACCTTAAAAAGCTTGCACGTTAGGAACTACGGCAATGACTGACTATCTCAGTAAAGAAGGCGTTGAGCTGGGCGAACGTGTAGACATCCAGCTCTACTATGAACTCCAAAACTTCTACTATGACGAGGCGGACCTGCTCGACGAAGGCCGCTACGTGGACTGGTTGGAGCACTTCGACCAGGACCTGTACTACTGGGCGCCGACTCGAACAAATCGTCTACGCCGGCAGCAGGCCTTGGCCATCGCAGGTCCGGAAGACACCGCGTTTTACGACGAAACCAAGGAATCCCTCGCCTGGCGCATCCGGCGTTTCGACTCCGGCATGGCGTGGGCCGAGGACCCGCCGTCGCGCACCCGCCACTTGATCACCAACCTCACCGCGCGTCACGGGACTCTCGACGGCGCGCCGGTTGTGGAGGTCCGCACAAACTTCCTCGTGTGGCGCACCAGGCTCGAACGGGAGCGCGATATCTTCGCTGGCACTCGAACGGACGTTTTGCGGCAGGTTGAGGGGCAGTGGAAGATCTTTGACCGCCGTATCCTGCTGGACATCAATGTCCTGCCCTCTAAAAACATCTCCACGTTTTTCTAAGGGGCCGGACGATGGTTACAGGAACGACCGTATTTATCACCGGGGCGGGCTCCGGGTTAGGTGCGGCATTAGCAAGAAGATTCGGCGCCGAGGGTGCCCGCGTCGCGGTGGTGGACATGGACCTCGACCGCGCGCGTGCGGTGGCCGCGGAACTGCCCGCGGGCCAGGGGCTGGCGCTCGCGGCCAATGTGTGCAATCCGGATGAGCTCGCCGCCGCCGTAGCTCAGACCAAAGAAACGTTCGGACGCTTGGACACCGTGATTCCGAACGCCGGGATCTGGGATTATCAGCGCTCCGTCACGCGGCATTCCGGCGCGGAGCTCGCTCAAGTGTTTGATGAGGTCTTCGCGGTCAACGTTAAAGGATATCTGCTGACCGTGGCGGCGACCTGGCGGGAATTGGTGGCGACCCGCGGGTCCATCATTATGACGCTTTCCAATGCCGCCTTCTATGCGGCGGGCGGCGGGCCGGTGTATACGGCCAGCAAATTCGCGGACCGCGGGTTGATGTTGCAGTTCGCCTACGAGTTGGCGCCAAAGGTGCGGGTCAATGGCGTCGCGGTTGGCGGGATGCGAACTGATCTTCGAGGCCCGGCGGCGTTGGGTTTGGAGGGCCGCAGCTTCAGCGACACGTTGGACAGGCGGGCTTCGACAAGTAATCCCTACATTCCGCTGCACGACATACCGACGGATCCGGCGACGTTCACCGGGCCGTACGTGATGCTCGCGTCGCCCACAGAAGCCGGGAATATCACCGGCGCAATCATTAACGCCGACGGCGGTATTGCCGCACGCGGTTTCGAACACGCGGCAGGAGGAGATGACCTGTGATTATCACCGGCGTCAGCCATAATCCAGACACGATTGATATCAACCCGTGCGCCCAGATCGTGCGGCACGCGGCCTATCAACCCGATCGAATCGCACTCATATACGAGGGTGAGGAGATTACCTATGCGGAATTGCAAGACATTGTGAAATCGTGGGCGGCGCACCTCGACGAGGCGGGCGTTCGCCAGGGTGATCGAGTTGCTTATCTGGGCATGAACTCGCGGTCCTTTATCTACACAATGCTGGCCGCGTGGTGGCTTGGTGCCACGTTTATGCCGTTTAACTTCCGGCTTTCTGAATCCGAGGTATCCCAGCTGTTGATGCAGGGTACGCCGCATACCGTGGTCGTCGAGGGCACGCATTTGCCGATGGCCAAGCATATCTACGGCATTGAGCGCCACCACGTGATTATCGTCGACGACGATGCCCACGCGCCGGTGGAGGGACGGGTGCCGCTGTATTGGCACACCTCTACGAAAGCCGCCGCGACCGATTGCCGCGATTCGGGCAAGCCGCGCCCGATGACCATGAACGACCTCGCGCTGCTGCTATTTACATCCGGGACCACCGGGCTGCCCAAGGGGGCGCAGCTGACCTTTGGAAACCTGTGGTGGAACTCCATCAATGTGGACACCATGGTGGATTCCCGCCCCGGCGATGTCACCTTGGCTAGCGCGCCGCTATTCCACGTCGGCGCCTTGAACTCCTTTGCTATTCGCGCGTTGGTGCGTGGCAATACCGTGTTGATCCACAGGCATTTCGATCCCGGCGTGGTGATGCGCGATATCGCGCACTATCAGGTCGGTTCCGCCTTCCTCGTGCCCGCACAATTAGAAGCTATGTACGCACACCCGGACTTTGCGGAAGCGAAACTCGATTCCATGCGCGCCACCATTTGCGCGGGTTCCCCGGTGCCGCCGGTGCTGATCCGGCGATACCTGGAAAAGGGCGTGAACGTGCAGCAAGCGTGGGGCCTGACCGAAACCGCGCCCTTTGCCACCTACCTGCCGCCGACGATGACGGAGGCGAAGGTCGGATCCTGTGGCATCCCGATGCCTTATACACAGATTCGATTGGTGGATCCCGATAGCGGCGAGGAGGTGCGCGATGCCGGCATCACCGGCGAGCTGTGGGTGCGCGGACCTAACGTGGCCACCGGGTATTGGAACAACCCGGAAATCACACAGAAGTCCTACACCGCGGGCTGGTTCCATTCCGGCGACCTTGGCCACCGCGACGAGGAAGGCTTCTACTACATCGTGGACCGCCTGAAGGACATGATTATCACCGGCGGCGAGAACGTGTACCCGGCGGAAGTCGAACGTGTGGTCGCCGAGATGGACGGTGTGCGCGGCAACGCTGTGATTGGCCTGCCGGACGAAAAATGGGGCGAAAGCGTGGTGTCCGTGGTGCAGCTCGACCCCGGCGCCGAGATCAACCTCGAACAATTGCGCGAACACTGCGAGCGTCACCTGGCGCGCTACAAGCTCCCGAAGCGGCTTGTCATCGTCGATGAGATCGCCCGGAATTCCGCCGGCAAGATCGACAAACTCGCCATTCGCCGCCATGTGTACGACCTGCTGGAGGACGAGCAATGAACACCATCCCCGTAGCGAACTCGCCGCTGCGCCACACGTATCCATTCGGCCAACACGATGTAGAACTCACATACGGAACAGCCGATGAATTGCGTACCGATACCGCAGCGATTTTCGCCGCAGAGCCGCGCTGTCGCCGCGTGGTGGTGGCCGTCCCGGAGGGCGATTTAGAGGCTATCGCCGAGTGTGAAAGCGCAGGTTACCGGTATGTTCTCGACGTGCAGCTGCGCGACGGCAAGGAGGTTTCCCTGATGGTCAACGAGCCGGAATGGGTGACCAGCAAAGACAAGGAAGAGGTGGAGTTGTCATGACCTTCATCGAACAATGGGACGACTTCTACTCGCGCGTCGATGACGTCGCCATTACGCTCAAGCTTTATCCGATCTCAGGTTCGAAAGAAGCGGTAAGCGTGGGCATGCCGCTGCACAAAGCGGTCACGCAACCTGCGGGTATGTTCTCCGCCCCAGCGCTCTTCGGGCTTGCGGATATTTGCGGAACCTGGCTGGCGATGCAGCAAGTGCCGGCCGGCGTATTTCCACTTGCGGTCAGTTCATCGGTGAACGTAGTTGCGAATAAGCGCGAGGGTGACGCCATCGCCACCGCGACCATTGTGCGCGCCGGGCGAACCGTTATCGTTACCGATACCGTGGTGCGTTCTTCGCTTGACGACGCCGTGCTCGCCAAGATTGTTACCACCTACACCGTTCCGTCACCCAAGGCGTAGTTAGAACGCAGTATCGAACCCTTGCCGAGTGCCTCAAAAGGTATTTGGCAGGGGTTTTTGCGTGCTTGGACGGCGGCTTGCGTGTGGCGTATCCGCAGGTCATAGCCGATACGTTCCAACCTCCGGAACAGTGACTTAAAACACATGGTGATCGCGGTTACTTTAGTTTTGCAAGCTGATTCACCCACCCGACATTCAGGTTGCAAATCCCCGATGAACCCACGCGCAAGCACGCACACACTAGGAGGAACTTGTGCCTGATATACACCAGCTCATAGATCCTGTTGGAGGCTATGTATCCGGCAGAATCTTTGTAGACGATGATATTTATGCCCAAGAGCTTGAAAACGTTTGGCAACGCACCTGGGTATTTTTAGCCCACGAATCGATGCTACCCAAAAAGGGAAGCTATATTCAGACCTATATTGGCGAAGACCCGATTGTGGTTGTGCGCCAGCGTTCCGGGGAAGTCATTGCTTTCCTGAATCAGTGCCGGCACCGTGGAATGCGCATTTGCCGCGCTGACCGCGGCGTCGCTAAGAGCTTTATGTGTTCCTTCCACGGTTGGGCCTATGACCTGCAAGGAAACCTCGTGGACATCCCGCACGAGGACAATGCGTACCCGGCGGGATTGGACAAGTCGAAGCTGAGCGCCATTCGTGTGCCGCGCATCGAAAATTACAATGGATTTATTTTCGGCTCGTGGGATGAAACCATTCCGCCGCTCGAAGAGTATCTCGGTAACGCCAAATACTACCTGGACGGTTATATCGACCGTTACGAAGGCGGCATGGAAGCAATCGCGGTACATAAATGGGTGTTGCCCGCGAACTGGAAGTTCAATGTCGAGCAGCCCACTTCCGATATGCAGCATTCGGAAATCAGCCACGTTTCCGCAGTGGAAGCGTTGGCCAGCGGCTCCGATACTTTTAACCGGAAAACCGGGCGGGAAAAGGTCCCAACCGGCCGCCAATTCTTCAGCCCGTACGGCCACGGCGGAGCTTTCTTTGGCAAGCGCGGCGCTGAAATCCCCAACACCGCGCCGGCCCTGGTGGAATGGGAAAACACGGTGCGGAGCAGCATCGAATCCCGGCTAGGCGAGTTCCGCGAAGTACGCGGGCACATGAACGTGTTTCCGAACTTTATGTTGCTGGGCAATTACACCTTCCGTGTCACGCATCCGCGCGGCCCCCACGAAATGGAGATTTGGTCCTGGGCGTTCGTGCCCAAGGACGCGCCCCAGGAAGTCAAGGAAGCCATTCGCGTCGACGTGATGCGCACCTTCTCGCCCGGCGGCATGTTCGAACAGGATGACGCTGAGAACTGGGAGGAGATGCAACGCATCCTCCGCGGCGCCAAGGCCCGCAAAACCGGGTTTACCTACAACATGCGCGGCGTCGCCGTGACCACTGATGACGACGGCTACCCGGGCGGCTCGACCGCACATGTGTACTCCGATAACGCGGCGCTCAATATGTACGGTTTTTATCGCGACCTTATGGCGGGTCACAGCTGGGAAGAACTCAAAGCCATGCGCGGCGGCACCCCCGAAGTTGCCATCGCCGATTTCAGCGCCGTCATGGACAGCGCAGTGCTGGGATAAGGACACACGTCATGCTTTCACAAAAACTCCGCGTCGATGCGGAAACCGAACGTGCAATCACCCGATTCCTTTACGACGAAGCTGAGCTCGTAGACAACATGGAATGGGACACCTGGCTGGAGTGCATGCACCCCGATATTTACTACTGGGCACCCGTGCGAGAAAACCGCGTCGCCCGCGAACGCTCCGAGGAGTTCTACCCCAAGGGCACCTCGGTGTATTTCGAAGAGGGCCACGAGTACCTGCGGCAACGCGTGTTTCGGCTGCAGACCAATATGGCTTGGGCCGAGGAGCCGCCTTCACGCTCCCGCCACCTGGTTACCAACATTCGAATTGATGCTCGAGAAGACGGCAACTTCAATGTGCGGTCCAATTTCCTGATTTACCGCAGCCGTGGCGAGCGGAGCCAGGACACCATCGCTGGCGAACGCAGGGACATCATCGTGTCCGCACCTGAGTTCGAATACGGCTTCAAGGTCCTCGAGCGGGAAATCCGCTTTGATATGGCGACGATTCTGGTGAAAAACCTCAGCCTGTTCTACTAGAAACATTGGTGCAACGTGAAAACACTGCAATTACATCGCATCGGTGTGGTCGTATACGACCTCGAAAAAGCGATCCAAAACTATTCCACGATTTACGGCATAACCAATTGGCAGCGAGACGAGCATGCGCCAGACCAGGCCGTGTCCTATGGCCGCACCGTCACCGGCGCACGGTGGCTGAGCGCGCGCGGCGCTACCAGCACACTTGCGTTCGAGCTCATCCAACCGCTGGCGGGGGAGTCTCCGTTCCAGGAACACCTGCGCACCAAACGCGAAGGCATCGCCTTTTTGCAGATCGTGGTATCGGGCGATCCGCAACAGCATTTCGCCGGTCTTGGCATCCCCCTCGCCTACCGCGCGGGCGAACGTGAGTTCTACGATACGCGCGACGCGCTAGGCGGATTCCTAATCGAACCCGTGCTCGAAGCCGACCCCACGCGCCTGCCCGCCGAAACGACCGACGTGCCGCTGCCAACCGAACGTATTTACCATTTCGGGGTCATCGTTCACGATGTGCTGAAAACCCTCCCCGCATACCGCGATATCTTTGGCATCCAGCGTTTCGAATGCAAAACCTGGGAAACCGGCTGGGGGCGCCTCGACGCCCCGCAATACCGCGGCGAGCGCGTCGACCACGGCTATTTCACCGCGCAGGGCATGGTCGCCGACTTCGGCTTCGAGATCATTCAAAGCAACCACGGCCCCAGCCACTACAACCGGGAGTTTTTCGACGCCCGCGGCCCCGGCATTCACCATTTCTTCCCGTGGTTGACCTCCGAAGACCAATCTTGGGACGCCGTAGTTGAGCGCATGGAAGCGCTCGGATATCCGCTGTGTATGGGCTCAACGCTCCGGGGCGAGGCCGCCGAATTCGGCTATTTTGACACCTTTGATGCGCTCGGCGGTTACCTCGTAGAAGTGGTGATTCGGCGTCGTCCCCCAGCCCCAGAATTCGCCCAACCAGATTGGGTGGTGGAGTACACATGATCCGCATTTTGCACCAAGCGGGTGCGATCTCGGCGCAGCTGGTCGAAAGCCTGCCTTGCCCGGCGGACGCGTACCGTTCCGTCACCGGCGGCGACTCCGCGCTATTGCTTTCGGTGACAGATAGCCAGCTGGAACAGCTGCTCGCAAGCCCCGAGTATCGCGACTTTGTCACCCACGCATCCACCGAAATCTATCACCAACAACAGTTCGAATTGCGCGAAAACACGTGGGCACCCAAGGCCCCAACGTCGGCGCTGATCCGCTGGCCTGCACGAGGGCAAGTTCGAATCATTATCCAGGGCAGCTACCGGCCGAATCCCAAACGTCAAGAGCTCACGCTGCGCGAGGTGATGGAAACCCGCCGGGAGCCCGGCTGCGTTGCCTATGACTGGTATGCGCACACCCGAGACGTCGATAAGCTCCTGCTGCTGGAGGTGTGGCAGGACCAGCAATTATACGACGCACACTGGCTCGGGCGCGTCGAAACTACGGCCTATCGGGGCGATTCCGGCCGAACGCCCGCCGGCGACGCCGAACGAGAGTTCTATAGGCGCGCGGAGTTCGACCTCCTGTACGGACGCTTCCTGCCTCAAAATCCCGCCCACTATTCGCACACTGTCGTGTGGCCAGACTAACGCCAAAGGAACAACCATTATGACCGCTACAACCCATGAGTCCACGTCACCGCCGCCTTCCACGCCGAAGGCGAGCACTCCGGACGCTGCGGAACGTCGCCGCGCCGTCTTGTCGAGCTTCCTTGGAAGCACCGTGGAATACTACGACTTCCTCCTGTATGCAGCTGCGGCAGGCCTGGTCTTTCCCAAACTGTTTTTCGGTAGCTTGAGCCCGGCGATGGGGACGACGCTGTCCTTTGTCATTCTCCTTATCGGTTATATTTCGCGCCCGATCGGCTCCATGGCATTCGGACATTTTGGCGATAAGTACGGCCGCAAAAACGTCCTCGTGATTACGCTGCTCACCATGGGTATCGTGTCGGTGGCAATCGGCCTGATGCCATCCGCAGATATGATCGGTGTCGCGGCCCCGATCCTGCTCGTGGTCCTGCGCACGGTGCAGGGTGTCGCGGTGGGCGGCGAATGGGCCGGCGCCACGCTCATGGCCATGGAGCATTCCCAGGAAGGCAAAAAGGGTTTCGGTGCGTCGCTCGCCATCGCGGGCGGCCCAGCGGGCGCGGTCCTGTCCACGCTGGTCCTTTCGGTATTCTCCACAATTTCCGGCGACAATTTTGCTAACCCCGAACAGTATTTCGTTACCGACTGGGGTTGGCGCGTGCCCTTCCTGTTCTCCGCTGGCATCGTTGTGTTCGGCCTGTACCTGCGTTCGCGCGTGACTGAGTCGCCGGAGTTCGAGGAAGCCCGCCAACGCGGCGACGTTCATACAGGTGTTCCACTGATGAAAATGCTTCGGGATTCCCCGAAAGAGCTCGTTACGGGTTCCCTCGCGGGTATGGCCGGCCTGTTTATCCAAGGCCTCCAAGCGTCGTTTATGGTGCCGTACATGGTTGCGAAAACCGCCGATTCCGAGACTCCGATTTCCCGCGCGGACGGCCTGATGATGGTCACCATCGGCTCCGTGATCGCCATTTTCGTCATGCCCTTCCTGGCCTGGCTTTCAGACCGCTACGGTCGCCGTCGCGTCATGGTTGCTGGCGGCATCGTCTCTGTTATCGGCCTGTGGATTGTTATCCGCATGATTGACACCGGCGACCCGGCCCAGGTGTGGCCCGCCCTGATCCTTATGGTGTGCGTGGTGCAGCCCGCGCAATACGGCCCGATTGGCGCCTTCCTTTCCGAGAAATTCGACGCCGCTCACCGCTACACGGGCGCCGGCATGACCTTCCAGATGGCTTCCATTTTGGGCGCGGGCACGGCACCGTTGATTGCGAACCGACTGGTCACGCCGGAGACCGGTCTGGACCCCGTGGCCTGGTACGCGACGTTGCTGTTCCTGGTGAGTTCGCTGGCCATCCTCGCGTCCAAGGAAACCGCCCGCCAGGAAACCCACGCGCAACGTTTCCAGGAAACCTCCGTGGTCAAGGCTTAGCCCGCTTTTCGACGCCCCGTCCGCCGCGCCGCTACCCCCATCGCGGCGGGCGCGCCACGCCGACCACCATAAAAAAGTGATAAGTGTTACGTGAGTGGCTGGCTGGGCTTCGCCATTCGCAGGTTTTTGCCCCATTATGAGGGGGCTTTTCCGTTTCTGACAAGGGAAGAGTCCCAGATATTACGTGCGTACTAAAGTTCGACGTGGCGGGTGGGAGTGCCTTCGCTATTCTCAGCTTTCCCGCCCCGAAACTGAAAAGTAGTGCACAATCTGTGCTATAGCGACCTTGTTCTTTTTGCTACCGTGGCGCTTATGATCACTCACCTGCGATTGACCCAGTGGATGACATTCCACGAGCAGGCCCTAGAGCTAGGGTCTGCTGCTTTGTTGGTGGGACCTCATCACGTTGGGAAGACAAACGCGCTGCTAGCGCTTCGTACATTGGGCAGGCTGGCTGCTGGCTGGCCCATCGAATCCGTCGTAGAAGACTTGGAATGTGCGCCCCGCGGACGAGACGAGTTTCGGATCGGCTGCAGCGTTGGAAACCTAACCTATGACATTGTCGTAGAGGTTCGCCCCGAGCTCCGCATCACCGAAGAGGTTTTAGGCATGGGCGAGGGCGAATCCCTGAATCTAGCTGAACTTTCGTTCGATGGTCGGCATTCCTCCTTATTCAAGCTCGCGGGGTTACCCGTGGTCGAGGACTGGGCGATCGACGAACTCTCCCAAACCTTGCGCTCGATCACGGAATTCGTGCCGCACCCAGAGCGAATGCGCGAATTCAGCCCAGTGAGTGACACCCTCGAGCCCGATGCCTCCAATATCTCCGGCGTGCTCTATCAATTGGCCTCTACCGACCCCGAATCCTTTGCCCGCATCGAAACCATCGCCTGTGATCTTGGCGGTCCTTCCGCCCGCTCCCTTGGCTTCGCCACCACCGACCTTGGCGACGTCATGATGGTCCTCAACGAACAATTCCAGGGCCAATTCGTGGGCACGCCCGCCCGCCATCTTAGCGACGGTTTCCTTGGCGAACTTGCCCTTGCCACCGCCCAGCTCAGCGGCAAAACCCTGCTTATCGACACCCCGGAGCATTTCCTCCATCCCCAACACAGCGATCTTTTCCTCGCCATGCTCCACGGCATCCAATCCATCGTGGCAACCCGCAGCCCCGACCTGGTTAACGCAGGTCAAGCCGCCGGAAACGAACACATTGTGATCGTCGGCCGCGATTCCGACACTGGAACCAGCTACCTCACGCCAATCGCCCAAATGGCCGAGCCCACGGAACCCGACGCCGCAACCGAGGAGCCTCCCGCCCCCTCCGACGTCGACGCTGATGAGCTTGCCGAGGATCACCCCACCCTCAATCCCGCCGACGCCGAAACCGCCGAGCCCGAATCCGCCGAGCCCGAATCTGCTGAGCCACCCGCAGCCGAATCCGCCGATGCCATGGATGCTCTCGGCGAAGACGCCGCAGATGCGCCCGCAGGTAAAGAATCCGTGATGTCACGTTAGCCTTTCCGCTCGGCGCGACGAGGTCAGGGTTCACGGCAGCGTCGTGCAACCTATGCTCGAAGCATGATTGATGTGTATCAGGCGATTGCCACCCGCCGCGATGTGCGAGCCGAATATACGGGCGAACTTATCGGTGAGGAACAATTGCGCCGAGTCCTCGCCGCTGGGCATGCGGCCCCTTCCGTAGGCAATTCCCAACCGTGGGATTTTGTTGTGGTTCAGCAGCAGCAGCGGTTGGCAGCCTTCGCCGAGCACGTGGCGGGGCGTCGAAAAGCGTTTGCGGAGAGCTTACCGGAGGCGCGTAAGCACACCTTTGAACCCATAAAGATCGAGGGTATTTGCGAATCGGGAACGGGCGTTGTGGTTACGTACAACCCGGAACGAGGCGGGCCGCACATCTTAGGCAGGCACACCATAGACGAAACCGGCCTGATGAGCGTCGCGCTGGCAATTCAAAACATGTGGCTAGCTGCGACGGCAGAAGGGCTCGGCATGGGCTGGGTGAGCTTCTACGAGGAGCAATTCCTCGCCGAATTCGTCGGCTGCGTCGCCCCCGTGCGCCCTCTAGCGTGGCTCTGCCTCGGGCCCGTCACTCACCTCGAACAAGTGCCCGATCTCGAGCGTTTCGGTTGGCGCGACCGCAGGCCCTTGGATAACGCGATTCACCGCGAGCGCCTACGCTGAAACCATGACGCTATACGACATCCCCGTAACCACTATCGACGGCCGCGACACCACCATGGGCGATTGGGCCGGGCACGTGCTACTCATCGTAAACACCGCCTCCAAATGCGGACTCACCGAACAATACGATAGCCTCCAACACTTGTTCGATGAGTATGCGATGCGAGGTTTCTTTGTTATCGGCATGCCGTGCAACCAATTCGCGGGGCAAGAGCCCGGCAGCGAAGCTGAAATCGCCGAGTTTTGCCGCGTGAACTACGGTGTCAGCTTTCCGCTGCTCGCCAAGGCCGACGTCAACGGCCCGAACACTCACCCGCTGTATGCGTTCCTGAAAGAGGCAACCGGCGGCGAGGACATCGCCTGGAATTTCGAAAAGTTCGTCGTGTCCGACTCCGGCGAAGTCATCGCGCGCTTCGGGCCTAAGATCGACCCCGAGGACGACGCAATCGTTGACCTCATCGAGGAGCTCCTACCGATCTAGTTTTCGGTCTCGCCTGGGGCGTGGGTTGCGGCCGCCTACCGTGCGCCCCTCGCTCAGCAACACGTGGCAAATGTTACATCCGCAAAAGATTTCGTTCTTCGAATAGGCGCTCCCTTGTGCTTCTCGGTATGCTGTGTGCGTCCGAGTTCTGCGTTATTTTTGTCGCAGGATTGCACGCTGTACCTACTGCGAGTAAGGGAATTGTTGTGGCCCGTGTAGTTGTCAATGTGATGCCGAAGGCAGAGATTTTGGATCCTCAGGGGCAGGCGGTTGGCCGTGCCTTGGGTCGTATCGGGGTTGAGGGGGTGACGGATGTTCGCCAAGGTAAGCGATTTGAGCTTGAGGTCGCGGATTCCGTGACCAAGGAAGACCTCGAAAAGGTTGCCGAAATCCTCCTGGCCAACACTGTGATCGAGGATTTCGAGGTTGTCGGTTTTGAGGTGTCCGAGTGACCGCGAAAATTGGCGTAATTACGTTCCCCGGCACCCTTGACGATGTCGACGCCGCGCGCGCCGTACGCATCGCTGGTGCTGAGGCGGTGTCCTTGTGGCACGCAGACACTGATCTTCAAGGTGTGGATGCTGTGGTGATCCCCGGTGGGTTTTCCTACGGGGATTATTTGCGTTCTGGAGCGATTTCCGCACTTGCCCCCGTCATGCAATCGGTGATCGAGGCCGCGGGCAAAGGCATGCCTGTGCTGGGCATTTGCAATGGTTTCCAGATTCTTACGGAGGCTCGTTTGTTGCCGGGGGCGCTCACCCGCAATGAGGGGCTGCATTTCTACTGTGAGGATATTTATCTCACCGTCGAGAACAACACCACCGCGTGGACGAACACTTTTGCTAGCGGCCAGCGGATTCTGATTCCGAGCAAGCACGGCGAGGGGCGATTCCAGGCGTCTGCCGACGTCGTGCATATGCTTGAGGCCGAGGGGCGCGTGGTGTTCCGGTATGTCGAAAACTTTAACGGTTCGTTGAATTCAATCGCGGGGATTTGTTCGGAGAATGGCCGCGTCGTGGGGCTCATGCCGCACCCCGAACATGCAGTCGAAAAGCTGACTGGCCCTTCGGTGGATGGTCTCGAGCTGTTCTTGTCCGCTGTCGGCTCGATCGCCGCTTAACCCGGAAGGTGTTTGCACAATGACTGTTCCCTTCAACGATACTGTCGACGCCGCGACGGCCGACCCCGATGCCACCCAACCGTACCGTGAGCTCGGGCTTAAAGACGATGAATATGCGCGGATCAAGGAGATCCTTGGGCGCCGCCCCACGCATGCCGAATTGACCATGTATTCGGTCATGTGGTCCGAGCATTGCTCATACAAATCTTCGAAGGTTCATCTGCGCTACTTTGGCGAGACCACGACGCCGGAGATGGGGGAGAAGATCCTCGCAGGTATCGGCGAAAACGCCGGTGTGGTGGATATTGGAAATGGGCACGCGGTGACCTTCCGCGTGGAATCTCACAACCACCCGTCTTACGTCGAGCCGCACCAAGGCGCGGCCACCGGCGTGGGCGGCATCGTCCGTGACATTATGGCGATGGGCGCGCGCCCAGTTGCCGTCATGGATCAGCTTCGCTTCGGCCCCGCTGATGCGCCGGATACTCAGCGCGTCTTGCCGGGTGTGGTCGATGGCGTCGGCGGTTACGGCAACTGCCTCGGCCTGCCGAACATCGGTGGCGAAACCATATTCGATGAGTCTTATGCCGGCAACCCGCTCGTGAATGCGCTGTGCGTGGGTACCCTCAAGGTCGATGAGCTCAAACTGGCTTTCGCTTCCGGTTTGGGCAATAAGGTGATGCTGTTTGGTTCGCGCACCGGATTGGACGGCATCGGTGGCGTGTCCGTGCTGGCATCCGATACGTTCGAAGATGGTGCCGAACGCAAGCTGCCCGCGGTGCAGGTTGGCGACCCATTCGCGGAAAAAGTCCTGATCGAATGCTGCCTTGACCTGTATAAGGCGGGCGTTGTGGTGGGCATTCAAGACCTCGGTGGTGCCGGCCTTTCCTGTGCCACTTCCGAGCTTGCGGCGGCCGGTGACGGCGGCATGTTGGTAAACCTCGACATGGTCCCGTTGCGCGCCGAAAATATGACCGCTGCCGAGATTTTGGCCTCGGAATCCCAAGAGCGCATGTGTGCGATTGTGACGCCGGAAAACGTAGATAAGTTCAAGGACATCTGCGCCCACTGGGATGTCACCTGTGCCGAGATCGGCGAGGTGACCGACAACGACCGATTGGTGATCACGCACCGCGGTGAAGTCGTTGTGGAGGCCCCAGCTCACACCATCGCTCACCAGGGTCCCGTGTACGAACGTCCGTACGCACGGCCGGAATGGCAGGACGAACTGCAGGTATTCCAGGGCGTCGAAAAGCCGAGCGATTTGCGCGCGGCCTTGCTGGACATGGTGTCGTCGCCGGCGCTGTGTTCGCGGGCGTTTATTACGCAGCAATACGATCGCTATGTGCGCGGCAATACGGTGCTCGCACAGAATTCCGATGCTGGCGTGCTGCGCATCGACGAAGAAACCGGCCGTGGCGTCGCGATCTCCGCGGATGCGTCGGGTCGATACACCAAGCTCGATCCGAACACAGGTGCGCGCCTTGCATTGGCCGAGGCGTACCGAAATGTTGCGGTAACTGGTGCGCGTCCGGTCGCTGTCACGAACTGCTTGAACTTTGGTTCGCCCGAGGACCCGGACGTGATGTGGCAGTTCCGCGAGGCCGTACATGGACTCGCCGATGGCTGCGTTGAGCTGGGGATCCCCGTCTCTGGCGGCAATGTTTCCTTCTACAACCAGACTGGGAGCACGCCGATTCTGCCGACCCCGGTCGTGGGTGTTCTTGGTGTGATTGAGGATGTGCATCAGAGGATCGGGCACGACCTCGGTACTGTCGAGGGCGTCGAAACGCTATATCTACTGGGTGCAACCGAAGACGAGTTCGGTGGCTCCATTTGGCAGCAGGTATCCGGCGGCGGTCTCAACGGCATGCCTCCTGAGATCAACCTTGCGAATGAGATGGCGCTTGCCGATTTCTTTACCGGACCCCGTGTAGTCACCGCTGCGCACGACCTTTCCGAAGGCGGCCTTGCCCAGGCGGTCGCGGAGCTGACGATCACCTCGAATGTCGGTGCGGACATTGATGTGGCATCCGTACACGCGGACGCATTTGTCGCGCTGTTCTCCGAGTCCGCGTCACGCGTCATAGTGGCCACCCAAGACGGTGCCGCGCTCGAAGCACGCGCGGCGGAATTGGGGATCCCAGTCGCGAAATTGGGCACCACCAACGCCGACCGCACCCTGCGTGTCGCCGGGCAGTTCGAAATCGGTATCGATGAGCTGCGCACGGCTTGGGAAGCTACCCTGCCGAAGCTGTTCGGTCACGCTGCCGGCGCAAACTCCGTCGTGGAGTAGAACACAAGCTCGAATAGCGTTGGGGCACCTGGGAATCCCTGGGTGCCCCTTTTGCACCAGTTTGTGGCGCGATCGTGTCAGAGTTGACGTGACGGAGACCAAGTTGGTGCAGGCGCTGGTGCCGACGGATTATTGTGATTGCCCTGGCGAGGGCATAGCTCACCTTGGCGCCGCCAACCTTACGCAGGCGACGAATTTAAGACGAAGGAAGTTGGAGATAATTGATTTCGCACCCTCGGGCCCTTAATTTTATAACCAATCTTGTTTTGACGATTGTTGCACTGGTATTGGTTTTCGATTTAGTATTCTATTTAATGGGCTGGATCGAACTCCGGCAAGCTTTCTGGATTGTCGTTTCAATTAATGGTTCGTTGATTCTTGCGCTGTTTGCAGTTCATTTCTGCTTCGCCCTTGTTTTGTCGCGCCGTAGCCAACGAAAGCCCTTCGATATATTTGTCGAGTTACTAGAGCTTTCTAAAATGGGTAGGTTGGTAATCGCGGAATGTCGAAGTTATAAGGCTATGTATCTCTGCGTGGTTCGCCGTCCCGATGTTGAGGGCCACGGCAACCTTCCTTTTCGTTCGGATCGTGGTACCTGGGGGGTATCAATTGCGTTTATTGCTGCGGCGATGATTGAGCTTCTGGTAGTACACTTTATTGTTGGCAATTTCCATCTCCGGATGGTTTTGCTGATTTTGTCCCTGTCCGGCATTATTTCATATATTGGGCTTTGTTGCGCCAAAGTGGCTTTCCCACACTTTGTTTCGGCGGAGGAATTGGTTTTAAGAAGATACGGTAATGTGCTAGCCCGCATTGCGCGTGCGGACATTGAGTCGGTCTCAATTTCGCGTAACGTAAGTTTAATTGATGACAGTGTGTCCGATGGCGACCTTAGTCTTGGCTCGCCCGACGGGACAAATGTCGCGATTGTTCTTCGCGAACCGATTTACGTTGAAATTCATTCATTTCTTCCCTCTCGGCGAAGCGCTGGCGACGTCGAGAGGCTTTATATTTTTGTCAATGACGCAGAGAGTTTTTGTGACGCATTGTGTGAGACCTAATTGATTCGTGTGGATTCGCTGATTGGCCCTTTGTCGCCAGTTGGTTTGGGGCTGCGTCATGCGGCTGCGTCTAGATTGCGCTTTGGACCGCTTTGGAAGGTGCCGAGCCCGATGCTGGAATCGAGGCGTTTGTTTCTGTTGCTGGCTATCCATGTGTTAATCCAGTAGTGGGTTCTTATGAGCGCGGCGGCGATAGCAACTTACGAGTATTCGGAGAAGCTCACGCTCACACGCTTACACGCTTGCCCTGAGGTCCGATTCTTGCGGTGCTTCTCTGCCTCATTGGTGAGATGCCCATTTGGGGACTGAGTGCCAAGTAGCGATACACTTAGGTATGGCTGCATGCACGCTCGTTCGGCGTAAGGTGGGGTGTATGCACACGCGCTACGCTCCGCAGGGGGCTTTTCGGGATGGTTTTCGTGTTCTTCGCAGCGGCGGGGGACGTTGTGCCATTGAGGGGGCCTATTAATGCGCATGCCTTTGCTGAACGCATTGCGGCAGATGCGTTTACAAATCAGCTCTTTGCTGGGTTTGATCATTATCATCGGCGTGGCCGTAGGATTTTACGCAACGTTAAAGTCGAATTCGGTCAACTTTGAGCAAAGCTCGCATCAGTATTTCCAAGACTATAAGATGCCGGATCTTATCGTAGATGGCATTGATTTCACGGAGGAAGACGCCGCGAACCTTGAAAAGATTGCGGGCGTTGAGGCGGTGCAGGCGCGTGCCACGGTAGATGCGCGTGACGGTGACATTACGTTTAGGTTGCTGTCTTACGATATTCACAATCCTCGTGTAAACCGGCCTTACCTGTACGAAGGTGAGGAGCCAAAGACCGCCGAGGAATGCCTTGTCGCCGATAAATACGCGGTAAAGCACAACGTGCACCCAGGCGATACCCTTTCGTTTGAGAATCGGGCGTTTAGCGCGGAGTGCAAGGTGTCCGGCATCGCTACGACGCCGGAGGACATGTACCTGAAGCAAAGCGCCACGGAATCTATCGCCGATACCAGCGAATTCGGCGTGCTGTATGTGGATACGGAGTTTCTATCGCAGCGCAAGATTCCGATGAATCAAATCGCGTTAGTTTTCGCGCAAGATTCCGATGAAGAACGCATCTACGATACTGTTGAAGATGAACTCGGAGATAGAATAGTAAAGCTCACCAAGCGGGAAAAGGTGAGTAGTTATGATGCGTTTTCGGCGGATGTTAGCGATTTCAATCGCATGGCGTATATCTTCCCCATCGTATTCCTTATTATCGCTTCCGTGGTGGTGTTTGTCGGGCAACGCCGCAATGTCTTGCGCGATCGCAGGCAGATCGGAGTTCTCAAAGCGATGGGTTGTGGCAGCGCCCAGATTATGTTCTTGTATTGCGCAATCTCGGTGGTGGCTACGGTAGTGGGTGCGGCATTGGGGGCCGTGATTGCGAGCGTCGCAGGGCCATCCTTGGTGAACACATATCAATCCATATTTAGTGCACCATTTTTCACATTTGGGGGGCTCGCGCACCACATTTGGCTGCCGACAATTTTCGCATTCATCGTGACGATCGTGTCCACCGTTATCGCGGTTTGGGGCGTGGTTACGATCATGCCCGCCGAGGCCATGCACGCGGAACAACCGAAAACCGGCCGCGATATCCTGCTGCAACGTACCCGCTTGTGGAATCGCCTCACGTTCCATTCCCGCTACGCCGTCAAATCCGCGCTTCGAAATCGTGGTCGGTTTTTCGCAATGGTGTGCGGTGTTGTGGCGTCCGTGACGCTGACCGTGATGTCTCTTGGTTTCCAAGATTCTTACAAGTTCATCACCACCGATTATTTCGATACTGCTATCGATTATGATTTCGCCGTCCGAACCCAGCCCACGCCGAGCACGCAACCGCCGGCGTTTCTCGACGCCGTGGACCTCACCCAGCAGCAACAGGCGCTGGTGCTGCCGGCCACGCTCACCGCAGGGGACAGGGATGAAGAATTACCAGTGGTGATCGTGGACGACCCAGAAGCCGTATATAGTTTCAAAGCCGACGATGGTGGCGAGCCGGAGTACGGTGATGGATTGGTGCTGTCCCACTACTACGCCGATAAACTGGGCGTTTCGGTGGGTGACGCGGTGGAAATCACCACTCCCAACGGTGTGGTTGAGGGGACCATTAAGGTGTCGGACCGAGTGCGGCAGAACCTTGGATTTATCGCCATCGCCACCTATGCGCAGGCGGAAAAACACTTGGGCCTCGAAAACCCGTCCTACAACACGATCTTCGCCAATGCGGACGGAGATCGCAACGAAGTGGAAAAGGAAATCGAGCGCCAAGAAGGCGTGCTGGCGATAAGCTCCATC
Organism: Corynebacterium canis; assembly: GCF_030408595.1. Classification (NCBI taxonomy): domain Bacteria; kingdom Bacillati; phylum Actinomycetota; class Actinomycetes; order Mycobacteriales; family Corynebacteriaceae; genus Corynebacterium; species Corynebacterium canis. The sequence goes on along the minus strand of NZ_CP047080.1, from coordinate 2,606,945 downwards.
GGCGATGAACGGGAGAGCTTTCAGAAGCTTTCCGCTACGTTAAACATGTATATCGAATTGCTGGTGATGTTTTCCATCGTTCTCGGCGTGGCTGCCCTCTATTCGGTGTCCACGATTGCGCTGCTGGCTAGGCAATACGAGTTCGTGATCCTGCGCGTCATGGGCTATTCGCCCCGCGAGATTTCCTTGGCGTACCTGAAAGAGCTCGTGATGCAATTCCTAGTAGGGCTGCCGCTTGGCCTGGTCGGAGGCTATTATCTCACCAGTTTCGTGTCGCGCCAGTTCGCCAACTCGCAATTGCTCTTTGCGTCGTTCATTGATTGGGATACATACGTGTACTCGGCCCTCGCAGCGGCCCTAGTCATTGGGTTTGTTTGGTTAGTTTCGCTTCGAAAGATTGCACGATTGCAGCTGGTGGAAGGCCTCAAAGGACGCGACGAATAGCCCAACGATCGCTGCGCGCGGCGCTGACGTTGCTTGTCGCGGCGTCGATAAGCCTAGCGGTGGTGCGCTGCGGCGATTACACTTTACGCAATCGTAGGTTACGTCTTTGAAGGTCTCAATTGTGGCAGTGATTCAACAACCCCAGCTTGTGCAACGGACCCGGTGGGTGCTTGATCGCGGGCCGCGACCTAAAGCGCGTGGCTGGTATCATTGCGCGGCTGCGGTGCTGGCGGCATTGTCCGGAGCCGTCTTGACCACGTTCGCTTGGATGACCCTGCCGTGGTTGCCCGCGCTTGGCGTCACGATTTACGCCGTGGGATTAACACAGTTGTTCGGGGTGTCGGCGGCTTATCATTGCGGCCCCTGGCGGTCCGAACGTGTTGTCGCTTGGTGGCGGTGGGCGGACCACTCCACGATCGCGGTTTTTATCGCCGCTACCTATACGCCGATGTCGTTATTGACGCTGTCTGGGCCCATTGCAACGGGGTTGCTGGCGGCGGTTTGGTGTGGCGCCTTGCTGAGCGTGGTGCTGTCGTTGCTGCCGCATCCGCGATGGCTCCACGTGGTTGTTTACCTCCTGTTGGGGTGGCTCGTGGTGCCGCTGATTCCGCAATTGTGGCTGCATGCGGGGCATGTTGTGGTGTGGTTACTGTTCGCCGGCGGGGTGGTGTATTCGCTCGGCGCGGTGCTTTACGCATTGCGGTGGCCGGGGCGCAATGCGCGTTGGGTTGGCTACCATGAGCATTTCCACCTCGCTACGATTATTGCCGGCGTTTTGCACCTGATCGCGGTGTGGATGGTGGTTGTTCAAGGCGGAGCATGACCTACCGAATAGCACTCATTTTCGTTGCCGGGATGCTCGTGTCCTGCGGCGCCCCGTCGAGCGAAACTACGTTCACAACGCAGCCGCCCGCGGATCAAGATTATTGGAGCAGCGAGCGCATGCATGAGGCGGAGCCGATACCAATGCCAGCACCGCAGTCGTGGTGGCAGCGCCTCATAGAGTACGTCGCTCGCATGTTCGACGGCTCCGCTGACAACGCCCCGGCTTCCGAAGCCCCCGCTCCCAAGACTTCCGGCCCCAGTACTCCAGCCCCCAGCACTTCCTAGCGCTGGATCAGCGGGTGGGGGGAATACCGCGCGCGCAGTTCGCGCAGCTTGGCCGCGTGTTCGGATAGTCGAACATCCTCGCTAGCGCGCGGGACGAATTGGCGGGCGGGGAGCGGGTGGCCGTCGATATCCACCGCGATATAGGAAATCGTGGCGTGAATCGCGGTTTCCAGGGCGGAGCGGCCGCCCCGCGGAGCCCCAGACCGCACGTGAACAGACATTTGCATCGAGCGGGCATCGGTGCGCATCAGGCGGGCGTCAACTTCAATGAGATCACCGATCTGGATGGGCCGGTAAAAGCGGATCCCGCCAGCGTACACGGCCACGGTGTGCTCGCCCGACCATTCCATGGTGCAGGCCGCGCCGGCCTCGTCAATCCATTCCATTGCGGTGCCGCCGTGGACCTTGCCGCCCCAGTTCACATCGGTTGGTTTCGCCAGGAAGCGGGTAATCAACCGGGGTGCTTCCGAAGGGCCGACGTATGTCTGCTCTTCCATCTCCTGTTCGATCGCCTTCCGGAGTTCGATGCGGGACAGCGCGGCGTCGAAAACGCGGCGTTCCTCATCCGTGCTTGGGACGAATTCCGGCACCGGTTGGGGTCGCCCCGTTTCCGCGTTTTTGGCCACGAAGATCACAAGGCAATCGCACGCACGAGTGAATACCCCCTCGCGCGGGTCGGCCGAAAGCACCTCATTAACAATGTGCATGGACGAGCGCCCCGTCATGGCGATCCGGGAACGCACTTCCACCATGTGCCCGCTGGGAATCGGCCGCGTGAAATGGATGTGGCCAACGTATGCGGTTACGCAATACGCCCCCGACCAACCGACCGCACAGGCGTACGCGGCTTTGTCTATCCATTCGAGGACGCGGCCGCCGGATACGCCGTGGTTACCGGCCATAATGATGTCCGTGGGGGCGGCGAGAAAGCGGAGCGTAAGGCTGGGGGAGCGTGATGTCATGAGGGGTTCCTTTCGTGTGTAGCTTTAGCTTATAGAACGGTAAACTCGCGCCCTGTGAAGCGTTCCATTTCCCTCGCAGACACCCGCGCCGCCGTGCTTGCGGTTGCCGATTGGTTGCGCGATGATTCCGCCCCGCAGCCGCCCCGCGCCGCGATTGCTCAAGCCGTTCGGATGACCGCTCGTAGGCTCGAGGCCGCAGCACCCGGCCACAGCGTAGAAGTCCGCATACCCCCGTTTGTAGGTATCCAATGTATCGACGGTCCCCGCCACACGCGCGGCACCCCACCGAACGTTGTCGAGACCGATGCTCGCACGTGGCTTCGACTCGCCACCGGGCTTACGCAGCTTGCCGACGCCGCGACCGTGGACATTTCCGGAAACCGCGCCGCCGAAATCGCGCGATGGCTGCCGTTGGTATCAATAGAAGGGGACAAAACCTAAGGTCAGGCCAACCTTTCCAAGTGTGCGCACTTATGCACATATCGATATGATGGGGTCATGATTGAAACAACACATATTATTGAAGAACCTCACAATTCCGGCCTGAACAATAAGCTCAATTGGCTTCGCGCAGGTGTTCTAGGTGCCAACGATGGCATCGTGTCCACGGCGGGGTTAGTTATGGGCGTTGCGGCTACCGGGGCGTCGACAAGCGTTATAGCCACGGCGGGTTTTGCGGCGGTGGTTTCGGGCGCGGTGAGCATGGCGCTCGGCGAATACGTGTCGGTGTCCACGCAGCGCGATACGGAAAAGGCGCTGATCGATAAGGAGCGCTGGGAGCTTGCCACCATGCCCGCGGCCGAGCACAAAGAGCTGGTGGAAATCCTGCGCAGTAAGGGCCTTTCCAAACATACGGCCGAAATGGCCGCCCTCGAACTCGCCGAGCACGACGCGCTCGGAGCGCACCTCGACATCGAACTCGGGCTCGATAGGGAAGAGCTCACAAATCCGTGGATCGCCGCCGGTTCGTCCGCGTTTTCGTTTGTGCTTGGCGCGGTGCTGCCGTTGATCGCGGTGCTGATCGCACCGGTCGATTGGCGGGCCGCTGTGACGCTTATCGCCACGGTGATTGCGTTGACCGTCACGGGCAGCGTATCGGCGTTCCTTGCGGGCGGTGAGCAGGGACGATCCGTCGCACGCCTGGTGTTTGGCGGCGCGCTGGCCCTCGCTATTACCTATGTAATCGGCGTTGTGTTCGGGGTCGCGGTGGGCGGTTAAACGGGATTATTAGGGCGTAACCCAATGAGCCGCTACGATAGCTTCCGTGGCAGCTTTGGAGAAATCCCTCAGCGCGGCGGCCCCGTGTCCCGCGCCCACCGATCGCGACGGATTCGATGACCACGGCGAGCAGAACCCTAGGGAGGAATGCGGCGTCTTTGGGGTTTGGGCACCTGGGGAGGAGGTCGCCAAGCTCACATATTACGGCCTGTATGCGCTGCAGCACAGAGGGCAGGAAGCGGCCGGCATCGCGGTCGGCGACGGAGACCAGATTTTGGTGTTTAAAGACATCGGCCTCGTCTCCCAAATCTTCGACGAACAAACTCTCGATTCCCTGCGCGGGCATATCGCCATCGGGCATACCCGCTATTCCACCGCGGGCGGTGGCTGTTGGGAAAACGCGCAGCCGATGTTCCGCGTCACCCCCGATGGCACCGACGTCGCGCTCGGGCACAACGGCAACCTAGTCAACTACATTTCCTTGCTGGAAGAGGCGGCTGCGCGAGGGCTCGTAGATAAATCAAACAGCCCTTCGGATTCGGATGTGATGTGCGCATTGCTCGCCGACGGCATGAAAGGCGGCCGCAGCATCGTCGAATCGGCGCAGGAACTCCTCCCGCGAATCGAAGGTGCGTTCTGTCTTACGTTTACCGATGGCACTACGCTTTACGCCGCCCGCGACCCGTACGGCGTGCGGCCGCTGTCCATCGGCAGGCTGGAGCGCGGTTGGGTGGTCGCCTCCGAAACCGCAGCGCTGGACATAGTCGGGGCGTCGTTTGTGCGCGAGGTCGAACCCGGCGAATTGATCAGCATCAGCGAGGCTGGCGTGCGCTCGGAACGCTTCGGCGTCACCCAGCACAAGGGCTGTGTATTCGAATACGTGTACCTGGCGCGCCCGGATTCCGTGATTCGCGGCCGCGCGGTGAACGCCACCCGCGTGGAGATCGGCCGTCGCCTGGCCCAGGAGTGCCCAGCGGACGGCGATCTCGTGATCCCCGTCCCCGATTCCGGCACCCCCGCCGCCGTCGGCTACGCGCAGGGCTCCGGAATTCCGTTCGGACAAGGCCTGGTCAAAAACGCCTATGTCGGTCGAACGTTTATTCAACCTTCGCAGACGATCCGGCAGTTGGGCATCCGGCTGAAGCTAAACCCATTGCGCGAGGTGATCGCAGGCAAACGGCTCGTGGTGGTCGATGATTCCATCGTCCGCGGCAATACCCAACGCGCCCTGATCCGCATGCTGCGGGAGGCTGGCGCGGCGGAGGTTCATGTGCGCATCGCCTCCCCGCCGGTGAAGTGGCCGTGCTTTTACGGTATTGACTTCGCCAGCCCCGGCGAGCTGCTGGCGAATTGCGTCGAAGGCGACGACGAGGAGGCGATGGTGCGCGCCGTGGGCACCGCCATCGGTTCGGATTCGCTGGGCTTTGTGTCGGTGGAGAACATGGTCGAGGCCACCCGCCAGGATCGCGAGCAATTGTGCTGCGCCTGTTTCGATGGCGTGTACCCGCTGGGGCTGCCGGAGGGTAACCACAACGCCGACCTTGTGCGTACGATGCAGGCTACGATATAGCTGCGTTCACCATTGATTTTCAGTGACTTTTAGAAAGCCATAATTGTATGAGCCAACACTCAAATTCCGAGATTTCTTACGCCGCCGCCGGGGTGGATATTGCCGCGGGCGACCGCGCTGTCGAGTTGTTCGCCCCCCACGCCAAGCGCGCCACTCGCCCAGAGGTTCGAGGCGGGCTTGGGGGTTTCGCGGGGCTTTTCGCGCTCGGCAAATACCGTGAGCCGCTGCTGGCCGCCGGTTCGGACGGCGTCGGCACGAAGCTCGCCATCGCCCAGGCCATGGACGTGCACAACACCATCGGCATCGACCTCGTGGCCATGTGTGTGGATGACCTCGTGGTGTGCGGCGCCGAACCGTTGTTCCTGCAGGACTATATCGCCGTCGGCAAGGTGGTTCCCGAACACGTGGCCGAGATCGTTGCCGGCATCGCCGAGGGCTGCGTGCGCGCCGGCTGTGCGCTGCTGGGCGGCGAAACCGCCGAACACCCGGGCACGATGGACCCCACCCATTACGATGTTTCCGCCACCGCCGTGGGCGTCGTTGAGGCGGACAGCGTCCTTGGCCCCGAACGTGTGCGCACCGGCGACGTGGTTATCGCCATGAAGTCCTCCGGGCTGCATTCAAACGGGTATTCGCTCGTCCGCCACGTGTTACTGGAGAAGGCGGGCCTGCCCCTCGACGGGTATATGGAGGAGCTCGGCCGCACGCTCGGCGAGGAGTTGCTCGAACCCACCCGCATTTACGCCCTCGATTGCCTCGCCCTCGCTTCCGAATGCGAGGTACATACGTTCTGCCACGTCACCGGCGGCGGCCTAGCGGGCAACCTCGCGCGCGTGATCCCGGACGGCCTGGTCGCAGAGCTTTCCCGCGCCACGTGGACCCCGGATCAGATCTTCCGCACCATCGCTTCCCTCGGCAAGGTCCCCCAAGCCGAGATGGAAAAAACCTTCAATATGGGGGTGGGCATGGTGGCCGTGGTGGCTCCCCAGGACCGCGACCGCGCGCTTGCCATGCTGACCGCCCGCCACATCGAAGCGTGGGAGCTTGGCACCGTCCGTAAGGCGGCTCCGGGCGAGGAGCAGCTGGTGGTCCTTACCGGCGAACACCCCGGGTATTAAACGCGCCCCGCGCACCCTGCCGCCGCCGTCGCTTCTCTACGCCGCGCGTGCGGCCGGGCCAGGCGGCTTCTCGCGGTACCCCCGCCACACCGTACGACAAAAACAGGTGTGCACACCTGTTTGGTGCGCCACCTGCAGCAGACATGGCGAAAGCGGGGCATGGGCCCAAGAGCCCTTGGCCCTACCTCACGGTGACCCTTGAGGGTTTACCGCCAAGACCGCTCGTCCTCGTCATCGTCGTCTTCCCAATCCGCCCATTCGGCGTACTGGTCATCCTCACGATGAGAGGAGTCTTTCTCAGACTTCCCAGCGAGCTCCCGCTGCAGTGAAGCGAGGTCCATTTCTGGAGAGTTGTACTTCAGTTGACGAGCAACCTTGGCTTGTTTTGCCTTGGCGCGGCCGCGACCCATGGCCTGACCCCCTTGGTGTGAGCGAGGAGTGCGCGGGGAATTCGGCACTCCCTTGAGTGTTCTTAAGTAAATGTATTCCTGTTAGACACAATAGCGGTTGCGAGCGAAAAAGTCCGCACCGAGTCGCTCACCTGCATGTTTGCGGGGGTTACCGCCCCCGAAGTCGGTTTTGGGCGGCGCGTCCCGGTCGTTCCCCGTCGTCTGTGGGGATGGTGTCGGGGTCGATTTGCAGCGCCACATCCTCCACCGCCAGTCCGGGCACGCCCACGGCACTGCGTTTGATCAGCGCTAGCCCGATCGGCCCGTAATCGCAGTCATGTACGACCGTCCCCAGGCGTCCCACCTTGCGGCCGCCCGCAGTGATCGCCGATCCCGGTTCGGGCAATTCCGGCGCGGAGCCGTCGATGTGCACCATCACGAGCACCCGCGGCGAGCGCCCCAGATTGTGCACGCGCGCCACGGTTTCCTGCCCGCGATAGCAGCCCTTATCCAAATGTACGGCCGATTCGATCCAGCGCGGCACTTCGTGGGGGATGGCCTTTTCGTCGAGGTCTGCGGTGACTTCCGGCTCCACCGCTTTCACACGTTCCGCGGTAAACGCCATCAACCCCGCCAACGGCAGCCCTAGCTTATCGACGGCCGCCCCCAACCGCTCCCGGGGCACCAAGACGTCCCAGCGCTCGGGGCCGCCCCATTGGACTCGTCGTTTCATCCCGGTGGTGGGTTCCTCGCCGATGACGGTGAGCAACGCCAGATCTGCCTCCTTAATCTCCACATCGGACCAAAACACCATGCGGAGCAGGTAGGGCTTTAAGGTTGCGATCTCAGCGGCGGGACCTTCTAGAAAGAAAGTGTCATTATCAAGCCAAATCCCCACATGATGGAGGATCCGCCCTTGCGCGTCGAGGTTTAACGCGGCGGTGGAGGGCGGGGCGTCGATAAGCTGCTGCGAAAGCAGGTTGTTAAGAAACGCGGCGGCGTCCGGGCCGCTGACTTTCAGCACACGGTGGTGCGAACGGTCGACCACAAACGGGCCGCGTTGCTCGCCTAGCGGGTTGCCATAATGCCAGGCCACGCCAACATTCGGGGTTGCCGGCGCCGCGCCAGGGCGAGCCATGAACGGGGACACATATGCGCAAACTTCAGCCACAAGGCACATGGTAACCCGTAATCTAGACATATGAAGCCCACAATCGTCGTGTTGGAACCGTATGGAGGTTCGACTCGCCACCATAACCCCGAACTACCCTTTATTTTTTGGGACGACGCAGCCGTGACACGCGGCGACGGAATATTCGAAAGCATGCTCGTGCGTGGCGGACGCGTGTGCAACCTACAGCCGCACATCGACCGCTTCTGCGCCAGCGCCGAACTCCTTGGCCTCCCCGCGCCGCGCCCCGAACATTGGCTCAAAGCCACGGAAGAGGCGCTGGGCAGCTGGGGCGAGGCGGAAGGCACCTGCGTGTGGACCTACACCCGCGGCCGCGCCGCCACCGGCCACCCCAGCGCGTGGATCGTAATCAAACCTATTGACGAAACCACGCTGCGCCTGCGTATCGACGGCGCGCGCGTCATGACCGCCCCCCGCGGCTACACCGTGAACACGGAACTGCCCACCAATCTCTCCGGGCCCGCAACCGCGCCCTGGCTTACCGTCGGCGCGAAAACGCTCAGCTACGCCGCGAACATGGCCGCCAAACGCTACGCCAACGCCAATGGCTTCGACGACGTTATCTACGTGGAAGACGGGCGCGTGCTGGAGGGCACCACGTCGACGATCGTGGCGGTGCGCGGCACCAACCTGTACACGCCGCCGCCGGGTGGCGATATTCTCCCTGGTACCACCCAGCACGCCCTGTTCGAGCACGCCAGCTGGAAGGGGTGGCGCTGCCACGAACAGGAGCTTAGCGTGACCGATCTGCTCGAGGCGGAAAGCGTGTGGTTGCTCAGCGCGCTGCTTATTTCCGCGCGCGTGACCCGCATCAACGAAGTGGAGCTTGCCGACCCCGGTGAGGAGGCCCGCGATCGCTTCGCCCACATGGTGGACAAGGCCCTCGGGTAGCGGGTTTGGTACGCGGCAAAAGACAGAGTGAAGGCCCCAGAAACTTTTGTTCCTGGGGCCTTCCTCCCCCCGAGGCCACCTTTTCGGTGCACCAGCAGAATAGCTCGCTTCGGCGCCTTGAGGGAAGGTTTCTGCCGTGGAGAAAGTGATAAGGACGAAGCTATTAAATCGTATCCATTTCTAATTTCACAGAAAGCAATATTGCTAGCTTCTCGCTTGTTGCTGGTGCTCGGTGCCGACGCCTGCCGGGCAAAACGATTGCAGGGCAGGGGTTATAAATTCACGCCCGCGCGGCGGGCGTCGAGGGATCGGTACACAGGGCGGGCTGCGGCGTGAATTGCGCGCCTTTCAAGGGTGCGAAACCAGTTTGTAAACACTCGTTTCGCCCGACGCCGATAGCTCGCGCGGCGTGCTAATTTTTGGGTTTTATCAGCGAATCCTTCGCACCAGAAAGTGCCCTTAAAACACCCCCGTAAAGCGCCCCCGATGCTCACGGGCGGGAGGGGGTGCGGCGGCGGCGGTGTGCGTGGCTGTGGTGCTGGCGGGCGGGGCGTCGATACGCGGAAGCTTAGCCCACCACGCGCTTGAGTTGGGCGGACAGCCGAGGTTGCAGCGCGCCATCGTGCAACCGTTCCTCCACCCAGCCCAGCTCGTTCGAGGGGAGCAGGCCGTACAGGCGCTTGCCAGGGCCCAAATCTGCCGGCCCGGTATCCGTGACCAGCGTAGACGCGCTTTCCAGCTGCCACGCGCGCTCGTTGAGGGGGTTGCCGTAGAAAATCTCCACCACGCCGGCGGCGCCGCAGCACACCACCGAAATCTCGTCTTCGAGGCTAATCCGCCAGAAACCGGTTTCCCGCTGGTCATGGCCGGTCGGGGAGCCCGTTTCGTCGAGGCGCCACACGATGGACTCATAGGAAAGGTAATTCTCGCCGTTGTGCCGGAACGTCAGCTGCTGGCCGAACGCGTACTGGCCGCGCGCCGAATCCGCCTGCCCCTCGCCGCGCCACACGCCCACCAGCGGGAGCAGCGCAAGGAGGCCATCGTGCAGGTTCGGGCCGTGGCGCAGGTTCGCCGTGTCCGCCGCAATGGCTAGGTCGGCGAGGCCTTCAATACCCGAAGGAATGTTCAAACCGGCGGTGTTTCGCGATTGCTCCGCCGCCAGATTTACGGCTTCGCTGCCATCAATTTTAGGGGTGTTTTCTTCAGACATGGCCCCCAGCCTACTCACGTTGAGCGCGATAACGGCGACAGGTCGGTGGCGTCCAGCAATACGTTGCGTTCCAGCGATTCCACGTAGATTGAGCCGCCGGCGACGAAAATCTTGCTGGCGGGGGCGGTGAGCGGCATCTCCGCGTTTGTGAACGTCAGTGCGAATGCGTCGTTGTGCTCGGGGATGATATTGATGGTGTCGCCGATAATCCGAAGCTTGGCCAGTTCGGTCACAGGTTCGATTGCGCCGGGCGGCGTGCCGCGGAGCCGGACCTCAGCCGCGTCACCGCCGTTTGGCGACATATCGTAAGGTTGCGTAATATCCAGGTCAGTCATATTTAGCAGGTGCCCCAGCGCCACGCCGTCCATGCTGATGCGCCGCGTAAGCAGCCCCGCGCGCGCACCCGTAATGTTCCCTTCGCGCACTTGTTCGGGCGTGACTTCGACGCCGCGCGCTTCCGTCCGCGCGTTGACCATGCCGAGCCGCGGCACGTCCACGTCTAGAACTTCTGAGCTAATAATGGGGATTTCGCCGGTGATCAACGCCTGCGCGTACGGCACGCCGCCGAGGTAAATCTTTGGCGTTGCGTCGAGGTGGGCGTGCTGCCGCGTCTCCTCACCGATACGGCGTTCGAGGTTCGCCGCGTATGCGTTATCCACGGCGTACGCGCCACCGAGGACGATCGCTACCGCAAGGGCAATTGTGCGTTTCACCCTTTCAGGTTACTAGGGTAGGTTCATGGAGCTTCGACAAGTCACCGCCCTGCCCGAACCGTTGCTCGCCCAAGCCTTCGCGCTTTGCGACGCCGCGACCGCCGCCGACGGCTTCGCACCCCTGTCCGAACAGTTTCTTCGCGGGCTGGCCGAAGGCAACACGCACGTCTTGCTCTTTGCCCCGAACCTCGTCGCGCTCGCCGCGTACGACGGTGCCACGATAGAACTGGTGGTCCATCCAGATCATCGTCGCAGAGGTTACGCCACCGCGCTTCTCGACGCCCTCCCTTCCGCCAGCATTTGGGCCCACGGCAATCTGCCTGCCGCACAAGCGTTCACCGCCGCCCGGAATATGCGGCCGGTGCGAACACTCCTAGTCATGGGCATTACCGGCGCCCCCTTAGCGGACGCTGCCCGTCGCGCAGAATCTGCCTTGCCCGCAGGTTTCCACGAATCCACCTACGCCGCCCTCGGCGAATCTGCCTTGCCCGCCTGGTTGCGCATCAATAACGAAGCGTTCTCTTGGCACCCCGAACAAGGCGGCTGGGATTTAGCCCGCCTGCGCCACGCGCTCGATGTGCCTTGGTTCTCCGCCCCCGGCGTTCGCTTCCTGATGTCCGATTCCGGTGACATGGCGGGTTTCCACTGGACAAAGCAGCATTCCAACCGTTTGGGCGAAATCTACGTCGTCGGCCTTGGTGCCGCCTACCGCGGCCAGGGCCTGGGCACCCCCCTGATCTGCCTGGGCCTAGCTCACCTTGTCAGCATTGGTTGCGACGAAGTGATCCTCTACGTTGAAGCCGACAATGAACCCGCCGTCCAAGCCTACGAACGCCTCGGCTTCACCACCAAGGAGGAACACGTCGCCTACGATCCAGCACACGATCCCGCCTAACCCACCCGCGGAATCTGCCTGCCTTTCCACCCGCGACAGATCTGCCTGAGGCAGATTCGTCGCGGCCGCGTTTCCCCAGGAAAACTCGGCCCAAAAATCAGGCAGATCCTGCGCGGCCAGGCAGATGTGACGGGGCCGGACAGCTGCCAGGCAGATTGTACGTGGCTGGTGAGTGCGGGCTTCGGTGGTTCGCAATCGATTGGTGTTCCAACGTGTTCAAGGCCGCCGTGACCTATCGCCGGTAACAATGCATTACGCCGGGTGGCCTTTTGTTGGGGCGGTGATGCGGATCTGCCTGAGCATGGAAAATCCTCGGCCTTGAGCACGGAAAATTCCGGCCTCCACTCGCCGCATCACCTGGCGTGGTGGTGAGGATTTGCCTGGTTTCCTGCCGTGTCAGATGTGCCTGAGGCAGATTCGTCGCGGCCGCATTTCCCCAGGAAAACTCAGCCGAGAAACCAGGCAGATCCCGCGCGGCCAGGCAGATTGTACGTAGCCGGAGCGCGAACAGGCAGATTTAACGTGGCCGGGGAACAGGGGTGCTGCAACTACGGGCAGCTACGGGGTGCCGGGGGCAGACGGAAGTAGCAGGGCAGGCGCGGAGCGTAAAGATGGGCCAGGGGTGCGCCGGGTTTCGGGGCTCACCGAACAGTGTTTGGCCTCACCGTGCCGGGTGCGGGGGTGCGGTGGGCGCGCAGCAACAAAGGCAGGTCGGCAAACAAAGCCGAGGTAGTTGAGGTGCAGCGAACGATCGCCGTGAGAAATCTGCCGTTCGGATTCGGCCGTGAGTATTCGGCCGTTAAGGTTCGCCGTGAGGATTCAGCCGTTCGGATTCGCGTCGGGTTTTGGCGGTGTGGTGTTGGTTTCGGCGCGGTGGATGGCGCGGCGCAGGGTGGTGATCAGGTCGCGGGGTTTTTGCAGCAGCCCGTGGGTGATACGTAGTGGTTCCCAGCCGAGTTCGCGTAGCCGGATCAACACTTTCGCGTCGTAGTCGCGTTGGCTGCGTTGGAGGTGGTGGGCACCGTCGTAGAACAAACCAACGCGGATATCGGGCCAGCCGGAATCAAGCACGGTCAGCAGGGGTGTGCCATCGTCTGCCAGCGCACCGGAGTTATAGATCGGGATTTGCACCTCCAGGTGTTGGCGAAGCTGCTCGGCAATCAGGCGTAGTACGGTTTCCGGGGGCGACTGCGCCCCGGTGCGGGACAGGTTCAGCAGTTTTTTCAGTTGGCGGGCGCTGAAAATATTGCGGGCGATGTCGCGCACCAGCTGAAAGTTCAGTGTGGTGCATGCGCGCAGCGCGTCGATCAACTGGATGGCGCGGACTTCCCAGTTAGCAAGGTTGGGTACTTGGTAGACCCACCAGGAGTGGCGGTCGCGCTGCAGATCAATCAGGCAATCCACCAACGCGTATTCGGGGGCAACGACCTGCATGCCGGGCAGTTCCTGATCCGGTGTCCACACCCTGGTGCCCGGCCGCAGTCTGCGGCGGGTGGCGTCTGGGCTGTGTCAAATTTTGTGGACGGTAAAACCCGGTTGTGTTCGTTGTGTGGGGTTATGCTGCGGAGTTTGGGGGGTGGTCGTTGTGGCGGGCGAAGAATTGGTGCATGGCATCGGCCGGGACGGTGCCGGTGGCTGAGTGCGGTCGTTGCCGGTTGTAGTACGTTTCGATCCATTGGCCGGTTTCAAACCGAGCGGCGAATTTGGTTGGAAATTGTTTTCGGTCGAACAGTAGATGGAGTTTCAGCGTTGAAAACAAGGATTCAGCGACGGCGTTGTCCCAGCACACTCTTGTTTCACCGACGCTTAAACGTACATCCATTTGGGCGGCGATGCGGGTGAAATGTTGAGAGGTGTATTGGGAGCCGCGATCGGAATGAAAAATGGCGTTCCCGGCGACGTACCCGGCGTGATAGGCCATGGCAAGTGCATCGACGACAAGTTGGGAGGTCATGCGATCTGCGATCTGCCAGCCAACGACCATCCTAGTGGTTAGGTCGATGACTGTCGCTAGATACATCCAGCCCTGGCCGGTACGAAGGTAGGTGATATCGCCGCACAGATGCGTCGTGGCCACCGGCGGCTGAAAGTTCCGTTGCAGCAGATCAGTGCGGGCAGCAGCCTTTGGATCAGGGATTGTTGTCCGTTTGAATGGGCGCCGGTATTTCGTAATCAAATGTTCTTGGGACATGATGACTCGCACGGCATACAGGGTTGTGGCGATGCCTTCCCGGCGAAGCTGTCGATGGATCGTGCGCGCCCCAGCAAACCCATTGTGACCATGGAAAAGTTCCTTGACGTGTGTGGTGATCTGGGCTCTGCGGCCGCGTGGTGTTGCCGGTGCTGGTGGGCAATCCACCCGAGCCCGCCATGCATAGTATCCCGAGGTAGAAACCTCCAAGAGCCGACACATCATCGTTACGGGAAACCGGGGATTTGGTGTGCCCAATGCATCGAAATGGAAAATCACCGGATAAATCTCGACTACGGTTGCGTCTTTGCGAAGAAGGCGGCCGCTTTCTTTAAAAAATCATTCTCGCGTTCCAACTCCATAATCCGCTTACGCAATTGCGTCGGATCATCCGAGGTAGTATCCGCGGCGCGTTTGTGACTGCCGGAACCAGTCCCCAGTGTGCCCTGGGCTTTGGCCACCCACCGGCCCAACGACGACGAAGACACGCCGTGGGCTGTGTCAAATTTTGTGGACGGTAAAACCCGGTTGTGTTCGTTGTGTGGGGTTATGCTGCGGAGTTTGGGGGGTGGTCGTTGTGGCGGGCGAAGAATTGGTGCATGGCATCGGCCGGGACGGTGCCGGTGGCTGAGTGCGGTCGTTGCCGGTTGTAGTACGTTTCGATCCATTGGCCGGTTTCAAACCGAGCGGCGAATTTGGTTGGAAATTGTTTTCGGTCGAACAGTAGATGGAGTTTCAGCGTTGAAAACAAGGATTCAGCGACGGCGTTGTCCCAGCACACTCTTGTTTCACCGACGCTTAAACGTACATCCATTTGGGCGGCGATGCGGGTGAAATGTTGAGAGGTGTATTGGGAGCCGCGATCGGAATGAAAAATGGCGTTCCCGGCGACGTACCCGGCGTGATAGGCCATGGCAAGTGCATCGACGACAAGTTGGGAGGTCATGCGATCTGCGATCTGCCAGCCAACGACCATCCTAGTGGTTAGGTCGATGACTGTCGCTAGATACATCCAGCCCTGGCCGGTACGAAGGTAGGTGATATCGCCGCACAGATGCGTCGTGGCCACCGGCGGCTGAAAGTTCCGTTGCAGCAGATCAGTGCGGGCAGCAGCCTTTGGATCAGGGATTGTTGTCCGTTTGAATGGGCGCCGGTATTTCGTAATCAAATGTTCTTGGGACATGATGACTCGCACGGCATACAGGGTTGTGGCGATGCCTTCCCGGCGAAGCTGTCGATGGATCGTGCGCGCCCCAGCAAACCCATTGTGACCATGGAAAAGTTCCTTGACGTGTGTGGTGATCTGGGCTCTGCGGCCGCGTGGTGTTGCCGGTGCTGGTGGGCAATCCACCCGAGCCCGCCATGCATAGTATCCCGAGGTAGAAACCTCCAAAAGCCGACACATCATCGTTACGGGAAACCGGGGATTTGGTGTGCCCAATGCATCGAAATGGAAAATCACCGGATAAATCTCGACTACGGTTGCGTCTTTGCGAAGAAGGCGGCCGCTTTCTTTAAAAAATCATTCTCGCGTTCCAACTCCATAATCCGCTTACGCAATTGCGTCGGATCATCCGAGGTAGTATCCGCGGCGCGTTTGTGACTGCCGGAACCAGTCCCCAGTGTGCCCTGGGCTTTGGCCACCCACCGGCCCAACGACGACGAAGACACGCCGTACTCGGCGGCCACTGAAGCTCTGGACTTTCCAAGGACTATGACAGCGTCAACACATTGCTGACGGAATTGCTCAGAATAACTAGAAGTCATGATTCCTATCCTCTCAGGATGTGGGTTTTACTGACCACAAGAATCATGACACCTCACCGTACTCGGCGGCCACTGAAGCTCTGGACTTTCCAAGGACTATGACAGCGTCAACACATTGCTGACGGAATTGCTCAGAATAACTAGAAGTCATGATTCCTATCCTCTCAGGATGTGGGTTTTACTGACCACAAGAATCATGACACCTCAGTCGAACACGCTGTGGCTGCGTTGGAAATTACTGGCCACATGCACGGTGATGTGGGCATCATCCACCCAGTACTTCAAACCGGCATAGGCTGCGGCGGCCCAGCCGCCGATAATGACATTCGGGCTTTGGGTGAAATGCGCCCGAGCCCGCAGCATGATCGGGGCGGCAAACCCGAGGCGCTGCGGGTGATACCGCGAACCCCACTCCACCTCACGGGAAGCCCGACAATACCCACGCGGCATCGCAAGCCTACGAGTGATGTTGACGAAAGAGGTATCAAGCAGTTTGGTGCGACGCTGAAACAAACCCATAGCACCAGGCATAACCCCAAAACAGCACAAAACCCAGGGTTTTCCCAGACACACCCCACCAACCTGTGGATAACTTGAAACTATCCACAGGCACACAGGGTTTCAGCGGCAACAAGGTGGCGCCCAGCAAAACAAACTGGTATAAGCCGAACGCCACCGCAGGTCTGCGCATTAACCCGCGCCAAGCTCACAAATGAGTACGATTCCTACCCGCCGGAGTGCATGATTTCGGCCCCTTCGGGGACGGTTTCGTCTTCTGGGTTGTCGAGCCACCCTTCGGGGAGCACTACTTTCGCGGGCGATCCTTGCCTCCCACGTGCGCCCTCGGAATCCTCGGCGAGCGCGGTGGAGTGTTCCCAGGGCGCTAGGGCCGCCGCGACGTCGGCAAGTGAACTTACCCGCGCTAACTGTGCTCGGGCGTCGCCGCCGACGGGGAAACCGCGCAGATACCAGCCCATGTGTTTGCGCAGATCGCGACACCCTTTCGCTTCGCCCTCATGTGCGATCAATAGCTCGGCGTGGCGAAGGATTATGCGGGTGACTTCGCCGAGCGTCGGCTCTGGGGGTAATGGCTGGCCGCGCAGTGCGGCGGAGAGCTGCGCAAAAAGCCAGGGGCGGCCGAGGCAGCCGCGACCTACGACGACACCGTCGCAACCCGTTTGCTGCATCATTGCCTGAGCGTCCGAGGCCTTGAAAATATCACCGTTGCCTAGCACGGGGATGCCGGTGTCGGCCAAATGCTCCTTTAACCTGCGGATTTCATTCCAGTCTGCGGCACCGGAATAGCGTTGCGCGGCGGTGCGGGCGTGCAGTGCTACGGCGGCGGCGCCTTCCGCGACGGCGATGCGCCCGGCGTCGAGATGCGTGTGGTGAGCGTCGTCGATGCCTACGCGGAATTTAACGGTTACTGGAACGTTTGTTCCCTCAGTCGCACGTACGGCCGCAGCGACGATATTGCCAAACAGCCGCCGTTTGTAGGGCAACGCTGAGCCACCCCCGCGCCGCGTGACCTTCGGCACCGGGCAGCCGAAGTTCATGTCGATGTGATCGGCCATGTTTTCGTCCACGATCATCTTCGCGGCCTCGTACGTATATTTGGGGTCGGTCGTGTAAAGCTGCAGCGAACGGGGGTCCTCGTCCGCCGCGAACGTCGTCATGCGCAGGGTTTTCTCGTTACGTTCAACCAGCGCGCGGGCGGTGACCATTTCGCACACATATAGGCCAGCCACGGTGCCCATCTTTTCGCGCTCTTGTTCGCGGCACAGCGTGCGGAACGCGACGTTGGTCACGCCCGCCATCGGCGCCAGCTCCACGGGAGATTGCAGCTCCAGAGATCCGATCATCAGTGTCACCGCTGTATTGTCGCATGCTTAGCGACGCCCGCGCACCTCGACGTCGCCGCAACGTTTCTCGCGAACGGGGGTAATAAGTGGGGAGTGGATTGTAAAGATTTGCGGAAGTAGGGGCGTGCGGCGGGGGGATTTGGGATACTGTGGTCACCACAACTTGGGTTCCATCGTATAGGGTGCGTCACAGTACCCGGTGGGGTCTACGTCACATGAAGACATGTAATAGGTCAGAACTCTCAGGAGGATAAATGTCCGATCGGATCGCAAACGCCAAGCTTCGCGGCAAGGTCATGAGCGCGGAAGAGGCCGCACAGCTGGTAAATCACGGCGACAAGGTCGGGATCTCCGGCTTCACCGGCGCTGGTTACCCGAAGGCGCTTCCCTCCGCCATCGCAGAGCGCGCCAAGGAAGCCCACGCACGCGGTGAGGAATACATGATTGACCTCTTCACCGGCGCATCCACCGCCCCGGACTGTGATGGTGTACTCGCAGAGGCTGACGCGATTCACTTCCGCACCCCGTATCAGTCCGATCCGATTCTGCGTTCGAAGATCAATGACGGCACTACGTTCTACGCCGACTACCACCTGTCCGAGTCCGGCCTCTACGTTGAGCAGGGCTTCTTCGGCCAGATGAACGTTGCCATCGTTGAGGTCGTTCGCATCACCGAAGACGGCCACCTCGTGCCCTCCTCCTCCGTGGGCAACAACGTGGAATACCTCGACGCCGCCGAAAAGATCATCATCGAGGTCAACTCCTGGCAGTCCGAAGAACTCGAGGGCATGGCGGACATTTGGCGCAACAACAAGTTGCCCAACCGCACCCCGATTCCGATCACCGAGCCGGGGCAACGCATCGGCACCACCTACATCGACATCGATGTGGACAAGGTTATCGCAGTCGTGGAAACCGACCTGCCGGACCGCAATGCGCCGTTCAAGCCGATCGATGACCAATCCAAGCAAATCGCCGGCCACTTCCTCGACTTCCTCGAGGGCGAGGTAGCTGCAGGACGCCTCACCTATGACGGCTACCGTATGCAGTCGGGCGTCGGCAATGTTCCTAACGCTGTGATGAGCGGCCTGCTGGACTCGAAGTTCGAGAACATCCAGGCGTACACCGAAGTTATCCAGGACGGCATGGTCGACCTTATCGACGCCGGCAAAATGACCGTCGCCTCCGCCACCTCCTTCTCCCTCTCGCCGGAATACGCAGAGCGCATGAACCGCGAGGCCTCGAAGTACGCCAAGCAAATCATCCTCCGCCCGCAGCAAATCTCCAACCACCCGGAGGTTGTGCGCCGCCTCGGCCTGATCTGCACCAACGGCCTGATCGAAGCCGACATCTACGGCAACGTTAACTCCACCAACGTGATCGGCTCCCGCATGATGAACGGCGTTGGCGGCTCCGCGGACTTCACCCGCAACGGCTACATCAGCTCCTTTATTACGCCTTCCGACGCCAAGGGCGGCGCCATCTCCGCGATCGTGCCGTTCGTGTCCCACGTCGACCACACCGAGCAGGACGTCAAGGTTGTGATCACCGAATTCGGCTACGCTGACCTGCGCGGACTCGCTCCCCGCCAGCGTGTGCAGAAGATGATCGCCCTCGCACACCCCGACTACCGCCCGCTGCTCGAAGAGTACTACGAGCGCGCCCTCCACATGGCGGAGAAGAACAAGACCATGCAGACGCCGCATGATCTCGCGACCGCATTCAGCTTCCATCAGCGTTTCGCAGAGACCGGCACCATGAAGAAGAGCTAATTGCTTCTTCCGTCAGCGCCGTAGCCCACCACCCTGGGTTGCGGCGTTTGTCGCGTTTCGGGGCAGGGTTTGGCGGGGGAGGGGATTCCAGGGCGCGTGGGGCAGCGGGGAACCCCGTTCAGGCAGATTCGACATGGCTGCCCGCTGCGGCCGACGTTTCCGCAGGAGCGCAAACACCCCATGTCAGATCTGCCTGACGCGCCTCCATGCAAGGCCGCCGCAGCGTTTAATCCGCCTCTCCGCCGCCGTCGCTCTGCCGACGCCCCACGGCCGCCCCTTCGAACGCCTCGCCGCATCGCCCCGCATACGGGTTCGCCGCCACCGAAAAAAGCGCAGGTAAAGGGGCGATTTCCTAAGTTTCCATTCAATCGCTAGAATGGCAGAGTGTTGGTTACTTTGTCGTAGCCAAGGGCCTTTAGCTCAGTTGGTAGAGCTACGGACTTTTAATCCGCAGGTCGTGGGTTCGAGCCCCACAGGGCCCACAATTGCCTCTCCCCTCGACGCCAGGTGAGGGGTTTCTTTCGTTTCTGACCAGCGGTTTTCGCTTTTCGACGCCGCGCCAGCCCGCCCTCCACCGCCCACCTTACCGTGAGAAATATCACACCGTTGCCAACGCTGGCTTGGGGCCCACCCAGGCGGCCGTCCTATTTCGCACAATGCGCTGTCTCGGCGGTGTTGCTCGGGGCTGTCGGTTGGCCACATTGTAATACGCATTCCGAGCCTCGCATAAGGCCCTGAATAAGCCGCATGGGATTCGAATTGCGCCCACTCCGCATGGGGCTGTATTGCGCGCGGGTTTTGTGCGCGATAATCGGCGAGCGTTCAGGCGGCGTTGTTGGTTCGCTGGGTGGGCAGGAGGTTGCCCAATAGCAGGAGTAGCCCGGCGATCACACCTATGCCCGCGCCCAGTAGTCCGGTTCCCGTGTAGAGGACGAGCATGAGCAAGAGGACGAGCATGGCTGCCGCTAGGCGAGTGGTCAGGGAGTTGAGCGCCAGCAGGCCGATAATGATCAGCGCGATACCTGCCACGAAGAACCATAGCGCCCTGCTTTCCGGAAGCGTGTCCACGCTCATCCACCAGCCTTGCCGCGCCGCCGCATTGAGGTGCGCCCAGTCGGAAAGCATGCTGTGGACGACCCCCATGCATACCAAGAGCAGTCCCGCCCATTTCTGCATATTTTTCATTGTAGTTTCTTTCAGTCTTCGGCTGTCTCCTCACCATGATAAATGACGCTCACTGAAATCGCGGAAAATATTATTGTGGCCATTTCACACGGATATTTTTCATTCGAGAATCACTTTTATGCCGCCCCACCCAGTCCGAAATTGCCCTATATTTTGTGTGCAAATAAGTCAAGTGTGAATGCCAATAAGTCGCAGGTCGCCCCAATAAAAGTTGCGCATGCATAAAGCCCGGGCGAATGTTGCATCACAAACGCAGCTCGCCCGCGCCAATGCGCCAGCACCCGCCGCCGCCCCCGACACGGCCGGCACCCCCGCCCCCGCGGCCGCTGTGTCACGCGTTTCGCTTGCGGTGCCACACGGCTATCGACCATGGATGCACGGAATTGTGGTCGTGGACCACGGCTCCTTCGTCGTCGGGCCAGTAGTTGTTCACCAGTTCGGCCCACGCTGCAGTGTCTAGCACGTAGCGCCATTCGGAGGTGCGGAATTCCTCGGGGACGTGGAAGTCCACGGATTCGCCGGACATATTGATCATCACCCAGAAGTTTTCCTCTGGGGAGTCGATATATACGCCTAAGGCGCGATCACCCTCTACCGGTCGGCCGTCGCCGCTCGGGTTGTAGAACAGGTAGGACACGTCGTGGT
The DNA here is from genome assembly GCF_030408595.1 of Corynebacterium canis. Classification (NCBI taxonomy): domain Bacteria; kingdom Bacillati; phylum Actinomycetota; class Actinomycetes; order Mycobacteriales; family Corynebacteriaceae; genus Corynebacterium; species Corynebacterium canis. Next base: position 2,585,811 of record NZ_CP047080.1, on the reverse strand, counting down.
TGTTGGCGGTGAAGTCGCCCCATTCGGACTGTTGTAGGCAGCTATGGCGATGGCGCATCCGCATCAGGAAGGTGGCGAAGCGGAACAACCCGTTCACATTGGGTGCGTCGTTTGCGAATTCGCCGAGGTTATCGTGGTAGCTGGCGGTCACGGCGTCGGCAACCGGGGTGCGTTGCGGGGCGTTGGTGGCGATCATGGCGTAGTTATTGCGCATGGCCACGGAGTGCAACGCCCAGGGATTGTTGTTGCCGTTTTGCGTGCGGCCGAATTCGTCGCCGGCGACCAGCATGGGCACGCCGCGGGAGAACATAAGTACGGTCCACAGGTTGCGCAGGCGTTGTCGACGCAGCGTATGGTCGCCGCCCGAGTCCCACGAAAGGTTGTTGTCGCTGCCGCCGTCGGACGGGCCGAAGGGGTACGGCTGGTCATTTATCTTGGTTTGGTAGCTGACCAGGTCTGCGAGGTTGAAGCCATCGTGGGCGACGATAAAGTTCACCGTCTTTTGGGCGCCGCCGTTGTCGTGGAAATGGTGGTAATCCCCATTGAACATGTCTACGAACTCGCCGACATTGCCCGCGCCCTTGGTGAAGTTACGCACGGCGTCCCGGTAGCGGCCGTTCCACTCGCCCCAGCCGCGCGGGAAATTGCCCACCTCGTAGCCCCACAAATCCCAGGCCTCCGCGATCACCTCAAGGTGGTCCTCCTCCGCCAGCTCGGCGATGGCCACCAGCAGCGGGTGGTCGGTGAAGAAGCGCTTTTGGTTGCCCCAATCGTCCGGCGCGGCGTCTTGGGGGCGGCGGCCCAGCACCGTGGCCAGGTCGAAGCGGAAGCCATCCACGTGCATTTCGCGCGACCAATAACGCAGCGAATCCAGCACCAGCTGTTGCGCCGCCTCCGAGGAATAGTTCAGCTGATTCGAGGTGCCGGTCGCGCCGTCCACCAGGATCTTTTCGCCGGTCATCTGGTAGTACTCGGCGGTGGCGAACCCGCCCAGGCTGGTAAAGCCCGTGGTGTTTACGTCGCCGTTCCAGTTGCCGCCTTCCGCCGTGTGGTTGTACACCACGTCCAGATACACCTCGAGCCCGGCGTCGTGGAATGCGGATACCATTGCGCGGAATTCGCGGGTGGGCCCGCCCCAGCTTTTGTCCGCGGCGTAGCGGCGGTTCGGGGCGAAGAAGGCGAGCGTCATGTACCCCCACGAATTGGTGGCGCTATCCCGGCCGCTTTCTGAAACATTGGTTTCGTGCACCGGCAGCAATTCCACCGTGGTCACGCCCATCGCCTTCAGGTACGGCGCGAGCATGCCGGCGCCCTTATACGTGCCCTGGAACTCCGCCGGAATATCCACCACTTGTTCGAATCCGGGTTCGCCGCTGAGGATATCCGCAAGCCGCGCCACCGACGGGTGACCGGTCAATTGTTCGATGCTGGCTTCGTAGATTATGGCTTCTTCGGCGGGCAGCTTCGGCTTCGGCGTGACGGGATTCTCCTCCGCGGTAATCACAACGCCTTTTGGCGCGTACGGTGCGGTGTCGATGAGGCGTCGGGGCACGACGTCGATAAGCTCACCGCCGGTGCCGAAGACGCCGTCGTTCACGCCGAAGCGCTGCAATTCGTCGGTGTAAACGTTGTGCGTGATTTCGCGGGCGTACGGGTCAAACAAAACTTTGTTCGGATTGAAACGGTTGCCGTGCTCATCGAGGTCGGCGATAAAACCTGCGTCCGAACCCGGGGTCCACGCCTCGTCCCACGGCCAGTTCGGGCCCCACGCGCGGAAGCCGATGAGCGCGCCGAGTTGCAACCCCTGCAGCTTGCCGCGCCACACACCGTCCTCACAACGGGCGAGGAGGAAGGTGTGCGACGCCGTGGCCCCCAACGCCTCCGGGTACACCTCGAGCTGAATGCGCGTGGCGGCTGGGGCGAAGACAGCGAATGTCACCCCGTCCGCGTGCGGATGAGTGCCAAGCGGCCAGGTGGCGGTTGACCACGTTGCTTCGTCGAATGCGATGATTTCGGTCATGGGGGCCATACTTCCATGGATAGCTACCGCGCGACTGCCCCCAGCGCCAAAATTTCCGCAACCGTGCTGCTGGCGGCGTCCCGAAATCCCCGCGTTGGCCGCAGTCGCGGTCCGCGTGCGCCGCACATCTGGGCGAGTCTGCATTGTGCCACATATATCCCGTGCATGCGCGGCGCTCACTGCTGCAACCCCGCGCGCGGCACGCGACGTCGATGTTCGCAGACCCATGCGAGGACGTAGCGGGGCGCGGCGCCGAGGTTTAGCCTTCCGCGTTCCCCCGCCGATGGGGGTATCGACGTCGCTTTCCTCGCCGCTCGCGTTACGCGTTGAGGGCGGCCACGAGATCCGGCAGCCCCGTCGCGGCGGTGGTGCGCCAGGAAACGTCCGCGAATCTTGTTAATTCAGTCTCCGCCGGGGATAGCTCTAGCACAGGTATTCCCATTTCTAGTGCGATCAGCGGCAACGATGCCGCTGGCTGCACGACGCCGGACGTGCCCACGATCACAAGCAAATCTGAGTTCGCAATCGCCGTTTCCGCGCGCGCCCATTCCTGCTGCGGCAGCGGCTCTCCGAACCATACGACACCAGGGCGAATGGCGTTGCCGCACAGCGGGCAGGCGGGCGGGGTAAGGCGCTCGACGGGTTCCTCTAATAGCTCACGTATTCGGTAGGGGCGGGAGCAGATAGTGCAGCGCCAGGCGAATAAACTCCCGTGCAAATGAATCACGTCGGGGGTACCCGCGCGTTCGTGCAAGTTATCGATATTTTGCGTAACCACGGTGACATTGCCGTGCCGTGCCCAAGTGGCCACCGCGGCGTGTCCCGAGTTCGGCTGCGCACGCTGCGCCAATGTAGCGCGCCACAGGTACCAGGCCCACATCGGTTCCGGGTCTTGTGCCCAGGCGGAAATGGAGGCCATGGCTTGCGGATCGACGCGTTCCCACAGGCCGGTAACGTCATCGCGATAGGTTTCCAGGCCGCTTTCCGCGCTCATCCCGGCGCCTGTGAACACGGTCACGTTGCGGGCGTTGGTGGCGAGTTTCATTGCTTGTTCGAGGCTCATACTTCCGAGGGTAGCGTGAATGAAATTCCGGTAGCCCCTATTGACACAAAAACTTCGCGCTTCTTATAGTGAACAGCAGAAAATGGGTTTATCCCGTTTTCTGCGGCCTGACGCAATAGGGGCGTGTGAGCGTCCCGAAAGGTGTGCCCGACAAGCCACCGCCAGCGCGGCCTCCCTTGGGTGGCCGTTGTTGGAACCTCAGGCAATCCGCAAGCTTTAGCTTTATCGGGGGATTTCCCCTAGTGAGGCAGCCATCGCAAGCATTACCAGGAACCCGAGCACGGTTCACTTGGGTAAGAACGCAACCCAGAATGGTATGACCGCGACCGGTGGTGTGCGGGCGGCAGGCTCAGAAGTCCGAGACTGTCAATCGAGGGCGGGGGCCAGAAACATGGCACGTGGGTTGGCGAATTCATTTGCAGTGTTTGAATGCAAGTAGTGTGACAGCGAAAGCTATAAGGACGTGAAGCATTTTGTTGGCGGAAACGCGAACAAAACTTCGAGAGGAAGCGCGTCTTACGTCGGCGAATACACTCATTTGGGAGTGCCTTATAGGTATTTGGTTCGAGACCATTTGTATCGTTTCTTTTTGGTGCAAGCAGAAGCCTTCCTCCGTGATAACTGAAAGTGCCTTAATGGTTTGCAGGGAAACTTGAACAAACCCCGCGTGTTGGCGGCAAACCAGCGCGCGGTTCATGCGGAAGTAACGCAGCTCAGGGGCTTGCTACCCCACGAGCGAGGTGAAACCCGTGGAGTAAGGAATCACGTAAAGAGCGGTGGGCTTAACCCACTAGGCACGGTGAATACCGCAGCGATGCGGTGGATACATTGCGAACCCATAATGCAATAAAAGTTCACCACCTGGAGCGTCGAATCTAGGCAATCCGATTCAATGCAAGGGCGCAACCCCGGAGCGGCTCGGCATCCCAGCTGGCCGCCCCGGGGTCTTGCTTTGCCCGCCGCACGCGCCGCGTTCAGGCAGATTCGACCGCGTGCAGTGCATGGGGCGGCGACGCGCCGACCTAGTCGAGGCTGGGATGCTCCACGTTCATGAGCCGGGTGTTCTCCAAAAGCTGGTTCAGGTCCTCTTCGTTGTATGCCTCGGCGGGGCAGGTGTATTCCAGGGTCATTGTCATAGGTTTCGTCCCGGTGGCAAAAGTTCGGAACCAGGTGGTGGAGCGGCCGGGCTTTGCGTCGGCGCCGGTGTAGGTGGCGTCGGCACGCAATGTGGTGACGGTGCTGTCGCCGATGCCTCGTACGTCGCTGGAGTCCGCCACGGTAAACACGGGGTCGGTCGTCTCGGCGGCGAGCTTGGCTTTCCATTCGTCGGCCTGCCGTTGGGTTTCGTCTCGGTCGTTGGCTTTGGGGTCGCCGGTCCAGGGGTTTTGCGTGGCGGTGTAGCTGCAGCCGGCGTCGCTGTCGAGGCGCAGGGTGGTTGCGTCATTGCGCGGTGCCATTGTCCAGTTTTCGAACACTAGTGGGAAATTCCAGGCGGGTGCGCCGCCGTTGAGGGTTTGGTCGATGTAGGTGTCGCCGGAGGTTCGGTTGCTGGATTGCGTCTCCGTGGTGCCGCTTGCCGATTGTGTGTTCCGCATCGTGGACAGCACGGGTACTGTCGCCTCTGGGTCGCTTTCCGCGCTGCACGCAGTGAGGGCAAGTGCGGCGAACGCGAGGCTGGCGAGGAGTGCGGGGGTGGAGCGATTTCGTCGGTGTTGAGCGTTCATGGGCTCATTCCTTTGGGTGTGCTGCCATCAAATGCAAAAACGATTGGGCACAAGTGTATCGGGGTGTGTTTGCAATTTGGGGGACCAAACCGCCAGGATTGCTACTTCGTAGGTTTGTTGCAGCTTAGCTTTGGGCTGCGTTGAGCGTGGGCGTAACCCATTCGCGGAATTCGACGGCGTCTGGTCCGACGAGCTGCAGCGCTTGCCGGATCAGCACCAGCAGCTCGGTGTTCGCAGATGCTTTCGCATTCGGTTCGATGGTGATAATGCCGAGTTCGGAGGTCAGCTGCGTTTGCCAATAACGTACCGCGACGATGGGCGGCATGCGGCGCGTCAGGAAATCCAGCGCGGGTGGCCGAATGCGCCCGCCGTTTTTGTGGTAGCCCAACAGGCCCGAACGTATGGCTATCGACGCCGCGGACACCAGCTCCATGTCACGTGCGGCTTCGCGCACCCCGCCGATCGGTCGCAATACGAGGATGCGCAATACCGAGGCGAGAATTGCATGTGTGTTCAACCAGTCGGCCATGTAGGGTTCGCGTTTTACGGCGAGCCCAGTGCTCGCAAAGAGTTCGTATATTTCGTCTGCGTGTTCGGCTTTCGTATCGACCAGGGTGGGCTGCTGAGGCACGGGCATCCAGGAGATAGATCCGTTTTTGTTGCGGCGGCCGCCGATGCCGGGAAAGGCCAGCACCACGCGGTCGCGGCCGATGCGATCCAGGAGGGCCTCTCGCTGGTCCCCGAGGTGCATCAGCGGGACGACGATCCGGCATTCCAAGTCGTCGAGGGCGGTGAGTACCGGCTCGAGGTGGTGCGCTTGGAGGGCGAGGATCGCGACGTCGATACGCGGGAGTTGGTCGATGGTAGCGGTGGGCACGTGCACGCGCTGTTCGCCAAAGTATTTGAGGTGCGAATCGAGGTGAATGCCGTCGGGGAGGGCGTCGGAAGTGCGCGTGACCAGCGTGACGTCCACACCCGCATTGTGTAGCTGCGCTGCGTACACACAGCCGATCACGCCGGCGCCAATCACCGCAACTTTCGCATCGGTCCGCTTCGCGTGGCGCGCCACCTTGAACTCCTCACGCTTAATCATGTGATGTTGATTAAGTGTTGCCGAGGCGGGCGAGGCAGTCAAGGGGGCTGCGGCTCCGGCGGCTGGTTTTGGGGGCTTTCGCTGAGCAGCGCAAGTGTGAGTCCGGCGACAAGCCAGCACAGTAGTATGGTGATTGGCCAGAATTGATTTTCGAGGGCGTTGAAACCGTAGTACAGGGTGGCGGATGCGGCGAGTCCGCCGATGATTGCAACGCCCACGGCGCCGATCAATTGTTTGGCTTTAGAGTTTTTGAACATCATGGCGAAGACGGCTGCCGCAGACATGCCGCCAAAGACCATTGGCGCGGCATAGCCCAGCAGCATCAGCAGTAATACTGCACTGAGGCCCAGGATCAGGCCGGTGAGCTTGAGGTATTGCTTGTCGATGCCCCGTTGTTCCGCCTGCTCACGATCCGTTTCCGAAGGTTGCTTAGCGGCGTTACTCAGGTTCCGGGGGAGTGTGGTTGTAGCCATGACTTGTCCTTTCTGGTTGCCTGACGTTTCGGGGGCCGGGCCTGATAAAACGGAGCGACTTGTTCCGTTTAAATGGAGCATAATGTTCCGGATGTTAGCATGCGAGCATGCGGAAAGATGCCGAGACGAATCGGTTGGAAATACTCAAGGTGGCGCGGTTTTTAATCGCTCAGCAAGGTAGCGATATTTCCATGCGGGCGATCGCTTCTGCCGCTGGCGTTGGCGTGGCTACGCTGTATCGCAATTTCCCAACGCGGTCGGATTTACTTCGAGGCATCGCCGAACAAGTCGCACAGGAGTTCCAGGAAATCGCCACCGAAACCTTGGGTGAATGGGATGGGGATCCGGAAAGTGCGTGGCGGCGTTTTGTGTATCGAGTTGCGGCGCTGCAAGTAGCCGGGGTGGTGAACAACCTTGCAGGGAATGGAGAGCTAGAGCAGCTTGTCGAAGAATTGGGCGAATTGCAGCGTCAGCGAATTGTTCCGAAATTAATCGCGGTCTTGGACCGTGCGAAAGCATCCGGGTTGGCTACCCAGGACCTTGACATTGATAGATTCCGGGAGGGTGTGGCTACGATTACCCGCCCGTTGCCGCACTTGACTACGCTCGGCATTTCGCAGGAGCAATCATGGCTTATCGATGTATTTTTGCGCGGTATCCGGCCCTAAGTGTGAGCAGGGACATGCGCGGATTTGAGCGAGGACGTGCGCGGCGTGGGAACGCTGGCGCGCAGCTATTGAAGTGAACCGAAGCCGATGAGTCCGGTGTAGTTTTGTTCCGCATTTTCATACACACGTATGCGCCCGGCTTCATTGCCGCCGACCGTGGTGAGCACGCCATTGACGTTTGTGAGCACGATATTGGCGTGGTCGCCAAAGATAGGGGAACCCTGATAGATGGCCACATCGCCGGCACTTGGCTGGTAGCCTTCCTTAGCGGGGTGAAAACGGCCATTGGCTTGGTAATAATCCCGAAGTGTAACGGTTCCAGGGATGCGCCAACCACCAGTATTTGGGTTTTCAAGCGGGATCCCAGCTTCGCGGAATGTCCAGCTAATAAAATCAACGCACCAAGCTTCTGATATCCCTTCGCTGTACTTTGTGCCAGGCGGTTGCTCCTTGTATTCACGTTCGGTGAGGGAGATAATCATAAGTTGCGTGGGAGTTAGGTTCGCGCCAAAATCGTGGGGAAACTCTGCCATTTTTGGCTGTTCCTGTTGGATTTTTGGGGTGCACGCGGCCAAGGTGGAAGCTCCACCGATCACTATCGAAACAATCGCAACGAGCGTGACCAAGGCGCGAGTACCGCGCATTACTATCTCCTCCTATTCCGAAGCTGGCGTGTCCGTAGTAGTAGCGGGTGTGTCTGTAGCGGTCTCATTCAGCTTAGTAAGGAAGTTTGCTTGCAAGGCGCGGGCGCTCCGCGAGCGTTGCAATAGCCCGGCTAGCCCGATTAGCAATGCGCCCACCACGATAAACATCAAGCCGATGCCGCGGGTATTGCCGACGCCGATCACCGTACCGACACTATGTGCTAACGCGCCGTCGGGGCGCAGCAGGGGATTGAACACCTGATCGGCGAGCGGCCCGGCTAGGGCGTAGGCGAACAAATAGCCGATTTGCGAGATTAGCGAGATGAGCCCCCACACCCTGCCCTGTGTTTCGTTTGGGATCGCGGCGCGGACCAGCACCTCGAGGCTCGTGTTGAGCACGGGCAGCGTCATAAAGAAGGCGAACGCGAACACGCCGATCAAAATTACGTTCGGTGTTGACCCCAGTGCGGCAAGCGCGATGCCGGTGCAGGCGAGCCCGCACGCCAGATAGCGCAGATGATTATTGCCTGTCCCGAGCCCGCCGATCACCGCGCTGGATACCAGCATTCCGCACGCGGATACGGACGTCAGAATGCCGAGCACACGTTCGGTTGTCAGGTCGAGCAGCAGCGGCGTGAACAGGGTCTGCGCGAACCCAATGCAAAACGTCACCAAAGTGATCAGGCACAGCATAGTGACCACGCCGCGCTCTCCCGCCAGCCACCTAACCCCCAGGCGGAACCCTTCCCAGAAGCCTTCCTCGCGGGCGGATGTCGCGGTGACCTTCGTGCGCAGGTTCCGCCACACTATCCCCATGGCCAGTACCGTTGTGGCCATTGTGCAAATGTCTATCGTGATCAGCGCGGTTACCGCAGCGTGCGCCAGGATCGCGCCGCCGAGCGCTGGGGCGATGAGGTATTGGCTGGCGGATGCGAGCTGCACGAGCCCGCCCGCGCGAGCGTATTCGTCGGGAGTCAGGAGGTCAGAAACCGTCGCCCGGTATGCCGGATCCATCACGGATTGGCACACAGAGCCGAATGCCACGCAGCCGCACAGAATTGCGATCGAAGCGTGGTTGTGCAGCGCAAACAAGAGCAGGATTAACCCGATGGCGGAGCTGGTGTCGCCCAGGATCATGACCAAGCGCCGATCAAAGCGGTCCGCGATCACCCCGCCGATCGGGGCTAATAACACAGAAGGCAGAAACGCCGCCATCGCCACCATTGCTACCGGCGTTGCGCGCCCGGTGACGCGGAAGACGTGCACGCCGAGGCCGAATGCTGTGAGCCCGTTGCCGGTGCGCGCGATTAGCTGTGCTGCCCAAATGAAAAGAAACGTGCGGAAACCGGCGCTTTGTGTACTTTGTGTGCGCGGGGAAGTCGTGGTGTCCATGGGGATCTGTCCAAGGGTCGATGTGGTCTGCTTGCCTTAAGCTTAACCCTAAACCGACTGTCAGTCGATAGCGAATGTGTGGGTCTCGGAGTTTTCCCGCCAGAACCCCCAGACGGGCTGCTGTTTTGTGTCAAAATTAACGGTATGGAGCGCCGCGCCTGCTAGACCCCCATACACACGCGGCACCTACTCGAAGGGAGTGAGTCCAAATGTTCAACCCTGAGTATTGGCCGCACGCCGGGCTGTCCATCAGCGTGGGGCACATGCGGCTCTGCTGGGCTACCGATGACATGCTGGCCACCTTGGCCGAGGTCGCAGCCCAAGGTGAACAGCCGCCGCAAGAACACCCGTTCCATTCGGAATGGTCCCTGTCCAGCCCAGAAGATCGCGCCCTGTGGGTGCTGCAGCAGCAGTGGAAGCACCGCGGCAACGTCACCCACGGCGTGCTGAATTTCCAGCTGGCGGTGCTGTATAAGGACGAGCCGGTCGGCCTGCAAATCGCACGCAGCGTCGATTGGCCGGTCACCCGCATCGCCGAGACCGGCGCTTGGCTTGGCCACCAATATCAACGCCGCGGCTGGGGCACTCAGATGCGTGCGCTGATTTGTGAACTCCTTTTCCAAGGGTTCGACGCTCAAGAGGTTCATTCGGCGGCGTTTGTGGATAACCCCGGCGCCCTCGGGGTGTCCCGTAAGCTCGGGTTTTTCCCCAACGGCAGCACCTGGGCCGACCGCGCCGGCGAGCGTGTGGAGGTTCAGCGGTACCGCCTGCCGCGCGAAAAGTGGGCCCAGCGCCGGCTTGAGGCCTTCCCCGCCCCAGTGCGTATGGAAGGTGTTGCGGCGGTGCGTGAACGCTGGGGTTTATAACCCCAAAAACCCCAGTTCAAGTGCAGATTTGCGTAGTTTGTTGCGGTTGCGTATATTTCTGTCCAGTCGCAACAAGCACGTCTTGCCGCGACAAAGCTCCCATCGTCTAGGGGCCTAGGACACCGCCCTTTCACGGCGGCGACACGGGTTCGAATCCCGTTGGGAGTGCACGGCTAATCTCACTAGATTAGTTTTTGGCCCTGTGGCGCAGTTGGTTAGCGCGCCGCCCTGTCACGGCGGAGGTCGCGGGTTCGAGCCCCGTCAGGGTCGCAAAGTTCACACCCTTGTGCGAGTAACGTGCAGGGGTGTTTTTGCGTGTCACCGCCACGCTTATCGACGCCCCGCTCCGCACCGTCGCCACACACGTCACCGGATTCCGCGCCTTAGCGCTTGCTTTGGCGACACACCGAACGTATTTACGCTCCCGTCGGTGGGGTTAGTGAGCCCCAGAATCATGTCAATCAGTGTGCGTTTGCCCGTGCCGTTGTGCCCGAGCAGCCCCCGATACACACCCTAAAAGTCACGATTTCAAAATGACAATTGCCATGCATCTAGGTCTGGCACTCGGATCATGCCGGCTGATTTGATCCTTGTATGGATGTAAGAAAGGTTTGCTGACATGCGGGTTTGCGCCACTTCGAGAACCCTCTGTATAGTTATATCCCGTGCACAACGCGGCCGTAGTTGCTGGTCGTATTGTTTCACGCACGGCCCTGTGGCGCAGTTGGTTAGCGCGCCGCCCTGTCACGGCGGAGGTCGCGGGTTCGAGCCCCGTCAGGGTCGCCGAGTGGATTATCACTCTGGCCAGATAGCTCAGTCGGTAGAGCGTCCGCCTGAAAAGTGGAAGGTCACCAGTTCGATCCTGGTTCTGGCCACAAACCCCAACACCGCAAGGTGTTGGGGTTTTGAGCGTTTGCGGTGAGAGATAAAGCTAACATTGCCGGCCATTCGGGGGAGAATCGGGGTATTATCCTTGTTCTTACTCGTGGGTGCCGCGTTCCATGGGGCGTGCCCCTATAGCTCAAGAACGGTTTATGAAAGATGAATAACGTATCCCAAACCCCCGAAGTATATATCACCCACGATGCCCCCGGTTCCCGCTTTGTGCTCACAGTCGACGGGGTGGAGGCGGGATTCGCGGAATACACGCTGGTCCCCATCGGACAAAGCAATGCGGCACGGGAGTTCCACCACACCGAGGTTTACCCCCGATTCCAAGGTCATGGCTATTCGGCGCCCCTCGTCAAGGCGGCACTCGAGGCGACCAAAGTGGCGGGCCTTAAGGTGCAGCCCACATGCTCCGCGGTGAGTGGGTTTATCGCCAAAAACCCCGAATATTCGGACCTCGTGGTGCCCGGGTTCTAGGCCTCCACGCCCATCATCGCCCGCAATTCGGGGGTAAGACCAGAAACCGTGACCGTGGGCGCATCCGGGTGGATCTCTCGGTAGCGTTCGCGGGTCAGTTCGGCTAATTCGCCGGGCAGTGGGATGCTGTCCGGACCGGCGGGCACCTGGATATTTTTTACCTTGACGTACCCCAATTTCGCGCTCACGCGCGCCGAGGCGTCATTGCCGAGTATCCAGCCCGATTCGACGCGTTCCGCCCCCAAATGGTCGAAGCAGAACCCCGCAATGGCGTGCCGTACGAGTGTTCCAAAGCCCTGCCCCTGGAAACGGTGAAATATCCACGAACCGGTGGCGACGGTGCGTCGAAAAGCAAAATCGGTGGCGCGCAAGTCTACAGCGCCAATCAATGTGTCGCCGTCAAACACCACGAGGTCCAGTGACCACGCCGCGGGCTGGAAATTCACGCGGTTTAGCCATCGAAATTGTGCGCTATTGCGGGCGCGCTCGGAGTCCGGCGCGAAGAGCCAGGGGAACGCATGGTCGGGCGTATTGGGGCCGTACACGGACTCCTCGGAAGCGTGGGCGAGCAGCGGCAGATGCGCGTCCGTCAAACCCAGCAACGCGATGCTGCGCTCGGGCGTGGCGACCTCGATGCGCACCCCAAACGGCGGCCACACCTGGGTCAGCGAATCCATGTGCTAAATACCGGCTCCCCGTTCGAGGGCCACATAGCGGTCCGGGTCCACGAGGTGGAGGCACTCATCCTGGTGACGCGGGCGATTCTTGGCGGGGATGCCAACGGCGATGTTATTGGCGGGCACGTCCTTGGTCACAACTGCGTTCGCCCCGATTGCGCTCCCCTCGCCGATGGTGATGGGGCCGAGGATCTTCGCGCCGGCGCCCACGGTGACATTGTCCTCAAGGGTCGGGTGACGTTTCGTCTGGGTGAGCACCTGGCCGCCGAGGGTGACGCCGTGATAGAGCATCACGCCATCGCCAATCTCTGCGGTTTCGCCGATGACCACGCCCATGCCGTGATCGATGAAAAAGCGCCGGCCAATGGTGGCACCGGGGTGAATCTCCACACCGGTCAGGAACCGGGTGAGCTGGGCAAGAACGCGGGCCGGGCCCTTGATGCCGCGCACCCACAACGCATGCGCGACGCGGTGGGACCAAATCGCATGAAGGCCGGAATAAACGATCGCATTTTCGACATCGCCGCGGGCCGCCGGATCGTGGTCACGGGCATTGGCAAGGTCTTCTCGGAGCATCGAGATGAGTCGGTACATAACGGTCAATCCTATCAGCGTCCAAATATGCAGAAGGCCCCCCGCTGGCAGCCGCGTGGCGAGCTGCGGGAGGCGGAGGGCGAAACGCAACGTGCGTGAGTTAGTTGCGGATGTCGTCGTAAAGCACGGTGGAAACGTAACGCTCGCCGTAATCGCAAGCGACGGTGACAATCGTCTTCCCCGCGTTTTCTTCAAGCGCGGCGAGCTGCAACGCTACATGCACGTTTGCGCCCGTGGAAATGCCGCCCAAAATGCCTTCCTTCGCCGCCAGTGCGCGCGAAGCGGCAATCGCATCCTCGTTCGAAACGGTGAAAATATCGTCGATGACCTTGCGATCCAGCACCTCGGGGATAAAGTTCGCGCCAATGCCCTGAATCTTGTGCGGGCCAGCCTTGCCCGTGGTGAGCAGCGCGGAATCCGCAGGCTCGACGCCCACGATCTGCACGCCCGGCTTGCGGTCCTTGAGCACGCGGCCAACACCCGACACCGTGCCGCCAGTGCCAAAGCCCGCAACGAAAATATCGACGCCGCCCTCAGTGTCCGCCCAAACTTCCTCGGCGGTGGTCGCGCGGTGAATCGCCGGGTTCGCAGGATTAGAGAACTGACGTGCGAGGATCGCGCCCTCGCGGCTAGCCACAATCTCGTTCGCCTTATCGACGGCGCCCTGCATGCCGGCAGAGCCCGGGGTCAGGATGATCTCCGCGCCGTAGCCACGCAGCATCACGCGGCGCTCGAGGGACATGGTCTCCGGCATGGTGAGAACCACATCGTAGCCGCGAGCAGCACCAACCATGGCCAGCGCAATACCAGTGTTGCCGGAGGTTGCCTCGACGATGGTGCCGCCCGGCTTCAGCGAACCATCGGCCTCAGCGGCGTCGATGATGGCGCGGCCGATACGGTCCTTCACGCTGTTCGCCGGGTTGAAGAACTCCAGCTTGACCAAAACCTCGGCGGGCAGCCCTTCGGTGAGCCGGTTCAGGCGAACCAGCGGAGTATTGCCGATGGTTTCGGTGATGTTTGCATGGATACGTCCCATGTGTTCGTGCTCCTAGAAATCCAAAAAACGATGAGCGCGGCGGTGGGCCGCGCGGTGGCTACAGCACAGAATACATGTGCCGTTAAAGAAAATCTAGACCGTTCGGTCTAAGGGTCGGTCTGTTTGGTGGGGCGGAGGGCGAAACAGGTGGTAGGAGGCAGGTTTTGTGGGCGGTTTTGGTTTTGCAAAGGTTGGTGCCGAGCGGCGCTCAGGCAGATTTGACACGCCGACCGCTGCGCGGCGGTGTTTCCGCAGGTGGCCGAATTCGGTATGTCAGATCTGCCTGAGGTGGATGTGGCGGGGTAGATGGTGCGGGAAGATTCGACCCTCATCGTCTGGGAGGTTCTGCCGGCCCCTGCTTGCCGATAGCTTGCCCTGATAGGTTGTGTGCAGCCGTTGACCTGCGATCGTCCGGATTTTCTTCATTGGACACCTCAACGAAGAATAAAAAGACGATTTGCAGCGTTTTTGGGCTGTCATCTCTCAGGACCTTGGTAACAACCTGTTTCATCACCTTGGTGACAACCTGTCTCATGTCCTTGGTAACAGTCTGTCTCATGGCCTTGGATGCAACGAGTCTCATGACCGTGGAAACGATTTTGGTGGTGTTCGTTTTCAATTAGGTGCATGGTTCGTCCTCTTTCGCCGAATGTGCGGCGTTTAATTGTTGAATTTGATCCGTGTGCCGCGAACGGCATGAGTATTACGGAGTTTTGTGCGGTTCATGGCATTAGCCGGAAAACGTATTATGCGATCAAAAAGCGTTTTGAGCAGGAAGGATTTGGGGCGCTGCATCCGCGGTCGAGTGCGCCGCATAAGCCTGCGACTACCTATGATGAGGCTACGGTGTCGATGGTGCTTGCGATGCGGGAGCGGCTTGGCCAATTTGGTTGGGATAATGGGCCGCGATCCATTTGGTATGCGTTGATTGATCAGCCGAATGTGGTGCAGCCGATTCCTTCGGTGTCGACGATTGCTCGGATTCTGGCTGCTGCGGGTGTGGTCGCGAAGAATCCCCGGAAGCGGCCTCGCTCATCGATAGTGCGCTTCGAGCGATCCTGTGCCATGGAGTTGTGGCAGCTGGATGCGTTTTCCTATCGGCTCGCTACTCCGGCGGGCACTGTGATCACGATTTACCAGCTCATCGATGATGCAACCCGATTTGATGTGGGTACTACGTATGGCACCAAGCCGGAAAATGGGGCAGATGCGTTGAACTGTGTAGTTAACGCGATCCGTGTCTATGGGGTACCGCGCCAATTGCTGAGCGATAATGGTGGCGCGTTTAATCAGATTCGCCGGGGCCGGATCACTGCGCTGCATCGGTTTCTTGCCGTCAAGGGTTGTGAGGCCATTACTGGCCGGGCGGATCATCCCCAAACTCAAGGCAAAAACGAACGCTCCCATCAAACCTTGGTGAAGTTCCTTGATGCGCACAAGCCCAGTACTGAGGCCAAATTGAAGGAATTGCTCAGTGAATACCGGGAGTACTACAACAACAAGCGGAGGCATCAAGCACTCGGGGGTATGACCCCGAAACAGGCCTGGGACAGCATCGAACACCGCCCTAGTAGCGGCGAGCCCATCACCCAGGAGCAATTGACTGCAGAGATTGAAAAATACCGGCAGGCCCGTTCGAGCGAGTCCCCCAGCGCTGCAGATGGCCTCGACCAGGATCCAGCAATGCTGTACATCAAACCCTCGTCCAGACCACGTTTCGCGCTCGCGGGGTACTACATCAATATCCCCAAACGGCTTACCGATAAGCACTACTACGTCGTTCACACCGACGATGAATACGCGCTATTCGATTCCGTCGACGGCGTCATGGTCCTGCGAATCCCACTGCCACTAAACGTGCTCGGCGAACCGATCGGCGCCACCGTACCCCTTTGGAAAATCATCGGCGCGTACCTCCACGAGGCCCCGCCGTGGTTTCTCAAACGACAGCAGCAATGGCTACAACAACACCCCACCGCCGCTGCTGAACTAGAGGATTAACTACCCGCTCGCGCGTTACCAAGGTAATGCTACTGGTTGTCACCAAGGTGATGATACTGATTGTTACCAAGGTGATGGCACAGAGTGTTACCAAGGTCGCGAGATTCTACACAGCGTTTTTGGGCCAGATTCGTCCTGAATTTCTTCGTTAGACCCCCGAATGAAGAATAGAAAGACGAGCCCCAGGTCGGCGGTTGCACACAACCCATTGGCGGTGTGATGTGGAGGGGTTGAAGTGGCTGGCCGAGCTTCGCGCCCAGGCAGATTCGACACGCCGGCCACCGAGTGACGGCATTTCCGCAGGACGCCGAATCCGCCAGGTCAGATCTGCCTGAGGCAGATTTGTCACTGGGTAAGCGCGCAGCAAAGCCGCAGCTGAGAAGGGTTTTCGCGGCCGTTTCTGCGATGCGCGGCGCAACCCAACGCCAAGCGCTACGCAAACTAAAGCGACGTCACGCCGCACCGTCCCCCACCAAAAAGAACGCCCCATCCCCCACCAAAACGAACGCCCCATCCCCCACCAAAAAGAACGCCCCATCCCCCACCAAAAAGAACATGCCCGCGGGAAGGCGTTCGGGCGCACCTCGCGAGGAGGGCTTGGCTGGGCGGGAACGGTCCGAAGGGGCGGGCCCAAGCCGAGGCGTCGCGTGCACGCGGGCTTCCTCGCGATCCGAACTATGCCTATCCGCGGGCATGGTCGGGCTATAACATCACCGTGTTTCCGCAAAGCTTGCCGCCGGGGGCTTCGGGTCAATTGAAAGGGTGCCGCCTTTTGGGGTGAAGCGTTTCCTAGCGTTGGGCCGTTGCTGCAACAGGGGTGGAGTTATAGCGCAACTGGCAGGTATCGGACTTCCGGCGCGTGCGCCGATTACCGTTGCGGGACAGTCCCAGATTTGCACTGGATTCCCTGTTGTCCTGCGCGCGGGGTTCCGGGTGGAGTTTCGCGGGCAGACCGGTTGCGTTCTCTAGGATAGCTGGTCTCCGTGTGGCTCGTGGGGCGGGGGAGTTCGATTGGGGGCGATTGACACCCTCCGCACCCCTCCAAAAGACCGCTTTTCGACGCCCCGTCGGGCAAGATTTGCGCCCGAGGCAAGGCCCTGCGGGCGTCCGGCGGCGTGATATTGATTACGCTGTGTCCGCGCTTTGAGATTTTGAAACTCAATAAGCGTTTTCGGGATGGTGGAAAATCGTTTCAAACTGAACGGCGATAGTAAGGGCGCTGCGTAACGGAAATCGTGTTTTGCATTTCTCTGGTAGCATGCCCGCCAGCGGCGAGACGGCGCGCACCCACCTGCAAAGATGCAGCGTTGTTCTACAATTTACCCCCATAATCCACATGAATAATATGCGAAACTTGGAAGGCAATGGAAAAATATGGGGGCACCTTTTAAGGGGGAGATGTTCGATTAAGGGGGCGGCGGGTTACCCCTATTGCAAAACCAAGTGGGCAGCGTCGCCGAAAATTCTCCGGAAAAATGGGCTATGCGCACCCCCGCTGTGGCATTATACTTCACCTCTAAGAGTTTTCTTAAGTTCGAGGCGGGTGTGTTCGCGCGCGGCGCGCAGGGTGCATCCGATTACATACAGGCGTGCCGGGTACGCCGTGTAATTGTTGCAGGAGGTAAGTGTGGATTCTCAGCGCATCAAGGACGATGAGGATGCGATTCGCGCGGCGTTGACGTCGCTGAAGACTGCGACGGGTATTCCCGTGACGATGTACGCTACCGCGATGCCAGATGGGCGGTTGCAGATCGGCGCGTGGGTGGGGTTGCGGACCCCGGCGTTGCAGAACCTCATCATCGAAGCTGGGTGCGGCGTCGGCGGCCGGGTGATGACCACTCGCCGTCCCGTGGGCGTGAGCGATTACACTCGCGCCAATGTGATCAGCCACGAGTATGACAACGTCATTCAGGATGAAGGCCTGTTTTCTATCGTGGCCGTCCCAGTGATCGTGCAGCGCGAGGTTCGCGGCGTGCTGTATGTGGGCGTGCATTCGCCGGTGCGGCTGGGCGATAAGGTCATCGAAGAGGTCACCATGACGGCCCGTAGCCTCGAGCAGGATCTCGCCGTGAATGCGGCGTTCCGGCGCGCCGATGGTGGCCGTTCTGGGGCGTTGAAGTCCGGCCGCGTGATGAACGGCGCGGAGTGGGAGCAGGTGCGTTCCACGCATTCGAAGTTGCGAATGTTGGCCAACCGCGTGGGCGACGATGACCTCCGCAAGGAGTTAGAAGATCTGTGCGACCAGATGGTTACCCCTGTGCGCGTGAAGCAAACCACGAAGTTGAGCGCCCGCGAGTTGGATGTGCTCGCGTGCGTGGCGCTGGGCCACACCAATGTGGAGGCGGCCGAGGAGATGGGCATTGGCGCCGAAACCGTGAAGAGCTATCTGCGTTCCGTGATGCGCAAGCTGGGCGCGCACACCCGTTATGAGGCGGTAAACGCAGCTCGACGGATCGGCGCATTGCCGTAACCGGGGGCTTATCGACGCCCCGCCACCCCCGCGGCGTCGATAAGCGTTACCGTTGTCCGCCGGGCACCCATTGAACGTCTTCGCCGTTGTTTTCGACTCGGGCGAGGATGAACAGGAGGTCGCTGAGGCGGTTGAGGTATTTTGCGGGCAGGGTGGTCGTGGTTTCGGGGAACGCGCGGACTGCGGCCCAGGACGCCCGTTCGGCGCGACGAACGATTGTGCGTGCGGTGTGCAGCAGGGCGGATGCGGGGGTGCCACCGGGGAGGATGAACGAGGATAGTTTCGGTAGTGCAGAGTTGAAGTGGTCGCAATCCGTTTCGAGGCGATCAATGTACGCTTGTTCGATGCGGAGCGGGGGGTACTTGGGGTTTTCTTCCACGGGGGTCGCTAGGTCTGCGCCTGCGTCGAACAGCTCGTTTTGCACGCGGCGAAGGACCGCCGCAACCTCGGGCGAGGGGGCGCCTAATGCGAGCACTTGTCCTATTGCGCTGTTCGCTTCGTCGCAATCGGCGTAGGCGACGAGGCGCGGGTCGTCTTTGGGAACGCGTTCAAAGGAGGCGAGGCCGGTTGTGCCGTCGTCACCTGTGCGTGTGTAAATCTTTGTTAAATGCACAGCCATACATTCACGCTACTAGTGTAGGAGGGGTGAAAGAACGTTTTTTGGTAACCGGTGGGGCGCGGCTACAGGGCACGGTGCAGGTTTCTGGCGCGAAAAACAGCGTGCTGAAGCTGATGGCGGCGGCGTTATTGGCGGAGGGCGTAACCACCATTCATAATTGCCCCGAAATCGATGACGTTGCGCTCATGCGTGCGGTTCTTGAGGGGTTGGGGTGCGAAGTATTTATCCGCGGCACATCCGTGTATATCAAAACCCCGGCGGAGCTGCGCAGCGACGCGGACTTCGATGCGGTGCGGCAATTCCGCGCCAGCGTGTGTGTGCTCGGGCCGCTGACCGCGCGGTGCGGGCGCGCCAAGGTCGCCTTGCCTGGCGGCGACGCAATTGGCAGCCGACCTTTGGATATGCACCAAAGCGGCCTGGAGAAAATGGGCGCTACCACCCGCATTCACCACGGTTGCGTGGTGGCGGAGGCGGAGAAGCTTACCGGCGCGGAGATCCGGCTGGACTTCCCCTCCGTGGGGGCCACCGAAAACATTCTTACCGCCGCGGTGTTGGCGGAGGGGGTGACGCGGCTGGATAACGCCGCGCGCGAGCCCGAGATCGTAGACCTGTGCGAAATGCTGAACGAGATGGGTGCGAAGATCGAAGGTGCAGGTTCGAACGTGCTTACGATTACGGGGGTTTCGAAACTACATCCGACCACGCACAAAGTGGTGGGGGACCGCATCGTCGCAGGCACGTGGGCGTATGCGGCGGCCATGACACGCGGCGACCTCACAGTGGTGGGGGTGCCGCCGAAGCTGCTGCACCTCCCCTTGGAAAAGCTGAAGTCCGCCGGCGCGGAGGTGGACGCCTATGAAACGGGGTTCCGCGTGCAGATGCGCAAGCGTCCCGTGGCTGTGGACCATCAAACTTTGCCCTACCCGGGCTTTCCCACGGACCTGCAGCCGATGGCGATTGGCCTGGCCGCGGTCTCCGAAGGCTTCAGCGTAATCACCGAGAACGTGTTCGAATCCCGGTTCCGCTTCGTGGATGAAATGCAGCGCCTGGGTGCGGACGCCACCGTCGATGGCCACCACGTGAGCGTGCGCGGCGTCGAACAATTGTCCTCTACGGCGGTGTGGAGCTCGGATATCCGCGCGGGCGCCGGCCTGGTGCTGGCGGCGTTGTGTGCGGACGGCGTGACCGAGGTTCATGACGTCTTCCACATCGACCGCGGCTACCCGCACTTTGTCAGCTTGCTGAACTCGGTGGGCGCAAAGGTGGAGCGCGTCTAGCCCGCTTATCGACGCCGCACCCTACCGCAACTACGCTTCTGACCTGCGGGTTTGTTGGTTTGTGGTGGGGTGTGTAGATTGGTTCGAGTCACCGCGGCGGGGTCCTTGTTGGTTTTGGTTGTGGTTTGGCTGTGTTGTTTGAGAACTCGATAGTGTGTCATGTTTGTTTTGTTGTTGTTGGCTGGTTGTGGCTGTTTTGTTGTGGTTGGTTTGGTTGCTGGCGGGGTTTGTGCTTCGTGAGCTGGCTTTGGGCTGGTCGCAGTGGGATGGTTGGGATTGGTTTTTCAACTGTTTTGTTTTTGTTTTTTTGGACAACTGATTGTTTTGTTGGTTGTTTGTTTTTTGTTGGGGTTTGGCTTTTCATTTAAGCTGATTTTGTTTTTGTGGAGAGTTTGATCCTGGCTCAGGACGAACGCTGGCGGCGTGCTTAACACATGCAAGTCGTACGGAAAGGCCCTGGCTTTGGTTGGGGTGCTCGAGTGGCGAACGGGTGAGTAACACGTGGGTGATCTGCCCTGCACTTTGGGATAAGCCTGGGAAACTGGGTCTAATACTGGATAGGACCATGCTTTTGTGTGTCATGGTGGAAAGGCTTCTGTTTTGGGGGCTGGTGTGGGATGAGCTTGCGGCCTATCAGCTTGTTGGTGGGGTAATGGCCTACCAAGGCGTCGACGGGTAGCCGGCCTGAGAGGGTGTACGGCCACATTGGGACTGAGATACGGCCCAGACTCCTGCGGGAGGCAGCAGTGGGGAATATTGCACAATGGGCGCAAGCCTGATGCAGCGACGCCGCGTGAGGGATGACGGCCTTCGGGTTGTAAACCTCTTTCGCTGGGGACGAAGCTTTTTTGGTGACGGTACCTGGAGAAGAAGCACCGGCTAACTACGTGCCAGCAGCCGCGGTAATACGTAGGGTGCGAGCGTTGTCCGGAATTACTGGGCGTAAAGAGCTCGTAGGTGGTTTGTCGCGTCGTCTGTGAAATTCCGGGGCTTAACTTCGGGCGTGCAGGCGATACGGGCATAACTTGAGTGCTGTAGGGGAGACTGGAATTCCTGGTGTAGCGGTGAAATGCGCAGATATCAGGAGGAACACCGATGGCGAAGGCAGGTCTCTGGGCAGTAACTGACGCTGAGGAGCGAAAGCATGGGTAGCGAACAGGATTAGATACCCTGGTAGTCCATGCCGTAAACGGTGGGCGCTAGGTGTGGGGGTCTTCCACGACTTCTGTGCCGTAGCTAACGCTTTAAGCGCCCCGCCTGGGGAGTACGGCCGCAAGGCTAAAACTCAAAGGAATTGACGGGGGCCCGCACAAGCGGCGGAGCATGTGGATTAATTCGATGCAACGCGAAGAACCTTACCTGGGCTTGACATATGCAGGATCGCGCCAGAGATGGTGTTTCCCTTGTGGCTTGTATACAGGTGGTGCATGGTTGTCGTCAGCTCGTGTCGTGAGATGTTGGGTTAAGTCCCGCAACGAGCGCAACCCTTGTCTTATGTTGCCAGCACGTGATGGTGGGGACTCATGAGAGACTGCCGGGGTCAACTCGGAGGAAGGTGGGGATGACGTCAAATCATCATGCCCCTTATGTCCAGGGCTTCACACATGCTACAATGGTCGGTACAGTGGGTTGCGAGACCGTGAGGTGGAGCGAATCCCTTTGAAAGCCGGCCTCAGTTCGGATTGGGGTCTGCAACTCGACCCCATGAAGTCGGAGTCGCTAGTAATCGCAGATCAGCAATGCTGCGGTGAATACGTTCCCGGGCCTTGTACACACCGCCCGTCACGTCATGAAAGTTGGTAACACCCGAAGCCCATGGCCTAACCAGCGTTTGCTGGGGGGAGTGGTCGAAGGTGGGATTGGCGATTGGGACGAAGTCGTAACAAGGTAGCCGTACCGGAAGGTGCGGCTGGATCACCTCCTTTCTAAGGAGCTTTTTTGTGTGGTGCTGTGTGTGGTGGTTGCTGTAGGTGGTGGCCGCTGAATATGTGTGCAGCACTGTTTTGTTTTTTGTTTTTTCCAGGTGGACTTCCAAACTGTTGGTTACTACTTGATGGTTGTGGTTGGTTGATGATGATGGGGCATTCGTGGCGCGCTGTTGGGTGTCTGGGGCAGGCACAGATATATGCATGTTCTGATTGATCTGATGTGTTTGTTGGGTTGGTTGGGGTGTGTGTTGTGGTTGTTTTGGTGTTGTTTGTGGAACTGTATAGTGGACGCGAGCATCTTTATTGTTTGTGTGTGTTGTTGTGTTGGAAGGGCACACGGTGGATGCCTTGGTATGCTGAGCCGATGAAGGACGTGAAAGGCTGCGTTAAGCCTCGGGGAGTTGTCAATTGAGCGTTGATCCGAGGGTGTCCGAATGGGGTAACCTGGCCATGGTTGTGCATGGTCGCTGTGCTGGTGAATGAAATAGCTGGTGTGGTGGTGACGCGGGGAAGTGAAACATCTTAGTACCCGTAGGAAGAGAAAACAATRTGTGATTCCGCTAGTAGTGGCGAGCGAACGTGGATGTTGGCTAAACCATGCGCGTGTGAGACTCGGCAGGGGTTGCGTGTGTGGGGTTGTGGGATGCGGTTGTTGCAAGTGCTGCCGTGCTTGTGGTGTGGTGCGTTGTGTTAGGGGAAGTGGCTTGGAATGGTCTGCCGGAGTGGGTGAGAGTCCCGTACCTGAAAATGTGGCGTGTTGTGCTTGATCGTATTCCCGAGTAGCAGTGGGCTCGTGGAATCTGCTGTGAATCTGCCGGGACCACCCGGTAAGCCTGAATACTCAGTGTGACCGATAGCGGAGAAGTACCGTGAGGGAATGGTGAAAAGTACCCCGGGAGGGGAGTGAAAGAGTACCTGAAACCGTGTGCCTACAAGCCGTCAGAGCATGGYCYGYYGCSTTKKGTGGYCTGGGTGTGTGATGGCGTGCCTTTTGAAGAATGAGCCTGCGAGTCAGCGGCATGTCGCGAGGTTAACRCGTATGGTGTGGTAGCCGTAGCGAAAGCGAATCCTAAGAGGGTGTGTCAGTGGCATGTTCTGGACCCGAAGCGGAGTGATCTACCCATGGCCAGTGTGAAGCAGCGGTAAGACGCTGTGGAGGCGCGAACCCACTTAGGTTGAAAACTGAGGGGATGAGTTGTGGGTAGGGGTGAAAGGCCAATCAAACTCCGTGATAGCTGGTTCTCCCCGAAATGCATTTAGGTGCAGCGTTGCGTGTTTCTTGCTGGAGGTAGAGCGACTGGATGGTTGATGCGGGACTATCATCTTAGCGATGCCAGCCAAACTCCGAATGCCGGCAAGGTGAGAGCGTAGCAGTGAGACTGCGGGGGATAAGCTTCGTAGTCGAGAGGGAAACAGCCCAGATCGCCGGCTAAGGCCCCGAAGCGTGTACTAAGTGGAAAAGGATGTGGGATCGCGAAGACAGCCAGGAGGTTGGCTTAGAAGCAGCCATCCTTGAAAGAGTGCGTAATAGCTCACTGGTCGAGTGGTTCTGCGCCGACAATTCAGTGGGGCTCAAGTACACCGCCGAAGCCGCGGCACCGGCCCTTGTTGGGGTTGGTGGGTAGGGGAGCGTCGTGTTTGCGTGGAAGCTGCCGAGTGATCGTGTGGTGGAGTGGATGCGAGTGAGAATGCAGGCATGAGTAGCGAATGACGAGTGGGAAACTCGTCCGCCGGATGACCAAGGGTTCCTGGGTCAAGTTCATCTTCCCAGGGTGAGTCGGGACCTAAGGCGAGGCCGACAGGCGTAGTCGATGGATAACGGGTTGATATTCCCGTACCCGCATGTGTGCGCCCATGGTGAATCAGTGATACTAACCACCCGGCCTAGGTTATGTGTGCTGCCAGCTTTTGTGGTTGGTGGTGTGTGTGGCTTGTGGTTGCGTGGGATCTGAGCTGGTAGTAGCCAAGCGATGGGGTGACGCAGGAAGGTAGTCAAGCCACTGATTGGATTGTGGTGTAAGCGTGTAGCCCGTGTGGTAGGCAAATCCGCCACACAGGTATGGGTGAGACGTGATGCGTACCCAACTTGTTGGGGATGTTGATGATCCTCTGCTGCCGAGAAAAGCCTCTAGTGAGTGCATGTGCGGCCCGTACCCCAAACCGACACAGGTGGTCAGGTAGAGAATACTAAGGCGATCGGGAGAACTGTGGTTAAGGAACTCGGCAAAATGCCCCCGTAACTTCGGGAGAAGGGGGGCCTGGTTGGGTGGCCCACCCTTGGCGGTGGGTGCGCGTGGCCAGGCCGCAGAGAATAGAGGGAAGCGACTGTTTACTAAAAACACAGGTCCGTGCGAAGACGATAAGTCGAGGTATACGGACTGACGCCTGCCCGGTGCTGGAAGGTTAAGAGGACCCGTGAGCGTCAAGCGAAGCGGAGAATTTAAGCCCCAGTAAACGGCGGTGGTAACTATAACCATCCTAAGGTAGCGAAATTCCTTGTCGGGTAAGTTCCGACCTGCACGAATGGCGTAACGACTTCCCTGCTGTCTCAACCACAGACCCGGCGAAATTGCACTACGAGTAAAGATGCTCGTTACGCGCGGCAGGACGAAAAGACCCCGGGACCTTCACTATAGCTTGGTATTGATATTCGATACGGTTTGTGTAGGATAGGTGGGAGACTGTGAACACGCCACGCCAGTGGTGTGGGAGTCGCAAGTTGAAATACCACTCTGATCGTATTGGGTATCTTCAACCTCGGCCCGTGATCCGGGTCAGGGACAGTGCCTGGTGGGTAGTTTAACTGGGGCGGTTGCCTCCCAAAGAGTAACGGAGGCGCCCAAAGGTTTCCTCAGCCTGGTTGGCAATCAGGTGGCAGAGTGTAAGTGCACAAGGAAGCTTCACTGCGAGACTGACACGTCAAGCAGATACGAAAGTAGGGACTAGTGATCCGGCACCGGCTTGTGGAAGCGGTGTCGCTCAACGGATAAAAGGTACCCCGGGGATAACAGGCTGATCTTCCCCAAGAGTCCATATCGACGGGATGGTTTGGCACCTCGATGTCGGCTCGTCGCATCCTGGGGCTGGAGTAGGTCCCAAGGGTTGGGCTGTTCGCCCATTAAAGCGGCACGCGAGCTGGGTTTAGAACGTCGTGAGACAGTTCGGTCTCTATCCGCCGCGCGCGCAGAAACGTGCGGAACGCTGTCCCTAGTACGAGAGGACCGGGACGGACGTACCTCTAGTGCGCCAGTTGTCACGCCCGTGGCACGGCTGGTTAGCTACGTACGGACGGGATAACCGCTGAAAGCATCTAAGCGGGAAGCCCCTTCCAAGATAACGTTTCATCAACCAGGTGCCCCACAGAACATGGGGTCGATAGGCCGGAATTGCACGCACCGCAAGGTGCTCAGATGACCGGTACTAATCCACCGAACACCAACAACCACCACGCGTCCACTACACAGTATCCACCACCAACACCACCCCAAAAACCAAAAACTTGTCGGTGGCAACAGCGGCGGGGAAACGCCCGGACCCATCCCGAACCCGGAAGCTAAGCCCACCAGCGCCAATGGTACTGCACACGGCAGTGTGTGGGAGAGTAGGACACCGCCGACACCAAAACCAAACACACTAACGGCCCGGACACACCAACCGGGCCGTTTTCGCGTCTACACCCACCAAGACAACACAAACACGAAAACACAACAGGAATCAGGGCGCGATAGGGGGCCGCGCCCACGCAAACCCGACACACCAACCACCGCGCCGCGTCACATCCGCCCCAGGCAGATCCGACACACCGCTTCTCAATCGGCAACAAATCCCCAGGACGCCAAACCGCCCCTGTCAGATGTGCCTCAGGCAGATTCGCCCCCCACCTCGTAACCATTGTTTCCGCAGGTCGCCGAAGCTCTTTAACGTCCCGACTTCGCCCGCGCGCACCCAGCTCAGGCAGATTCGACACACCGGCCGTCGAACGGTGGCATTTCCCCAGGAATGCAGAAGTGGCCCGTCACATCTGCCTGAGCAGACTCAACGATCGGACAACAGTCGGCAACTACCGCACCACAACCTGTATCGGCAGCCCCGATGCCGCCGCAGAGTGCGGATCGCACACCACCCTTCGGCCGGCCGCACATATCCCGATCACCAGATCAACAGCCTAGCAACCATGATCGTACGTGATTCAACAGGCCGCCATAACCCGCGCCCAGGCAGATCCGACACGCCGCTTCCCAATCGGCGTCGTTTCCCTAGGTCGCCAAAACGCCCATGGCAGATGTGCCTCAGGCAGATTCGCACCCCACCCCCAGACATTGTTTCCGCAGGTTGCTACAGCTTTTCGGCGCCCTAACCTCGCTTGTGCACCTCTCGCCCAGGCAGATCCGACACGCCGCGTCCGAAGCAGCGTCGTTTTCCCAGGTCGCCAAAATACCCCTGTCAGATCTGCCTCAGGCAGATCCACACCCCCACCCCGGAGACATTGTTTCCGCAGGTCGCCGAGGCTTGTCGGCGTCTCGACCTCGCCTGCGCACACCAGAACAATCGGTACCTACCGAACCACAACTCGTGCAAGCAGCCCCGATGCCGCCGCCGGGTTTGAATCGCACACCATCATGGACCGGCCGCATACGCCCCAATCACCAGATCAACAGCCTAGGAACGATGATCGTACGTGATTCAACAGGCCGCCATAACCCTTGCCGAGGCAGATCCGACACACCGCTTCCGAAGCAGCAGCGTTTCCCCAAGTCGCGAAATCACCCTTGTCAGATCTGCCTCAGGCAGATTCGCATTCCGTCCCGTAAATATTGTTTCCGCAGGTTGCGACAGCTGGTCGGCGTTTCGACCTCGCCCACTCGTACCCAGCTCAGGCAGATTCGACACACCGCTTCCGAAGCAGCGTCGTTTTCCCAGGTCGCCAAAATACCCCTGTCAGATCTGCCTCAGGCAGATCCACACCCCCACCCCGGAGACATTGTTTCCGCAGGTCGCCGAGGCTTGTCGGCGTCTCGACCTCGCCTGCGCACACCAGAACAATCGGTACCTACCGAATCACAACTCGTGCAGGCAGCCCCGATGCCGCCGCCGGGTTTGAATCGCACACCATCATGGACTGGCCGCATACGCCCCGATCAACAGCTCAACGGCCAACCAATAACCCGCGCCCAGGCAGATTCGACACACCGCTTCTAAATCGGCGTTGTTTCCCCAGCTCACCAAATCACCCATGTCAGATGTGCCTCAGGCAGATCCGCACCCCACCCCGCACACATTATTTCCGCAGGTCGCCACAGCTCTTTAACGCCCCGACCTTGCTCACACGCACCCCGCCAGACAAACCCGACGAAGAAGGGTTGTGCACAACCTACCGGAGAGTGACCAGCCGACCACACACCAAGCCCCCGCGCCCCTCCGTGTAACTTTTTCAGCCCGCCGTCACTCTAAGAGGTATGAATCGTTATGTTTCCGTTGCTGTAACTTTAGGGTTTGCCGCCGGGAGTTTATCGGCGTGCGGCCTCACGGATGTGAATAGTATCCAGTTCACCGCGCAGAATTCGGCGAGTTCGTTTTCGGGCGCGAGTGTGAAGTGTGAGCATGGCCAGTCGGGTTCGATTCATGTGGTGTTGGATGCGTTGCAGGATTCGGAACGCCCGAGTTTGATTGAGATTGCGTATGCGGATGACGCGGTGGACGTGTATGCGGACCGTTCTGGCCTGGTGGTGGAGGCGTTGGGCGTGCCGGCGTCGAAGCGGGGGGAGGAGATTGTGTTTGACGCGCCGGCTACGTTTACAGACGGCCGTTCGGGCCAGGTGAAGGGTTCCGTCCGCTGCGTCGGCTTTGGTTAGCTTATCGACGCCTCGCCTCCCGCCCCGCTCCTAAAACCCCGCCGGACGTGGGCGGGTCAGGATTCTAGGATTTCTTTGATGCGGGCGAGGGTGGCGGGGATGCCGGAGAGGGCGGCCTGGCGGCGGTCTTCGAGTGCGGTGTCGGCCTCCTCGCCGTATTTATTCCGGAAGAATTCGAAGCCCTTTTCGGTGACTTCCCAGGTTTCGGTGAGGGTGGATCCGACTTCGGCGGGAGCGATGTGGAAGCCCCAGTTGACTACGCCGTCGGCTACGCTCCAAGCGAAGGTGTGGGGGCGGTCGGCGGCGGTGACCACGCAGCGGGTTTCCCAGGTGCGCTCGGGCGTGACGTTGCGCCCGTGGAAGGCGTCGCCGATGTGCGGGTCGCCGTCGCGGGGGTCTTCCCACCAGCAGGTTTCTACGATGGGGCTCCATTCGCCGGTGCGGGTGACGTCGCTGACGGTGTCGTAGATGGCGTCGGGCGTGGCGTCGATGACAATGGATTCTGTTGCGCGAAAGTTTTCCGGGTTCATGGTTCCGATTACACCACGAGTCCCGCGCGATTGCTTCCCGGCGTTGTTTTCCGGCCCCTTTCGGCGTGCCGTGGATTTGTCAACCTGTCGCAAGTTTTCTGGGTCGTTCGAATTCTTATTCCACAACGAATGCGTTTTATGTTGATGGCTACATTACCCAAATGCAAACGCGCTCCCGCAGCCCGCCGGCGCTGTTATTGAATTGTGTCCTTAAGCAATCACGTACACAATTTGCCGTGCGTGTAGCAAGCAGCGAACGCGCTGCCATATTAAGGCTATTTCATGCTGTTATCATTTCCATTTCATTGTTTATTTGCGTGCGATTATGCCTATTGTTAGTATCGCGGTATGTTAGCGCGATTTTATACTCACCGAAAACGGAAGTTCGGTGCAGCATTCGCCGTATTTGCGGTCGCAATGGGCGGGGGATTGATGTGTTCAATTTGGCGCAGCGCGATGATCTACGGCGTGGCACCGCTGCACGGGGGTGCGGTAGGCGTGGCGTCGATAAGTGCGGTGGGGCGCCCGGAGCTGCCGCAAACCACGCCTCCGAACGGGAGTTTGCAAGTGACGGTGGACTTGGTGCGGGACATGCCGCTGGTCATCGCGGGGCTTGTGGTGCTGCTGTTGGTGCTGTGCGTGTTGCTCGGGCTGCTGCTGCGGCGCCGCGATAAATAACGGCCGGGGGAGCGGGGCGGACGCAGCCGGGCAAATTCGGGCGGCGAAACAAAAATCCTGTGCGCGGGCGGGCAAAAGGGAGGAAGATGGTGGAAAGGGTGTCGCCGCCACGTGGACACGCACTTTTGACTATTCGCCTCTGCAGGATTTGGAAGGACACTATGGCACACGAACGCGCAGGTCAACTCGCTCAAGACCGCGATTTAATCGATATTGCCGAGCTGGTCACGGCATACTACACTCGTCAGCCGGATGCGGAAAATCCGGACCAGCAGGTTGTTTTTGGTACGTCGGGGCACCGGGGGAGCTCGCTCGACAGTGCATTTAATGAGAATCACATTTTGGCCACCACGCAGGCCATCGTTGAGTTCCGTCAGCGCGCCGGCATCAGCGGGCCCGTGTTTATCGGCCGCGATACGCACGCGCTTTCGGAACCCGCGATGGTTTCCGCGTTGGAGGTACTGCTCGCGCACGGCCTCACCGTGTTTGTCGACGCCGCGGGCCGCTACACGCCGACCCCTGCCGTATCGCATGCCATCCTGGCCCACAACGCCAAGCTGGATGGCGGCGTCACCGGCACGGACCCCAAGCGCGCGGACGGCATTGTGATCACGCCTTCCCACAACCCGCCGCGGGACGGTGGCTTCAAATACAATCCCCCGAACGGCGGGCCGGCGGACACCGACGCCACGGATTGGATCGCCGCGCGCGCTAACGAAATCCTGCGGGGCGGCCTCGCGGACGTGAGCAGGGTGCCGGTCGAAGGGGTGTTGGATCCGCGCGCCACCAAGTACGAGTATCTGCAAACCTATATCGCGGATCTGCCGAACGTGGTCGACCTTGAGGTGATCAAAAACGCCGGCGTGCGTATCGGCGCGGACCCGATGGGTGGGGCCTCCGTGGATTATTGGGGCGCTATCGGCGAGGCGCACGGCCTGGATTTGACGGTGGTGAACCCGCGCGTGGACGCTACCTGGCGTTTTATGACGTTGGACACGGATGGCAAGATCCGCATGGATTGCTCTTCGCCGAACTCCATGGCCTCGCTGGTGCACAATCGGGATAAGTTCGATATCGCCACCGGCAATGACGCAGACGCGGACCGCCACGGCATTGTTACGCCGGACGCCGGGTTGCTGAACCCGAACCACTACCTCGCCGTTGCAATCGAGTACCTGTTCGGACACCGGCCGGGTTGGGGGGCGGATACCGCCGTGGGTAAGACCTTGGTTTCCTCCTCCATGATTGACCGCGTGGTGGCCGAGCTGGGCCGCACCCTTATCGAGGTGCCGGTGGGCTTCAAGTGGTTCGTCCCAGGCCTGATCGACGGTTCGGTGGGCTTCGGCGGCGAGGAATCCGCGGGGGCTTCCTTCCTCCGCCACAACGGCACGGTGTGGTCCACGGACAAGGACGGCATTATCCTTGACCTCCTCGCCTCCGAAATCATCGCCGTGACGGGCAAGACGCCTTCGCAGCGTTACGCCGAGCTCGCCGAGAAATACGGTGCCCCCGCCTACGCGCGTACTGACGCCGAGGCGAATCGCGAGCAGAAAGCGCTACTGAAGAAGCTCTCTCCCGAACAGGTCACCGCATCGACCTTGGCGGGCGAGGCGATCACCGCGAAACTTACCGCCGCCCCCGGAAACGGTGCGCCGATCGGCGGCCTGAAGGTTTGCACAGAAAACGCCTGGTTTGCGGCGCGGCCTTCCGGGACGGAGGATAAGTACAAGATTTACGCCGAGTCCTTCCTGGGCGCGGAGCACTTGGCTAAGGTGCAGACCGAAGCTCAGGAATTGGTAAGCTCCGTTCTCGGTGCTTAGTTGATATATCTATCATTCGCCAAAACTCCTCTCCTGTGATAGGAGGGGAGTTTGCTATTGTGGGGGACTGTGTCTACAGCCGTAAAAAACGTATCGACGCCCTCGTTGGGCACCGTGAGCGAGATTGTTTCCGCGATTGCGCGGTTTGGCCTCGCCGCCGTGTGGATTGTGAGTGGATGGCTGAAAATTATCGACCCCATGGAAACCCGCCAGTCGGTGGTTGCCTATGAGATATTTGACGCACAAACCAGCTACCTCATTGCTGAGATTTTGCCGCCGCTAGAGATTGCGCTTGGTGTACTTCTTATCCTTGGGGTATTTCTGCGGTGGACTGGGATTATTTCCGCCTTAATCTTTCTTGGATTCATTGGAGGAATCGCCTCCGCTTGGGCCCGCGGTCTTAGCATTGACTGTGGTTGCTTTGGCGGTGGCGGTTACGATGAATCCGTGACAGGGTGGACTTACCTGTGGGAGATTCTCAGAGACCTGGTGTTCATTGCAATGGCGGCGTGGACGGCTTATCGTCCGTTCCGGCGATTCGCCATTTACCCCTAAAACGTTAAAAGGAACCAAGTGAGCAAGAAAGTAAAAAACCCTAACGAGAAGGGCAACGGATTCCTTTGGGCGTTGCTTGTTGTGCTGCTCCTCGCAGTCGCGCTCGTGGGATACATTGTGATCAGCGGAAAGGACGCGAAGACGGACGTCTTTGTCGATCGCGAGCAGGAAAACGTTTCATTCGACCTGAAGTACGAAGACAACGCCACGGTGTTGAAGTCCTCGAAGGCGAACGATTCCACCCCCACCGTTGATCTTTACGAGGACTTCTCCTGCCCGGCTTGCGCCAAGCTCGCCGAGTTCACTGACGCCGACATGAAGAAGGCCATCGAGGATGGCAAGCTCATCGTGAAGGTGCACAGCCTGAACTTCCTCGACCGTGGCAGCACGGACGGCCAGTCCTCCCGCGCAGGTGCCGCAGCGCAGCGGATCGCCCAAGCTGGCGATGCCAAGAACTACTGGAATTTCCGCGCCGCGCTGATGGCCGAGCAGGCAAACCTGAGCGGTTGGGGCGACGCCGAATTCGCCCGCGCCGCCGAGAAAATGGGCGTTGCCGACGACGTGGTGAAGAAGATCTCGGAGGGCGGCGAAAAGCATGAGGACTACGTCAAGTCCGCCGAAGCCGCCACCAAGAAACTCGAAGGCGAAATCGGCAAGGTCTCCTCGCCGCACGTGATCTACAACGGCGAAGACGTCCCGCTAGATAACTGGGTTGCCACCGTCACCGGCGGCAACTAACCCCCTTTTTCAAAATCACCAAAGCCCTTACGCTGCCGAAAGCACAGCGTAAGGGCTTTTGCGTGGCCGACTGCATTTCCGCTAAGTGCCGCAGGCTTGATCGTTGCCTTTGCCGTGGCAAAACTGTTGAGCAGCGGATTTGGCTGCGCCCCTTCCTGCGTGTAAATTGTGGAGAGTCGCATACGACACCTAGGGGCTATGGCGCAGCTGGTAGCGCACCACACTGGCAGTGTGGGGGTCACGGGTTCGAATCCCGTTAGCTCCACTACAAGCAACACCGCTTGTACAACCTAATACTTGGGGCTATGGCGCAGCTGGTAGCGCACCACACTGGCAGTGTGGGGGTCACGGGTTCGAATCCCGTTAGCTCCACCAAATCCAAGCTTTCGAACCTTGTCCTGGGATTTCCCTGGGGCAAGGTTCTTTTGCTGTGCCGCCAAGTGCTCGACGCGGCGAAGTGCTCGACGCGGCGAAGTGCTCGACGCGGCGAAGTGCTCGATGCCGCTTCGTTGCTGTCGTTGCGCCGCGGTCGCCACCCTTGGAAAACTGCTGGTCAGGCAGATTTGACATGCCGGGGTGCTCGGGACGGTGTTTCCGCAGGAGCGCAAAACGGCCGTGTCAGATGTGCCTGAGGCAGATCTGGCAGGGCCGATGGTTCGAAAAGATTCAAAGTGCGCGCGAGAAAATCGAAATCCGGAGGTTCAGGATTTTGTGCCCGCTGCGTGCCCAGACTCCGGCGGTTGCGCTTCGTCGTTGTGATTTTGCTGCCGTCGGCGGCTCACGAATCCTTGGTCAGGCAGATTCGACATGCCGGGATGCTTGGGGCGGTGTTTCCGCAGGAGCGCAAAACTGCCGCGTCAGATGTGCCTGAGGCAGATCTGGCAGGGCCGATGGTTCGGGAAAATTCGACCTTGCATGTGTGGAACGGCCGCGCTGGGGCTGGTCAGTGATTGGTCTCGTGTGGGCCCACGGTTGCACAAACCCCAATGGTGATGTGGTGATTTGGGGGCCGAAATCAGTCGACGATTTTCCACGCTCAGGCAGATTCGACACGCCGGGATGCTTGGGACGGTGTTTCCGCAGGAGCGCAAAACTGCCGTGTCAGATGTGCATGAGGCAGATCTGGCAGGGTGGGTTGTGCGCAACCTATCGGTGTGGGAGCGGAGCTAGGGGTAGGAAGTATTAAGGCCCGCCGAACTCATTGGCTCGGCGGGCTGGCGCGGTTGAGGTTACCGCGGAAACTCATTGATTTTGGAGGTGCTTTTGGCGGGCATCGGCGGCGAGCAAACGGCCCCAGGTGCGGGCGGCGTCGAGTTCCCCGTCGGCGAGAGGGCCCTCGTTGCCGGAAACCAGGAAGGTTTTGAGGATGGGTTTCAGCGGGGGCTTGCGCTGGCCGAGGAGTTTTGCCATGCGTTTGGCGGCGGAGCCGCTGAGCCAGTTCTTGCCGGTGGAGGTATCGAATACCGCGATATAGAGGTGTTCGGGCAACTCCGCTTGGTCGAGCCAATCCGCCACGCCGCGTGAGGTGGGTGCGCCACCGGCAGCAACGGCTTTGTCGCGCGACGCGGCGCTGGGGAGTTTCCGGTCGTGGGTCGGAGCGCCGAGGATCAGAATGTCTAGGTCTTCGGGTAATTCGTCGGGCGCGTCGGCGATTGGGGTGACTAGGGTGGTTACGCCGCGGTCGCTGATTCCGGCGGCGATGGATTCGGCGACGGTTTTGGTGTTGCCGAAGTAGGATTCGTGGAGAATTAGAGCCTTCATGTTTGCCTAGCCCCTTTCGTGGTACTTGACCTCGATTCGTTTATCTCTCATGCTACTTTGGCCACATGAGTGATGCCCGGTTCCAAGATGGGGAATTAGAATTCTGCATGGTTGATGCAGTGATCGAGCTTGCATATGAGCGTGGGATTTCCCGAGGGGTGGACGGCATACCGTTCGAAGATGTGGTCAAGTGCGCGGGTGTGCCAATGACCAAGGCCAAAAGCCGGTGGAAGGGGCGCAGGCACCAATTGTATTGGGATGCGCTGGAACAATTGTCGCAACGCATTGATTTGCCGTACCCGGATGAGGAATCGCTGATCGGGGACGCGGTGGAGCTGATCCAGGAGCATGCCGGAGTATTGGGGGATCGGCAGATTCGTCGCGATCTGGCGGTGGAATTGATCCGGGCGAGCGTCATGGAGGATGTGCGCCTGCTGCACGCTTCGGAGGAGTGGTGCGCGTTCCGGATGCTTTTAAAGGCAAAGGACGCGATCGATGATGCCAAATTGCGCGCCTCGATTATCACCAAATTGACGCAGGTGTTCGAAGAGTCGATGAAGGAGCGGGGCCGGACCTACGCGGCGTTTGCGGACCTATTTGGCTTCCGCCTCGTGCGCCCCCTTTCGGGGCCGGATGGGTTCGAAACTTTGGCCCAATCGGTGTCTGTGTCGCTCTTGGGATTGCTGTCCATGGAGGAAGTGGGCCAGCAAGCGTTATTTGACACCTTCCCGCTGCGGGCGTTCGGTAGTTCGAATACGGCGGAGTGGTCGCGGGCGTCGATAATTGTTGCGACATCGATCTTCTCGCACATTGAGCAGCGCCCAACTGAAAAGTGGACCGATCAACGTATTGTGGACTTTATGAACAGCGTAAATAGGCTTAGCGGCGGCGTTTCCGAGTCTGTGGGGCACGCCCGTTAGTGCCCCCCGAGCGGGGGTTTCTGCCACGAACGTTCGACTTGGGTGGAACAATAGGTTTATGGCTGAGCAGAATGAAGTAGTGAAAGTCCTGAACGAAGATGAGTGCTATCAGCTCTTATCGTCGCAGGAATTGGGTCGCATTGTGGTGCGCCGCAAGGACGAAATGGACATTTTCCCGGTGAATTATGTCGTCGACCAGGGATGTGTGTACATACGTTCGGCGGAGGGGAACAAGGTGTTCACCGTTGCGCTTAATAGCGACGTCTTGTTCGAGGTCGATCATGTGGACGTGGAAACCGCCTGGTCTGTGGTGATCAAAGGCAATGCCAAATTGCTCACCCGCAGTGAGGAGATTTCCTACGCGGATAGCTTGCCGCTCAATCCTTGGCTTCCTACGCTCAAATACAATTACGTGAAGATCACTCCGAACGAAATTTCGGGACGTTCTTTTCTGCTGGGCGATGAACCAGAGCGGTACTAGCTTCCGTTAACCCAGCTCAGCGCCGCCACCAACTGTCGTGAGGGGTGACAGGAAGGTGGCGTTTGTGTTCGCCAACCAGCCACAAGTGTTCGAGACGTTCGGCGGTTTGCGTATCGACGTCCTGCCCCTCAATGTAGGCGTCAATCTGGGGGTAGGTTACACCCAGGGCTACCTCGTCGGGGAGGGCCGGACGGTCGTCCTCAAGATCGGCGGTGGGCACCTTATTCCAGGTGGAGGGCGGTGCGCCCAAATGTGCGAGAAGGGCGGCGCCTTGGCGCTTGGATAGCCCGGCGAGCGGCAGGATATCGGCGGCGCCATCGCCGAACTTGGTATAGAACCCAGTGATGTTTTCGGCCGCATGATCGGTGCCAATGACGGCGAGACCAAGCTCCCCGGCGACGGCGTATTGCATAATCATGCGCTGCCGCGCCTTGATATTGCCCCGATTGAAATCTGTGAGCGAACGCTGGCGGAGGGCTGCGGCGGTGGCGGCGGACGCGGCGTCGACAGCCTCCTTAATATTGATGGTGCCGGTGTAATCGGGGCGGATAAATTCGAGCGCGATCTGGGCATCCTTCTCGTCCGCCTGCACGCCGTAGGGCAGCCGCAACGCCCAAAACTCGGCGTGGAACCCGGCGGCGCGAACACGCTCCACGGCAAGCTGCGCGAGGCGGCCCGCAAGGGTGGAATCCTGGCCCCCGGAAATGCCGAGCACGTAGCCCTGCAAACCGGTGGTGCGCAGATAGTCGGCGAGGAAGGCCACGCGTTCCACCACCTCAGCGGCGGCGTCGATGGTCGGTTTTGTGTGCAGGCGTTCGAGTATTTCCTGGCGAATCGGGAGTTGAGGCATGTATTCCAGTGTAGGCGCTGGGTTTGGTGTTTTCTCACGGCATGGATTAATATGTTCCCTCGTGTCATAGCTGGATATTTTGTGGTATCCGCTCATGCGAATCGAACATGCAAAGCTGCGCGTGCGCGCGCGTGCGGCCTGCGAAACGCGAATGCAGAAAGGAGCGCCCGATGAAGGTCCGTAAGTCACTTCGGTCGCTGAAGAACAAGCCGGGCGCCCAGGTTGTGCGCCGCCGCGGCAAAGTTTACGTGATTAACAAGAAGGAGCCGCGCTTCAAGGCTCGCCAGGGCTAAGCTGGTTCCCGTTCACCACCCTTCGCACAAGCTTTCAATCTTTGTGCGGAGGGTGGTGTTTTTATGCCGATAATCAGGCATTCTTAAGGTGGTGTGGGGAGGGGGGAGCGAGGGCGGGCGGCGATTTGTGGAACGTGAGAAGATGTGCTGTGGCATTTCCTACACCGATGTAATTATGGCATGAGTCACATTTTTGCCTGGTTTTTCGGAGGCGAGCAGGGGCTTTCGTGTGCGCCGCCGCAACGCCCACCCGCCGCGTTTAGGTTGTGCACTACAAATTCTGAAAACTGAGGGCAACATGTTGTGTGGTATCGAATTACATGCTGGGGATTCCTCGGGCGGAGCCACTACATATTGTGGAGGTTGCGCTATTTTGCCACAAAGTATAGTGTTTCTTCATGTCGTCGGGAAGATTCCCGCCGAGGTTTGGGACCCGCCTCCAAGGGGCGAAGCGTCCGGTTTGTTTCTTAAGTTTTTAGTCCAGTTGCTGATGTAAAGGAAGAGATCATGGCTATCACCGTCTACAGTAAGCCTGCCTGTGTTCAATGCACCGCCACCAAGAAGGCTCTTGACCGTGCCGGCCTCGACTACACCCTCGTAGACATCAGCATGGACGATGACGCCCGCGACTACGTCCTCGCGCTGGGCTACCTGCAGGCACCGGTCGTCGAGGCGAACGGCGAGCATTGGTCCGGTTTCCGCCCAGAGCGCATCCGCGGGCTGGCAGCCCAGGTCGCCTAGAACGAAGGTGCCGCCTTGATGTGATCCGCATCGGGGCGGTTTTTGCTTGTTATGCTCATCGTGTATTTCTCATCCGCCACCGGAAACACCCATAAATTCGTGTCCAAGCTGGGGTTTCCCAGCGCGCGGATCCCGTTGCACAAGTCCGAACCGCCGCTCGAGGTCAATGAACCCTACGTGCTGGTATGCCCCACCTACGGCGGCGGCGTCTCCATCGCCGGCGGCGACCCCCGCCCCGTGCCGGTGCAGGTGATCCGCTTCCTCAACAACCCCCACAATCGGGGTTTGTTGCGGGCCGTGATCGCCGGCGGCAACGCCAACTTTGGCACCGACTTCGGCAAGGCCGGCGACCTGATCGCCGCCAAAACCGGGGTGCCGTACGTGTACCGATTCGAGCTGATGGGCACCGATGAAGACGTCCGGCTAGTCCGCCAAGGGCTGCTGGAAAACGCGGAGAAGCTCGGGCTCGTCGCGGCCGAGCAGGCGCCGCAGGATGCGTGAAATTGTGTGGCTACGCGGGGCGAATCCGGCCTAGACTTGGTGCCAGTTCGTCTTGCCAAATCTCACACATCTCACGGGGAGCTCTCGAAAGGAGCAACAATGATTACCATCTGCGGCGAGGGTCTGGTGGACCTAGTGCCCGTCGAAAAGGCGCCGATGGCGCCGCTGCAACCAGCGCTTGGCGGCGGCCCATTTAATGTGGCGATTACCGCATCGCGGTTGGGTGCGCGCACACGTTTCCTGTCGCGGGCGTCGATAGACGCCTTCGGGGAGGCACTGGTGGCGCGGCTGCAGGCGGAGGGCGTGGACACCACACACGTACAGCGCGGGCCGGAGCCAACAACCTTGGCGCTTACCTCGATCGGGGTTGACGGCAGCGCAAGCTACACCTTTTATACGGAGGGCACGGCCGACCGCTTGGTAGACCCGCCCGCCGACGTCACCACGGACATTGCCTGCTTTGGCACGTGTTCGCTGGCGCTGGAGCCGGGTGCAAGCCGGTACGCCGAGCTTTTGCATCGCCTCGCGGGAGAGGGCACACTGATTGCGCTCGACCCAAATATTCGCGAATTCTACGCAACCGATGCCCACCGCGCGTTTTTGCATTCGCTGCTGCCGGATGTGACGCTGCTCAAGCTCGCCGAAGAGGAAGTTGATTTCCTAGGTGAAACGGACGTGCCTGTGCGCGTGATCACCCGCGGCGCGGCTGGCTTAACCGTGGAAACCCGCACAGGTTTGCGTATCGACGTCCCGGCTCTCAGCGTTGACGTCCAAGACACCATCGGCGCGGGCGACACCATTATGGGCGCGTTGTTAGCCCAGATTGCGGCGCGCAGCGATGGTGATGTAAAGCCCGCCGAGGTTATCGAACGTTTGGGCGCCGAGGAGTGGCGGGACATCCTGGAGTATGCCGCCACCGCAGCCGCAATCACCTGTTCGCGGGTGGGTGCGCAGCCGCCGACGCACCAAGAGGTGGAGGCGTTCAGGCTTGCTCATCGAGGCCGCTAGCTTGGTTAGGGCCGAGTGATACGCTCGAGACTCGATAGAGTTTTCGGGCATTGTTGTTGAATTAAGGAAGGAAGAACACCGTGACTGAGTTGGGGAAAACTGTTGCAGAGCCGGTCAGCGCCGCCGAGCAGCTTGACTATCACGCGCTCAATGCAATGCTGAATCTGTTCGATGAAAATAGGCAGATCCAGTTTGACAAAGACCGCCAGGCTGCGAACCAGTATTTCCTCCAGCACGTGAATCAAAACACGGTGTTCTTCCACGATTTGGAAGAAAAGTTTGATTACCTGCTGGAGAACCACTACTACGATCCGGCGGTGGTGGAGCAGTACGACTTTGCCTTTATCAAAGAGCTATTTAAGCGCGCCTACGCGGTGAAATTCCGGTTCCCCACGTTTTTGGGCGCCTACAAGTATTACACCTCCTACACGCTCAAGACTTTCGACGGCCGCCGCTACCTCGAGCGCTACGAAGACCGCGTGTGCATGGTGGCGCTGACGCTCGCCGCCGGTGACGAACAAATGGCCGAACATCTGGTGGATGAGATCATGTCCGGCAGGTTTCAGCCCGCCACGCCGACCTTCCTGAACTGCGGCAAGGCGCAGCGCGGGGAGCCCGTGTCCTGCTTCCTGCTGCGCATCGAAGACAATATGGAATCCATCGGCCGCGCCATCAACTCTGCCTTGCAATTGTCCAAGCGCGGCGGCGGGGTGGCGTTGCTGCTGAGCAACCTGCGGGAATCCGGTGCGCCGATTAAGAAGATCGAAAACCAGTCTTCCGGGGTGATCCCCGTGATGAAGCTTTTGGAGGATTCCTTCTCCTACGCCAACCAGCTGGGCGCTCGGCAGGGCGCGGGCGCGGTCTACCTGCATGCGCACCACCCGGACATCATGAAATTCCTGGACACTAAGCGCGAAAACGCCGACGAGAAGATCCGCATTAAGACCCTTTCGCTGGGCGTGGTTATTCCCGATATTACGTTCGAACTTGCCAAGCGCAACGACGATATGTACCTGTTTTCGCCTTACGACGTCGAGCGCGTCTACGGCGCACCTTTCGCCGACGTCTCCATTTCGGAGCACTACGAAGAGATGGTCGAAGATCCGCGGATCCGCAAAACCAAGGTAAACGCGCGCAAGTTCTTTGAAACCCTCGCCGAGATTCAATTCGAATCCGGTTATCCCTATATTATGTTCGAGGATACGGTAAACCGCGCGAACCCCATCCAGGGGCGTATCACCCACTCGAACCTGTGCTCGGAAATCCTGCAGGTCTCTACCGCCTCCACCTATAACGCCGACCTTTCCTACGCGCACATCGGCGAGGATATCTCCTGCAACCTGGGTTCCATGAACATCGCCAAGGCGATCGAATCTCCCGATTTCGCCATGACGGTAGAAACCGCAATCCGTGGCCTGACCGCCGTTTCCGAGCAAACGTCGATTGACTCGGTGCCGTCGATACGCGTGGGCAATGAAGCTGCACACGCGATCGGCCTTGGGCAAATGAATCTGCACGGATTCCTGGGCAAAGAGCGAATTCACTACGGGTCCGAAGAAGCCCTCGACTTTACAAACGCCTACTTCGCGGCGGTGATGTACGAGGCGATACGCGCATCGTGCCTGATCGCGAAAGAACGCGGGAAACACTTTGAAGGCTTTGAAACATCCAAATACGCCGACGGATCCTTCTTCGACGGCTACGACCCCGCGGACTTCGCGCCGCGTACCGAGCGGGTGAAGGAGATCTTCGCTGGGTCCTCGATCAAGGTGCCCACCGTGGAAGATTGGGCGCAACTGAAGGCGGATGTGGCGGAGCATGGGCTGTTTAACCGCTACCTGCAGGCCGTGCCGCCCACTGGGTCGATCTCATACATTAATAATTCGACCTCGTCGATCCACCCGATCGCCGCGCCCATCGAAATCCGCAAGGAAGGCAAAATCGGGCGCGTGTACTACCCGGCGCCCTACATGACCAACGAAAACCGGGAATACTACCGGGACGCCTACGACATCGGGTACGAAAAACTCATAGACACCTACGCCGTGGCCACAAAATACGTTGACCAGGGACTTTCGCTAACCCTGTTTTTCAAAGACACCGCCACGACGCGCGACATCAACCGGGCGCAAATCTACGCATGGAAGAAAGGCATCAAAACCATCTACTACATCCGGTTGCGCCAAACCGCCCTGCAAGGCACCGAACAGCAAGATTGCGTGAGCTGCACTTTGTAAGTGTTTGGGTTTGCGGCGCGTTGACGCCTGCTGGGTTGCGCGGGCTGGTGCGGAAAGGCCTGTTTGGGAGGCGTGATAGATTGTGCGCAAAGCATTCTTGCCGTTTAAGGCCTTGAATTGGGCTTTGGGTACCTCAGGTACCCCTGCATTTTGACCCGCGACCTGATTCGGAGCCGGTGTGTTGTCCGCGACCTATTCTCGGAGACGAGTTGAACGTTGTCTACCGATATTTTTTACATCAAAATCCCGAAATCGGTGTAAAAAATATCGCGGCGGCGGCCCTGGGCGGCCCCGGATGATGAAAATTACACCGAATCGGCGATTTGTGTGTAAAAAATTTCATGTGAAGTGCGCTACCTAAATTTGGCTCGGTAATTTCGGGTGTCATGCCGCACTGGGAAGGGCGTTAGCGGCCCCCTAGGGGACGATCGTGGGAAAACGTCCCTTCCCGACCTCGCCCACCGGGTGGCCGAACCCCCAGGCCGCCCGGCCTCGCCTCGAATCCTCGCCGCAACACCACACCCCGCGCTCCCGAAGAAACTTGATGCACGGCAATAGAAAAAGCCCCGCGCCAATGGCGGGGCTTTTCGTGGATCAACGTTTAGTCGGAGTCGCGGGAGCTCAACTCGGCGTCGATACGCAGCAGGCCGGAGCCGTCCTGGCCGTGGCTGACCAAACGCAGGCGGTCGAGGATCTCCTTGACGGTAGCCTCTTCTTCGATCTGCTCGGAAAGGAAGGTGTCAAGCAGCGGGCGGGAATCAAAGTCGCCCTCTTCTTGGGCGAGCGCCGCCAGCGCGCGAATCTTGCCGGAAATCTTGCGCTCGTGAGCCAAGGAAGCTTCGAACGCATCTTCGGCGGTTTTGACGGACAGGGCCGGGGCTTCGATCGTCCCGATAGCCGGAACAAAGTCGCGGTCCAACAGGTGGTCTGCGAACATTTGTGCGTGGGTGAGCTCTTCTTCAGCTTGAGCCTTCATCCAGCTGCTCATGCCTACCAGACCAAGGTCGTTGAGCACGTAGGAGAGCTGGGTATATACCAAGGATGCCTCGAGTTCGGCGGTAACTTGAGCGTTCAGAGCTTCTGCGAGTTTTGCTGGAATAGTCATGCTGGTCATCGTACCTGCCCGCAACTGGTAATTCACCTAAAGAACGCCCGTGAAGTGCAGTTTTAGGGTTGCATTGCTTTCGTAAGTGTGTCCTTGGTTGCAATGTTGCGTCAAATTGAGGCTTGTCTAAAGGGTGTGGTCATTTAGGGTGAAAACTGTCAAATATAAGTGCGGTTAAGTTGCGCACACCACACCCCCAACCCCATAAAAGTGTGACGCATTTAACATGCGAATTTTGTGCAAACAGGGCGTTATGTGCGCAATGGCAGGCGATCCGATCCCAGTGCTAGTCTCGAGGGTCAAGTCAACCTTGGAGGATGCAACGCATGGCAAAGTACTGCCCACCGAGCTCGCCGGCGCATCGTGAGCGCCACCCCGAAGCCCGCGAATGCCCAATCGCCGCCATCAACTGGAACACCATTCCGGATGAAAAAGATCTAGAGGTATGGGACCGTCTTACGGGCAATTTCTGGTTGCCGGAGAAGGTCCCGCTCAGCAACGATATTAAAAGCTGGGAGACCCTCAACGATGTTGAGCAGCGCGCAACCATGCGTGTGTTTACGGGTTTGACCATGTTGGACACCATCCAGGGCACGGTCGGCGCGGTGTCGCTGATCCCTGATGCGTTGACGCCGCACGAGGAGGCTGTCCTTACCAATATCGCGTTTATGGAGTCCGTTCACGCGAAGAGTTATTCCTCTATATTCATGACCCTCGCGTCCACCCCCGAAATCAACGATGCCTTCCGCTGGTCGGAGGAGAACTTCAACCTGCAGAAAAAGGCGGAGATTATCCTTTCGTACTACGAGGGCGATAACGGCTTGAAGCGCAAGGTTGCTTCCACGTTGTTGGAGTCGTTCCTTTTCTATTCCGGTTTCTATTTGCCCATGTATTGGTCGAGCCACGCGAAGCTCACCAATACGGCGGACATTATTCGGCTGATTATCCGCGACGAGGCGGTGCACGGGTATTACATCGGCTACAAGTATCAGAAGGGCCTGGAGCTTGTCAGCGAGTCCGAGCGTGAGGAGATGAAGGAGTACACGTTCGATCTTTTGTACGACCTCTACGAGAACGAATCCCAGTACACGGAAGACCTTTATGATGACCTCGGCTGGACGGAGGACGTGAAGCGTTTCCTTCGTTATAACGCGAATAAAGCGTTGAACAATCTCGGTTATGAGGGCTTGTTCCCGGCCGATGAGTGCAAGGTTTCGCCGGCGATTTTGTCCGCTCTGTCGCCGAATTCGGGCGAGAACCATGACTTCTTCTCCGGCTCCGGCTCTTCGTACGTGATTGGCAAAACTGAGGCAACGCAGGACGAGGACTGGGACTTCTAGCCCCCTCCGGCAGACGCTTTTCGACGCCGCGGCCTGCCCGCCGCCCCCAGTGCAACGGCCCCCGCCACATTGGTGGGGGTTTTCCGCATTCTTTGTCGCTTTGCGCTTTGAGTCGGCCGGGATAACTTCCGACTCATCCTAAAGTATCAACCCGAGATGGGGGGATCGGGAAGATAAGACTTCCTTGAAAACAGCCCCGGAAAGGAGGGGTGAAAAGTGTTTCCGATCACACATTTTTAGTGAACTCTTAGCTCAGAGGTGTGAATAGCGCATATTTCCCGGAAAACCGCTACCGGAATTCACAGTGAAGCCGTTACACTCAACCCCTGTGACTGGCCTTTTGGGCTGGAAAAACGCCGTACGCTTCCATTACGATCAAGGCAGCGTAACACTTTGGTGGCCTTGTGAGGGCAAGGCCATTGCGTAGTCAGGAGGAACGTATGACCGCTGTAGAGCCTAGGGTCGGCCATGAGGTCGCACCTGAAAGGCCTGCGCCTTCGGGCAACTCCCGGAAGGGGAGTCTTGCCTGGAAGATGCTCACCACCACGGACCATAAGACGCTGGGCATTATGTACATCATTATGTCCTTTATGTTCTTCTTCCTTGGTGGCTTTATGGCACTGTTGATTCGTGCCGAGCTCTTCACTCCCGGGTTGCAGATCTTTTCGAACGAACAATTCAATCAGCTCTTTACCATGCACGGCACGGTGATGCTGCTGCTGTACGGCACCCCGGTCGTGTGGGGCTTTGCTAACTACGTCATGCCGCTCCAAATCGGCGCGCCTGACGTTGCTTTCCCGCGTTTGAATGCACTTGGTTTCTGGTTGACCACTGTCGGCGGCATCCTGATGCTGTCTGGGTTTATGACCCCCGGCGGCGCAGCCGACTTCGGCTGGACCATGTACTCCCCGTTGTCGGATTCCATCCACTCCCCGGGTGTCGGTTCTGACCTGTGGA
The DNA here is from genome assembly GCF_030408595.1 of Corynebacterium canis. Lineage (NCBI taxonomy): Bacteria > Bacillati > Actinomycetota > Actinomycetes > Mycobacteriales > Corynebacteriaceae > Corynebacterium > Corynebacterium canis. The sequence goes on along the minus strand of NZ_CP047080.1, from coordinate 2,541,534 downwards.
TCCTCGGCGTCGGCGTCGGTGGTATCGGTACCATCGCTTCCGCGATCAATATGACCACCACGATCTTGTGCCTGCGTGCCCCCGGCATGACCATGTTCCGCCTGCCTATCTTTACGTGGAACATTTTTGTCACCTCGCTGCTGGCGCTGCTGATTTTCCCCATGCTCACCGCGGCCGCGCTCGGCGTGCTGTATGACCGCAAGCTGGGCGGCCACATTTACGATCCGGCCAACGGCGGCGCCATCCTGTGGCAGCATCTGTTCTGGTTCTTCGGACACCCCGAGGTGTACGTCCTCGCCTTGCCGTTCTTCGGCATCGTGTCCGAGGTTATCCCGGTCTTCTCCCGCAAGCCGATGTTCGGCTACGCCGGCCTGGTGTTTGCCACCTTGTCCATCGCGGCCCTGTCCATGGCTGTGTGGGCGCACCACATGTTCGTCACCGGTGCGATTCTGTTGCCGTTCTTCTCGTTCATGACCTTCCTGATCTCGGTCCCCACCGGCGTGAAGTTCTTCAACTGGGTGGGCACGATGTGGCGCGGCCATATCACCTGGGAAACCCCGATGATCTTCGCCTTCGGCTTCCTGATCTCCTTCCTGTTCGGTGGTCTGACCGGCATTATGCTGGCCTCCCCGCCGCTGGACTTCCACGTGTCTGACACCTACTTCGTGGTGGCGCACTTCCACTACACCCTGTTCGGCACGATCGTGTTCGCCTCCTACTCTGGCGTGTACTTCTGGTTCCCGAAGATGACCGGCCGCATGCTCGACGAGCGCCTTGGCAAGATCCACTTCTGGATGACCTTTATCGGCTTCCACGGCACCTTCCTTGTGCAGCACTGGCTGGGCAATATGGGTATGCCGCGCCGTTACGCGGACTACCTTGATACCGATGGTTTCACCCTGCTTAACCAGGTTTCCACCGTTGCGTCCTTCTTCCTCGGCCTGTCCGTGATCCCGTTCATCTGGAACGTGTTCAAGTCTTGGCGCTACGGCGAGGTCGTTACCGTGGACGATCCGTGGGGCTACGGCAACTCCTTGGAGTGGGCTACCTCGTGCCCGCCGCCGCGCCACAACTTCGTGTCGCTGCCTCGCATCCGGTCCGAGCGTCCCGCGTTCGAGTTGCACTACCCGCACATGGTTGAGCGCATGCGCGCCGAGGCTCACGTCGGTAGGCATTAATCTGACACCGAATTAGTTTCTTCGGCTACGCGCTCTTACACCCCAGTGGTTTTTCTCCGCTGGGGTGTACGCATGTGTGCGCTTCGTGTTTGGGGCCAGTACGTGCGACAATGAGCATCGTGTCTGACTTTGATAAATCCGCCCCGCATGACATTACCGTCAATTTGAGCGAGGGCTTTTTGCCAGCCGTGATCACCGTCGCAGGCGCCGACCGTCCAGGCGTCTCGGCGGCGTTTTTCCGTGTGCTGAGTTCCTATAATGTGCAATTGCTGGACGTCGAGCAGTCCCAGTTCCGCGGCCGTCTCAGCCTCGCGGCGTTGGTGGGCATTCGGCCGCAGCACGCCGATGTCCTGCGCCAGGGTTTGGAGGATACGCTGAAGGCCCACGGGCAGCGCGTCACGCTCGAGATTGTGCCGCACCTGCGTTCTACTCGCCCCTTATCGACGCACGCGGTGGTCGTCCTCGGCAACCCCGTTACGGCTTCCGACGTCTCCCGCATCGGCCAGACCCTGGCGGATTATGGGGCGAACATTGATACGATTCGGGGGATCGCGGACTACCCGGTGACCGGCCTCGAACTCAAGGTCACGGTGGCGGATCCGAAGCCGGGCGGCGGCGTGAGCCTGCGCAAGGCGCTGGCGTTGTTGACCCAGGAGATCGGCGTGGATATCGCCATCGAGCGTGCCGGTTTGGTGCGCCGCTCCAAGCGCCTGATCTGCTTCGATTGCGATTCCACCCTGATCACCGGCGAGGTGATCGAGATGCTGGCCGCCCACGCCGGCAAGGAGGCCGAGGTAGCACAGGTGACCGAACGCGCCATGCGTGGGGAACTGGATTTCGAGGAATCCTTGCGGGAGCGCGTGGCCACCCTCGCGGGCCTCGACGCCTCCGTGATCGCCGAGGTGGCGGAGCAAATCCGACTCACCCCGGGTGCCCGAACCACCATTCGGACATTAAAACGCATGGGCTACAAGACGGCCGTGGTGTCCGGCGGCTTTATCCAAGTTCTGGAGGGCCTTTCGGAGGAGCTGGAGCTGGACTATACCCGCGCCAATACCCTGGAAATCGTGGACGGAAAGCTCACCGGCCGCGTCATTGGCAAGGTCGTGGACCGCGCCGCCAAGGCGGAGTTCCTGCGGGAGTTCGCCGCGGATTCCGGCCTGCAGATGCATCAAACCGTCGCTGTCGGGGATGGCGCCAATGACATCGATATGCTCTCCGCCGCGGGCCTGGGCATCGCGTTTAACGCCAAGCCCGCATTGCGCGAGGTTGCCGACGCGTCCGTGAACTACCCCTTCCTCGACGAGGTGCTTTATATCCTGGGCATCTCCCGGGACGAGATCGATGAGGCCGACCTCGATGACGGATCCTTCCGCCGCGTCCCCCTGGCTCAGTAGGCAGGCCTACGAGCGCCTGCGCACCTGCCTCGCCGTCAGCCCGGACCGCGAAGATCCGAGCGATCCTTCGACAGTATGGTCAATGCCGATCGTGTTGAATATCCCGCGGCAGGATCCGCCCCCGCGCCACGAATTGCTTGCCGATGCCGCCCGCGCCGTCGTCGCCTGTTGCCTGTCCCCGGATCCTGCTTTCGCTGATGCTTTGACCAGCTGGTATGGCGCGCGAATCCGAAAGGTCGCGCGGCGGGCTCGCAATGTTCAATGGAAACGCGTGCAAGATGTGCCCGGTGTCACGGTGGGCAATGCGCGGGCTTGCGTGCCCAGCGCGGTCGTCGATACGCATCCGGAGGTGCGCAAATTGCAGATCAGCGGCACGGACCTGCCCCCGTCACCTGCGCCGCCCGCCGCTCGTCCTGAGGTGCTTATCGACGCCGCGTTCGGTATGACCGTCGGTAAGGCTGCGGCTCAGGCGGGGCACGCATCCATGCTGCTAGCGGCGCAATTATCGTATGAGGAAGTGGCTGCCTGGGCCCAAGATGGGTATCGCTTACAGGTTCGAGAGGTGGGGCGCGCGGAAATCGCCGAAGCGCGGGCGCTCCCCGGGGCCGTGTGTGTGCGCGACGCCGGTTTTACGGAGGTGGCCCCGGGATCTGTGACGGCCATCGCTTTACACTAAAAATTTCGTAGGAGAATGAGTAGGCTGGACGGGTGGCAATCTTCGAAAGGACCCGAGTATGAACGATTTGCGGATCGAGCAGGCCCACTGGGCGCCGGCGGATATTGGTAAAACATGGGACGCTACCTGGAAAAAGTTTTCGAGCAGTCCGGTCCCTTGGATCGTAAGTTCGTTGATTTACACGTGCATTTTCGTCGCGCTGGCGGTGGTGTACTTCATCGGCGTGGTCTTCTTGGCAAACACTTCTCCGGAAAGCGGCTCGCTCTATGATCCCGCCGCGCCGCCCGCCACGGAGGCGGCCCCCGGCATCGGATTCTTCGTGTTTATCGCGCTGATTATGATCGCGTTTTTCGTCGTTGGGATCCTGTGGATGGCAAACGTGTACCGCTGCGCCACGCACGCCGTGCTAGGCGGGGAACTCACGATCGGCTCTTTCTTTAAGTTCGAACGCGTTGGCGGCTTCTTCGTCATCGGGCTGTTGGTCGGCCTAGCCACGTTTATCGGCATGCTCTTGTGCATCATTCCGGGTTACATCGTCGCCATATTCTTGGGTTTTGCGCAGGTCGCGTTCTTTAATATCCAGCAGCCGAGCGTTGGCAACGTGTTTAAAGCCTCCATCGAAATGGTCAAGCGCAACCCGTTGGCCTCCATCTTGGTGCTGTTGTTCTGCCAGGTGATTGCCGCCGTGGGGCAATTGGTGGTGTTCGGCGCGGTGATTACCGTCCCGCTGGCCGCGCTCTTTACCACCTATGCGTTCCGTGGTTCCGTGCTCGGTGACCCGGTTGGCTTCGGTGCTGGTGGCCCCGCTGGCCCCGCTGGTTTTGGCGGCCCCGCTGGGCCTGCTGGTCCCGCTGGTTTTGGTGGGCAACAACCGCCGTACCCGCCGCAGCAGCAGGAGCCTCCCTACCCGCCGTTGCCGCCGCAGCAATAGGCTGGGGGAAACGGATTTCGTCTCATGCGTCCGAGGTTAACGGTGTTCGTGGCCTTGGGCGCTTTCGTATAACGGGGTTGAGTATGAACGATTTGCACTTGGAGAACGCACGCTGGGCACCCGCCCAACTCGGCCGCGCGTGGGATCAGGCGTGGGGCGCGTTTATGCTTGCGCCGGGCTTATGGCTGCGCAGCGGACTCGTGTACTTAGGCATTGTGTTCGCCCCAGCGCTGGTGTATGTATTCGCATGGATATTTCATGGTGCCGTGGCGGGGCGGTATGCCTTGGATGATCTGTTGTACCTTCTCCCCAGCTTCGCCTTCCGGGTCAACCTCGCGGTCTTTGTCGTTTTCCGAATCCTGAACGTTTGTTCGGTCATTGCGGTGATCCTGTGGAGCGTGATCATTTACCGAAACGCAGCGCGTGTCGCCGCCGGAAAACGGCTGACGTGGCGTGATTTTTTCACTTGCTTTGATATCGTTCGCGGTTGCGTCGTTGGATTCCTGTGCCTAGTGTGCGTCGCGATTGGGGTGAAGATGTTTATCATCCCCGGTGTCGTGGTCTTTTGTTGTTGCTACTTCGCCCCAATGGCCGTGTTTTCGATGGCCCAGCCAACGGTGGTGGGTGCGTTCGCGGCGTCGATACGCATGCTGAAGGCCAATCCCGCGGCGACGTTGCTGGTCATCGCGGTGAGTTACGCGCTTTCGGCGGTCGGCGGAATATTCACCGTGGCCATGGTTTTGACGCTGCCGTTGGGGGTATTGCTAGGTACGTTCGCATTCCGAAACTCCGTGGTCGGCGCCCGCTGAGCCGCCGCGCAACGGTACTTAGGTGACACTCAGTTTTCGGGGCGTTACACTAGGACAGGCATTATTCACGGGATTTTCGGTGGTTAAACGATGAAGAAAAACAATGGTTGGGTGCCCGATCAGCACGGCGCTTGGGTCATGGTCCTCGTGCCAATCTTGCTTGGCGTGCTGTGGCATCCGGCCTGGGTGCACATTCCGTTGTTTATCGCATGGATGAGCGGTTACTTCGCGTTCTTTGCGCTCTCCCTGCTGTTGAAAGTGCGCGGCCCGCGGCGCAAGCGTTACCTGCCGGCATTGGCCACTTATGGCGTGATTTCCGCCGTATTTAGCCTCGCAAGCTTGTTCGTTGCTCCCCGCTTGCTGTGGTTCGCAATCGTGTTCGCGCCGCTCGTGGCGGTCGCGGTGTGGGAAGCGTATCGACGCCGCCCCCGCTCCCTCGTGTCCGGCCTGTCCACCGTCCTCGCCAGCAGCGCAATGCTGCCGGTCACGGCCGTCGCCGCCGGGAAATCTGCCGCCGATGTGTGGGTGCCCACCTTGGTCATCGCCCTGTATTTCTGCGGCACGATTCCCTACGTGAAAACCCTGATCCGCAAGAAAGGCGACCGGCATTGGCTTATCGGATCCGTCGCTTACCATGTGGCGTGCGTCATAGCGATGGGCGTGCTTGCGTGGTTGGGGCTGGTGCCGTGGTGGGGCGTACTGATTTTCGCATTGTTTGCGCTCCGCGCCTGGTGGATGCCGTATTCCGCAGGTCACGGCCGCAAGTGGCGTCCGCGCGACGTGGGGATCGGCGAAATGTTCGCAACCGTGGCGCTGCTTGCCGTGCTTTTTGCCAGCTAGCGGAACTCCTCGGCGAGCACGCGCCGCAGCGTTTTCCCGGCGGCCGAGCGGGGGATCTCCGACACATACCGCACCTCGCGTATACGTTCGTATCGATTGACGCGTTCGGCCATATATTCCATAATCTCCTGCTCGCTGGCGGTGCCGACCACCACCGCCACCGGCCGTTCCTCCCCGTTCGCAGCGTAGCCGCGCACCACCGCGCAATCCGCCACGCCGGGGCAACCCAGCAGGATCTTCTCCAGCTTCACCGGGGACACCTGAAAGCCGTGCGACAGGATCAGGTCCTTGAGGCGGTCCACGATATAAAAATTATCGCCATCGCGCCGCGCGAGGTCGCCCGTGCGCAACCACCCACCTTCGACAATGCTTTCGGTTGTCGCCTGGGGATTGTGCAGATAGCCGAGCATCACCTGCGGCCCCCGAATCCAAAGCTCGCCCTCCGCCCGCGCATCGTGCTTATCGACGTCGCGCCGGGTCACCGGATCCACCAAGCGCACCTCCGTCGCGGGCAACGGTGAACCAATCGAATCTATTGGCGTATCCGGCAGTTGTGCGATGTGGGTTACCGGCGATGCCTCGCTCATCCCATACCCTTGGTAAATCTTTGCGCCCACGCGGCGCTCCGCAGCCGCGCCGACCTCGGGGTGCAGCGCCGCTGCCCCAGAGACAATCGTACGTAGTCGCGAGAAATTCGTGTGTTCGACGGCCGGATGCGTGGCCAGCAGCCGGGCCAATGGCGGGGCGATAAAGGTGACTGTCACGCCGTGCCGTTCGTGGGCCGCCAAAAACGAATCCACCGCGAAACTTTGTGCGATTACCGTGGCATCGAGCAGGAGCGGAGTGTTCATCAGCGCGGTGAGCCCATAGATGTGCGTAAACGGCAGCACCGCCAAGCAGACATCGCCCGCGTCAACCGGCACTACTTTCGAAAATTGCACCGTGTTGGACACCAAATTCGCGTGCGTAAGCTGCACCGCCTTCGGCAGCCCCGTAGTCCCCGAACTCATGGGCAAGCACGCGACGCTCTCGGCCGATGGATAGGCGCCTGACCAGCGGTGGGGAAAGCTGCGGAGTTCGGCGATGGTCGCGGGGTCGATAATCAGTTTGGAGTGCGTAAGGGTGAGTTGCGCCTGTACGTCGGCCGCCGTGGCGTAGGTGGCTACGGGGGTGACGATCGCGCCGCACGTCAGCGCCCCGTGAAACGCCACGGTGTAATCGATGCTGTTCGGCAGGCGCAGCGCAACCACGTCCCCCGGTTCGATGCCGCGTTCGATTAGCGCCGCCGCCACGTACGAAACCTCCGTTGCGAGCTGCGCGTATGTCACCTCGCGGGCCTCGTCGATCATGGCCACCTTCGAAGGCAGCTGGCGAGCGAACAAAAGTTCGGGCAGGGAGCAGGAGGGGAAGTGCATGTTAGCTAACCAGTCGGGTCAGGGCCGCGCGCACAACGGCCGGATCGGTGGTGCGCCAAAACGGGGGCAGGGAAGCAAGGAGGAAGTTGCCATAGCGCTTGGTTGCGATGCGGCAATCGAGCATGGCCACCACGCCGCGGTCCGTGGTGCTTCGCAATAAACGGCCCGCACCCTGCGCCAATAGCAAAGCCGCGTGGGTGGCGGCGATCTCCATAAACCCATTGCGGCCCTTCGCATCGGCGGCCTTTTTGCGGGCCTGCAAGAGCGGGTCGTCGGGGCGGGGGAAGGGGATGCGGTCGATCAGCACGAGCGAACAGGAACGGCCGGGAACGTCCACGCCCTGCCACAAACTCAGCGTGCCAAACAAACACGTATTCTCATTTTTGGCGAACTTTTCCACCAGCGCGCCGGTGGCATCATCGCCCTGGCACAACACCTCAAACGGCAGCCGCGCCCGCATCGCCTCCGTCGCCTGCACCGCCGCGCGTTTTGAGGAAAACAGCCCCAGCGTTCGTCCGCCAGCGGCCATGATCAGCTCGTAGATTTCGTCCAAGCATTCGTTTGAAAGCCCGTCGCGCCCAGGTTCGGGAAGATGCCTTGCCGCATAGAGGATTCCCGCCTTCGCAGGGTCAAACGGCGTGCCCACATCCAGCGCATCCCACGTTCCGCGTGCCAAACCCCAAGACGCCGCCATCGCTTGAAAATTGCCGCCAAGGCTCAAAGTCGCCGAGGTCAAAACCACCGTTTTGCGCCCGAACAATTGCGAGTGCAGCAACCCGCCGATCGACAGCGGAGCCACCCGCAACGTGCCCTCGCTCCACCACACCACATCCTGGTGTTTTGCGGGGTTGACCTCTTCGAATACATCGAGAATCCGGACGAAACTATCGTGAAGATCAACGAGGTGATTGCCCAGCGTTACGCGCTCGGCGTGGCGGTCCGGATCATTTGCCGCCTCGCCGTCCGGGGCGCGCGACACCTCCACCTTTAATGACCACAGCGCGTCCCGGAGCGCCACGAGCGGCCCGTCCATGCCCGCAGGCAATCGCTCCCAGCGGCCCTCGCGCGCGGAATCCAGCGAAATTTTGAGCTCTTCCGCAAGGTCCGCAACCTTGTTTTCCGCACCGATTTTCGATGCCCGCTTTGCCGCAAGTTTGAGCGAAGCTACGGTGATCTCGGAGGTCGCCACCGCCGTGATTCTGCCATCCAATTCGTGCGCCTCATCCACGATCACGGCATCGTGGTGCGGCAGGATATCCACATCCGCGAGCGCATCGATGGCCAGCAGGGCGTGGTTGGTCACCACAACGTCGACGTTGCGCGCTTCGCGCCGGGCCTGTTCGCCAAAACATTCCTCCCCGACCGGGCATCGAGTGGCCCCCAAACACTCCTTGGCTGACACGCTGACCTGCCGCCACGCGAGGTCCGGCACGCCGGGTTCGAGGGTGTCCCGATCCCCGGTCGTGGTTTCATTCGCCCATTCGTGCAATCGGCGAATATGCTTGCCGAGCCACGAAATGTCCTTTTCATCAATCAGCGCTTCCTCGACGTCCTCGTCCGGCGCCAGCTTGTTTTTGCACAGGTAATTCGAACGCCCCTTTAGAATCGCAAACGTGGGGCGGCGCGACAACAGCGGTTCCAGGGCGTCGACAAGCCGGGGAAGGTCGCGATCAACCAGCTGCCGCTGCAATGCAATAGTTGCCGTGGAAACTACCACCGTTGAATTCGTTGCCTGCGCGTGCCTAATCGCTGGAATCAAATACGCGAGCGATTTTCCCGTGCCCGTGCCCGCCTGCACCGCGAGATGCCGTTCCGCCTCCAACGCCTGCGTTACCGCGTGCGCCATCCGTTCCTGGCCGGCACGTGGCTGTCCGCCAATACTTTCGACGGCCGCGCTGAGCATGTCCGCAGTCGAAGGCGCGGGCGGCTGGTCAGTCATCGGCAGGCTTTCTACAGCAACGGGTAAGGAGCTACCACATTGTAAAGCTTGCAGCTTCAACAATGGTCCTCCGGCGGGGTTAGCGGGTGTGCAGAACCGCGCGCCCACCAAAGGGCCTTTCCATTCCCCGCTGATTAGGGCACACTAATGCAAAGCGGCGCGGCGAAAAGGAACCGACATGATGCACCAAGTTGGCAACAACGAATACGTAACACGTGCGCGCAGGATCGGCGTGCGGCGAACGATCAGCCAGGGCTTTGCCAGCTTCCGCAAGGGGCTGCTGGGGCAAAGCGGCATTCCGGTTGGCGTCTTCCTCTGGTGGCTGATCGCCTCGATCTGGTGGATCCCACCCCTATATCCGCTGCTTATCCCGATAGTGTTGGCGGCGATTATTACGGGGCGAGGGCTGCCCGCGGCGTCGAGAAGCATATTGGCGGTGAGCTTCCTTATCGCCACGGTGGCGCTGAATCCGCTTTGGACCATGGTCGAATGGCTGGAATCTGTCGACGTGCGGGTGCTGCTGATGGGGCCGACCGTGTGTTTCGTGGTGTGCATCGCGGCGATGATGCAGCTTTCGATCGTGGGCGATGTGGCGGCGGAGCAACGTGGCGAACGAGAGTTCTATTGGATGGCTGCCGCTCGAAAGTTTATGCCAAGAGGGGAGGGCGGCGAATGGAACGCGCGTTTCGCCGCGGCCGAAGACCCGACGGAACGGACGCGGATCGCCAAAAGTGCAACCTGGCACGCGCTGAAACTCCGCGGCGCCGATGCTATCGGCAGCCTGCTCGGCGAACGCGGCTTAGGTTGGGGGCTACTCGCCTGGGTTGCGTTAGTGATCGTGGGCTGGTCGCCATTGTGGTTCCAGGTCACCGCGCCGGTGGTGGTAATCGCCGTTTTGTTTGGGCTGATCGTCAGCAGCGAAGCGACCCCAAGTCGGCGGGCAGCGATTGGCGCGTGCTTCGCTTTGGCGACCGGGGCCTACTATTACATGACCGTGGCGTGGCGGATCGGGTTTGATTATGCAGACGCCGGCAAAGACATTCCGTATGTGTGGGATTATGTTGGAACGGCATTGTTGATCTGGTTGGGATTCGGGGTCGCCGGGTTTGCCATCACTATGGTGAGCGCACTGCGGGGCATGCGGAAGGCCAGGAGCGCGGCCGGCGGCTCCGAGTAGGTTGCGGGCGGCCCGCCCCGCCGTCCACGCAACCCGCCCCTCCGTCCACGCGCCCCGCCGCCCAACGCAACCCGCCGCCGGGGTAAACCTCGATCCGACAACCTATTCGGATTCGAAGCCCACGAACCGGGTGTTCAGCACGGGCTCGTCGCGGGAGAGGGCGAGGCCCTCCCAGGGGAGGGTCACCAATTGTTTGGCCAGGTAGTCGCGCGAGTCCTTAAGCGTGGGCAGGCCGTCGACAATCGCGCCGTCGCGAATCAGTGGAACGGTGAGTTCGGTGGCGTGCAAGGTGCCAATATTGGGCTGCTCGGAAGCGAACGGATAGATAATTTCTTCGACGGCGGTTCCGGAGCTGCGGTGTGCGCGAAGGGCGCGTTTTGCCCCGCCGACGCTCTTTTTGTGCCGTGAGCGTTTGGCTACGGGCATGCCGTCGACTTCCACGAGTTTGTACACCATGCCTGCGGTGGGGGCGCCGGAGCCGCTGACTACGGAGGTGCCTACGCCGAACACGTCGACGGGGTCTCCACGCAGGCCGGCGATGGTGAATTCGTCGAGGTCAGAGGATACGACGATGCGTGTGTTGTGCGCGCCCAGCGAGTCTAGCTGTTGCCGCACTTGGCGGGTGAGTACGCCGAGGTCGCCGGAGTCGATGCGCACGCTGCCGAGCTCAGGGCCCGCCACTCGAATGGCCGTATCGACGCCGCGTGCGATGTCGTACGTGTCCACCAGCAGCGTCGTCCCCACCCCGAGCGCCTCCACCTGGCTGCGGAAAGCCGCCTCCTCGTTGGGGGTGCCGTCTTCGTTAATGTGTACGAGCGTCCATGCGTGCGCGGCGGTGCCGGAAGCGGGAATGCCGTACCGGTACGCGGCTTCGAGGTTCGAGGTGGCGTCGAAACCCGCCAGGTATGCCGCGCGGGAGGCGCTCACGGCGGCGTACTCGTGGGTGCGGCGGGAACCCATCTCAATGATCGGCCGGCCATCGGCCGCGGTGACCATGCGGGCGGCCGCGGTAGCCACGGCGGAATCCGCATTCATGATCGAAAGCACGACGGTCTCTAAGACCACGCATTCGGCAAACGTACCGCGCACGGTAAGCAGCGGCGAATACGGGAAGTAGAGCTCGCCTTCGCGGTAGCCATCGATATGGCCGCGGAAGCGATAGTTGCGCAGGTATTCTAGGGTTTGATCGTTGAGGAAATCTAGGTCTGCCAGCTGTTCGTCCGTAAACACAAAGTCCTGCACGGCCCGCAATACGCGCGGGGTTCCGGCGACCACGCCGTAGCGGCGCTCGCCGGGGAGGCGGCGGCCAAAGACTTCGAATGCGCACTGCCGGTGTGCGGTACCGTCGGCTAACGATGCCTGCAGCATGGTCAGCTCGTATTTATCGGTGAGCAGCGCACTTGAGCGATTTGCGGGCAAAGAAGATCCATTTGAGGGGTTATTCACGTCACCCATCGTAGACCTTAATACGGTGGTGCACAGCACGAAATGTATCGACCCACTAATCTAGTCCACATGAACGCGATGAGTACTCCGTCCGCCCCCATGGCGATGCCGGACCTTGACGAGCAGATCGAAGTGGACGTTGCCACGAGCGAAAACCTGCCCTGGATGTGCATCGTATGGGATGATCCCGTCAACCTCATGAGTTATGTCGCCTACGTGTTCCACACCGTTTTAGGATATGACAAGAAACGCGCCCACGAATTGATGATGCAAGTGCACACCGAAGGCAAAGCGGCAGTCAGTTCGGGTGAGCGTGACAAGGTAGAAGCAGACGTAAAGAAGCTGCAGGTCGCTGGCCTTTGGGCCACTATGCAACAGGCTGGGTAACAAAGAAATGGCACTTTGGCGGAAAAAGAAAGGGCTGATGAGGGCCCCCAAGTACGTGGCTACGTTCGATCCGATGGAGCGTGAAGTCCTGGGGGAATACGCCGCAATCGTTGCGGAGGCCCTGATTCAACGCTGCCGCACCGCGCCGAAAGACGATCTCGCCGAGCTTACCGGCATGCCGAGTGGGCACAAGGAGCCGCCGCAGGATCCGTCGCTCGCCCGCCTTCTCCCGGATTTCGAACGGGAAGGCGATGAGGAGTATGACGGGGACAACGCCCTGCTGCGGTCCCTGCACGAAAACGATATTTGCCGCGCCAAGCTGGAAAACCTCCAGGTGATCGCCGAGGCCCTCGGCCCAGACGGCGGCGTTTCCGTACAGGCGAGCGAGGCCCAGGCACAGGCGTGGTTGTATGCGCTCAACGATATCCGCCTCTATATCGCGTCTGGCGAGCTCGAGGGCGGGGAGGCCGTTGAGCAAGACCGCGATAACGTGCTGAACTGGCTCGCGTACAACGAGGAGTCCCTGCTTAACGCCATTATGGGGCCGTAGGCCATGGCACAGCGTTACCTTTCGGACGCCGGATACCTCAGCGATGTTCCGGGTTTGCATGTCGGGCACACCAGTTTGGGGGATACCGGCGTGAGCGTTATCGTTGCGCCGCAGGGGGCTACCGCGGCTGTCGACGTCCGCGGCGGCGGCCCCGGCACGCGGGAAACGGATTTGCTCGAGCCGCACAATACGGTCCAGCAAGTACATGCGATCACCCTGTCTGGGGGTTCCGCCTACGGCCTCGCCACCGCGGATGGGGTGATGGCCGAGTTGGAGCGCCGCGGCATCGGCTTCCCCGTGATCAATGACATCATCGTGCCCATCGTCCCCGCCGCCGTTATTTTCGATCTCCTCGTGGGCGACCCCCAGCATCGCCCCACCGCCGACGATGGCCGCCGCGCCGTGATCGCCGCCCTTGATGCACCCTCCCAAAACCACGCCGCCCAGCCCGAATCCGGCAATGTCGGCGCTGGTTGCGGCGCTACCGCCGGGGCGTTGCGCGGCGGCTTCGGCCAGGCGAGCGTGAAGGTCGGGGAGTTCGTGGTGGCCGCGGGGGTGGTGGCCAATCCGGTGGGCGCGGTTATTGATGCCCGTGATGGCTCGTTATGGGCTACGCACGATATTCCCCCCGTTGATCTCGCGGCGTTCGCTGAGCTGCGCCCGTTGGCCACTAAGCTGAACACTACGATCGGCGTCGTGGCTACGGACGCGCCCGTGAGTAAGCAGCAGGCGAAGCGCCTTGCCATGGTTGCGCATGATGGTTTGGCGCGCGCGATTCGCCCCGCGCATTCTCCATTGGATGGCGACACATTGTTTGCGCTTTCCACGGGGGAGCCGCGCGGTGTGCAGCTCGAAGACATGGTGCAATTGTCCTCCGCCGCCGCAGAAGTTGTGCACACAGCTATTATCGACGCCGTGACTTCCGCATCCCCCGGATACGGGCTCACGTGCTACCGAGACATAGCTCTGGAGGCCAATACATGACCACAACCAATAACCAACCCGGCACGTTGCAAAAGGGGACTCAGCGCGTTGTGGGCGCGCTGTTTCTCGCCATCGGCTACCTCGTGGTGATCTGGGCCGTTTTTCTTATCGACGCCGCGAGCGGGGGCGCCCTGCGCTTCTACGGCATCCACCCGCTGGACGTCAGCGGGTTGACCGGGATTTTCACTGGCCCGTTTCTGCACGCGGGCATTGAGCACTTGGTGGGCAATAGCATGCCGGGTGCGGTGTTTGTGTTCCTGATCGGGCTGTCGGGAAGACGGGTGTTTTGGGAGGTCACGCTGATCGTGATGCTTATCGCCGGGGCGGGCACCTGGGTGTTGGGTGGTATTGGCACGAACCATATCGGTGCCTCCGGGCTGATTTATGGGTGGTTCGCGTATTTGGTGATCCGCGGCGTGGCCAACCGTAGCTTTACCCAGATCGTGTTGGGCGTGGTGCTGGCGTGCGCGTATTCCTACTACATTTGGGGGATCATCCCTGGCACCCCGGGCATCAGCTGGCAGGGACACCTGTTCGGCGGCATCGGCGGGGCGCTGGCCGGGTGGTTTATTACTTCCGATGATCCGCGGCCGCGCGCCGTGGAGAAGCGGGTCCGGATATGACCCGACCAGGCGGGCCCGGCGACGACGAACCTACGGAATGGATCGGCCAGCAATCCGGGCACGTCGGGGCGCGGGGCCTCGGCGCGCAGAGTTTCGGAGCACAGGCTGGGGCGCGGGGGAATCGCGAGATCGGTTGGCCCACGGCGGCGGCGGGGGATTCGCTCTCCGGCGGCGATCCCCACGGTGCGAGCGAGGCGTCTGGCGCATCGCACATAGATCCGCCTACCGAGCACTTTGCCCCGCAATCCCACGCCCCGCAGTCTCACGGCCAGCCGCAGGCCGTGCAACCGCAAGCTTCCCTGCATGGCGGGGTCCACGGGGGCGTCGATAAGCAGTTCGGTGGCGGGTATTTCGCTCACGGTGAGGATGCGCACAGCGACTACGCCCCCGCCGGGGAATACGAGCCGGCCGAGGCCGCGGACGCGCAAGCTGGCGATGAATACGGCCAATCTTTCGGCCCGGACACTGGCGAACACGTTGCCTATCAGCGCCCTTCCAGGCAAAACACCGGGCTGTGGATTTTGGTGATGTCGCTGGTCTTGGTTCTTGGGCTGTTGCTCGGCGTGTCCGCGTATTTCTTGTACGCCGGTTTTCCGAATCAGCGTTCTAACGATCAACCTGCGGAAACCAGCGCCGGTGCGCCCGATAGTAATGCGGGGGATTCTATCGGCGAGGATTTGCCGATCACGTCGGACGCGGAACGCCCGCCGGAGGAACCTGTGGACGATTCGGACGGCTATGGGTCGCGGCCCACCGATGTTGACCTGCCGGCCGACGCGACCCCCGCGAACCTTTTCGCACGCACGGGCTATAAGAACGGCATGTTGTTTAACCTGTATGTGGCGGGCGGCGCTACGGACGAATTCGCCTTGTCCGTTCAAACTGAGTATCGAACCAAATGGCCGGGTTTCGATCCCCCGCGCGGGGAACATTACCTGAGCGTGGACGTCGCTGGCCAGGGCGAAGTGGATCTGGCGTGCAACGATAACGGCAGCTACGTCCTGTGCGCTACCGCCTCCGGCAAGAAGGTATATATCGTGTAGCGCCTCAACGCCCGTATTTGCGCAGGTGTTCGACGTAGTCGGCGGCGTTTTGGGCGAGCGCGGCGAGTTGCTCCGCGGAGGGTGCCACGTTGCTGTCCGGGCCGTGGAATCGGAAAACTGGCTGATAGTTGGCCTGGATGTAATTGGCCGTGAGTTCGAATGGCCGGAGGGTTTCCGCCACGGTGTAGCCGACCGCGCCGTCGTGTGCGTAGGAGCCTTCCGGGCTGCCGAATGATACCGCGATGCCGAGGTTGCGGCCGCGGAATGCGTCGCCGCCGGGTCCGTACGCCCATCCGAACGCGAGGACATCGTCGAACCATTGTTTGAGCAGCGGCGTGCAGTTAAACCAGTACACGGGGAATTGCAGCACAATGTTTTCGTGCTTTTCCACGAGGCGTTGCTCGGCCGCCACGTCAATCTTGCCGTCGGGGTATTCGCGGTAAAGTTCGTGCACGGTGAATTCCTCGGGGTACTGCTCCAATTCCTGCACCCAGCGCTTATTGACCACCGAACGTTCAATATCAGGATGGCTCACAATCACGAGCGTTTTTGCCATGCTTAAAGCTCCTTTAATAGGGACGGTATTCGGTTACGACCCTACGCTTTGAACCCATGCACGGCAGCACATGGCAGAATATGTTCATTGCGTAAGAGCAACCTTTCACCGGCGTAGAAACAAGGGCAATACCGTGACCTTTCACAACAATGAGCAGCCTCAGGGGGATGATCAACCCACCACGTATTTCCCGCCCGCGCCGGAGCCCGAATACGCCGCCTACGAGCAGCAACAGTGGCCTCAAGGTTACGAAGGGTACGCGGAATACGACGCCGCGCCCCCAAAACGCTCGAACGGGATCCTCGTTTTCCTTGGGGTTCTGGTTTTCGCGCTCGCCGTGTTTTCCGGCGCGGCGGCGCTGTATATTTTCGGCCCGCGTACCCCCGATCAGACGAATGCGCAGCAGGCTTCGGATTCGGAAGAGCAGGAAACCACCGAGCCGGAGGTGGAGAATCCGGCCGAGGAATTCGGTCAGCGCCTTGAGGCTTTGGATCGGCCGCAGCAGGCGAAGTTGCCTCCGGAGGCGCAGCCTGTGAACGTGGCTGCGAAGCAGAATCACCCCGCTGGGAACCTGTTTAATGTGTATAAATCTGGGCCAGTTTCGGATGAATTCGCAGTTGAAACTCAGTATGAGTACGTATCCTTGTATACGGAGCCACCCGCCGGTGACCATTTGCTTTTGGTGTTCGATTCGGGTGCCGATGATTTTGTGGAGCTGCATTGCCAGGATTATTCGTCGTATGTGCGCTGCGTCGCCCCAGGGAACCGATACGTGTATATCGCGTAGGGGTGCGCGCTAGCTCCGCAGATCTCAGGGTCTTGCCAAGCTCTTCTTTGTCAGGTCTACTCGTAGGAACAGCAGGGCCTAAGCCTTATATGCGGAACAGGATGCAGCGATGACCACCAATGGCTACCCGAAGCCCACCGGTAATTGGGGCGGTGGCAATAACGACCCGACCATGCAGTTCGATCGCGTAAACACCTCCAACGATTTCAGCTACCCAGACTCATATCAAGCGGAACCACCCTACGGGCGCAAGCAACGCAACCCCATGCTCATTGCGCTGATCGTTATTACTGTGCTGGTGTTTATCGTCCTTATCAGCGCCGCGATCTTCGCCTACCAGACCATGAAAGAGCCCCCGATCAGCGGCGGCACGGATACCTCCCAGGCGCAATCAACCACCCAGGAAGAAAAGCCCACCGCAACCACGAGCACACCGCGAACTTCGAAAACAACGGCGAGTACCACGACGTCGAAAAGCAGTACTACTACGCCGGGGGCGCCGCCGGGGTCGCGGCCCACTGAGGCGAACCTGCCGCCCGGCGTCGAACCTGTAAATAGTGCGGCGCGCAACGGTGCGGAGGCGGGGTATCTTGTGAACCTGTATAAGTCGGGCAATACTTCGGACGAATTTGCGAATGCCGTGCATCAGGCGTACCTGGCGCAGTATTCGAAACCCCCGGCCCGCGCGCATACGGTGACCGCGGAAAGCCCCGTGACGGGGAAGACCTACGAAATGACATGCACGGACGAAGGTTCGTTTGTGCACTGTACGGGAGGGGTGGGCGCGCACGTGTATATGGCGTAGCTCGCTACGATGGGGTGCGTGAATAATGCGCCCATAGGTATTTTCGATTCCGGTGTCGGCGGGCTGACGGTGGCGCGTGCGATCGTCGATCAGCTGCCGCACGAATCGATCATTTATATCGGCGATACCGCCCACGCACCATACGGGCCATTGCCCATGGAGACGGTACGCGCTCACGCCACCCGCATCGCCGATGAACTCGTGCGGCGCGGCTGCAAACTCATCGTTATCGCATGCAACACCGCAACCGCAGCCTTCCTCGACGAGGCGCGCATGCGTTACGACGTCCCTATCCTCGGCGTGATCCACCCAGCGGTACGGCGCGCGATCGCCACCACCCGCAACGGGAAAATAGGTGTGATTGGTACGGTAGGCACGGTCAACTCAGGCAGCTACCAACGGCAATTCGCCCAGGCGTCGGGCGTACAAGTGTTCGCGCAGCCCTGCCCCAGTTTTGTGGACTTTGTGGAGCGCGGAATCACCTCCGGCAGGCAAATCCTTGGGGTGGCGCAGGCATATATCGAACCCCTGCAAGCGGCGGGGGTAGACACGCTGGTGTTGGGTTGCACCCACTACCCCCTCCTAACGGGGGTGATCCAGTTGGCCATGGGCGACAATGTGACGCTTGTCTCCAGCGCCGAGGAAACTGCAAAGGACGTGCTGCGGATACTGAGCGAACGGGACATGCTTGCGAGCGAGGGGTACACGGCGACGCGGACATTCGAATCTACGGGTGATCCGGCCCTGTTTGCCCAGTTAGCGGAGCGCTTCCTTGGGCCGCATGTGACGGAAGTAAGTTTATTGGAAGGGATGTAATCTTCGCGGCTTCCACGCCATTTGAATACGCCATTTGGGGGATTCGTGGCAAAGTAACCGTATGAAGTTGACCATTCTCGGGTGTAGCGGCAGCTTAAGTGCGCCCGGCAATCCTGCCTCCGGCTACCTCATCACGGTGGACAACGCCCCGTCGGTGCTTATGGACATCGGACCTGGCGTTCTCGCCAGCCTGCAGGAGGTTCAAAACCCCTCCGACACCCACGTAGTGTTAAGCCACCTCCACCCGGACCATTGCCTGGATTTCCCCTCCTTGCTGGTGTGGCGGCGGTACCATCCGACCGCGCGCGCAGAGCAACGCCACCTTTGTATCGGGCCCATGGATACGACCCACCGCCTGGGGATGCTTTCGAGCGACGACCCCGACGGCGTCGATGATATGTCCGATAGTTTCGCCATTACGTCGTGGGTGGCGCGGCAATCCGAAATCGTGGATAGATTGCGCATTACCCCTTACCCGACCGTGCATCCGATCGAGTCTTATGCGATGCGCGTGGTAGAGCCCCACACCGGTGCCGTTCTCGCATACTCTGGCGATTCCGCATACACCGACGAACTTATCGAATGCGCCGCGGCCGCCGACCTTTTCTTATGTGAAGCCACCTGGGGCGCCAGCAGCGAGGGCATGACACCCAATATTCACATGTCCGGCGCCGAGGCGGGGCGCATCGCCCAAAAGGCAGGCGTACGCGAGCTTGTGCTGGTGCATATTCCGCCGTGGGGCGACCCCGAAGGTGCTAAAACCGCAGCTGAGGCCGAATTTGACGGCAAGGTGACCATTGGGCGGCCCGGGATGGAGTTTACGTTCCTGTGATAGTCTGCGCGTGCGCTATTAGGTGAGCGTCGCGTTTATTTTGGGTTGTGAATGAGTGCCACAGGGGTTGTTTATAAACCTTAAGGTAAGCTTGGATTCCGCTAGTAATTAGATTTTAGTAGCGGTGGGATTTTCGCGCGGGCGATGATCTCACTACACGCGTGAGGAGAACTACACGGTGAGCAGCCAATATCCGGGCCAAGGTGGTCAACCAAATCCGAATAACCTGCCGCAATACAGGGTGCCGAACAATCCGCCGCAAGCTCAACCGCAGCAGCCCCAACCGCAGCAGCCGTTTTACCCGCAACCCATGCCCAGCCAACAGCAACCGTCCGGTGGTTCGCGCGCCGGGCTGATTATTGTGGCCGTCCTTGCGGTGATCTTTGTGGCCGGTGGCATCGGCACCGCGATCTATTTCCTTTCGGGCAGCGTGACCGATTTCGTGGGCAAGGTCACGGGCTCCGCGACGACGACCTCCGTGCAAGCTCCTCAATCTAGCGCGGCTGCGGCGACTCGTGCGCCGAAAACCGTCACCCCCACTTCGGCGGCGAATCAGGCTGTGAATTTGCCGGTAGATGCCGTGCCGGTGAACGAAAACGCAATGCGTAATGATCCGCCGGGAAGCTACCTTAATTTGTACAAGTCCGGTCCCACTTCGGACGAGTTTGCGCACAGCGTTCATAACGCATACCTGCAGCGTTACTCCACCCCGCCCGAGCGGATGCATACCGTGGATGCTTATTCCCCCGTCACGGGTCGAATTTACACAATGCATTGCCAAAAGCGCGGTCAGATGGTGCACTGTCAAGGTGGCAACGACGCGAATGTCTATTTCCAATAGTGTCAAATTAATCAGCGTTTTCCTGGCGGCGGCGACCGCGACGGCGTGCACGATCGGCACCCCGAAGCCCACGTCTGCGCCGAGTCCGACCGTATCCTCCAGCGCCGCTCCGACCGCCGTGTCCAGCAACCCCGGAATCGAGCACGTGTACGACACGGTTACCGACCTCGAACACCAGGGCCATAGCGTCGGCATCGTTGTCCTCGGCGAGGAAGGCGCTGCCCAATTCGGCGCCTTGCGAGAGGGCCCCGCATGGTCCACAGCCAAAGTTCCGCTCGCCACAGCCGTCCTTCAAAGCGAACACTCTGCCGAATCCACTCCGCTTATCGACGCCGCGATACGCGAGTCCGACAACAACGCCGCTGACACCATGTGGAACTCGCTCGGAACGCCCGATCAGGCCGCCTTAAAAGTCTCCGAAGTGATCCATCGCGCCGGTGATGGCCGCACCCAAGTGCCTTCTGAACAGCTGCAACCCGGTTTCTCTGTGTTCGGGCAGACGCGCTGGGATCTCGCCGGGCAGGCAAAATTCCTCGAAGGCTGGCGTTGCGACCCCGCAGCCGCCCCGGTTTTAGCCGCCATGCGTGATGTGGTCAGCGAGCAACGTTACGGCCTCGGGCGTATCGAACACACTGCCGTAAAAGGGGGTTGGGGTCCAGATCCCGATGGCAAGTATTTGGTCCGCCAATTCGCCTTGGTCCCATGGGCCGGCGGTGACATAGCCGTGGCAATCGCGGTGCAACCCCAAGACGGAAGCTACGAAACCGGCAAAACCCTCCTCGATGTTCTTACCGAAAGCATGCGGGAGTTCCTCGCCGCCCCACCCGGCCAATCCAATTGGAAACCCTTCGCCCCCTGCGGCACCTAACTCTTTAACCGCCCACTTCAATCGCCTCGCTCGGACGTCCGCCTCGGCCCTCGGTCGGGCCCTCGGTTCCGCGACCTCGGTCGGGTTCTCGGCTCGACTGCCTCGGAAGCGATGGGTTGTGCGCTGCGCGTGAGGTTTTTTACACACGAATCCCGGATTCTGTGTAATTTTCATCGCTCAGGACCGCCTGAGGCCGTCGGTGCGACATTTTTTACACAGATTTCGGGATTTTGATGTAAAAAATATCGGTAGACACCGTTCAACTCCGGATGGGACGATAGGTTGTGTGTGACCGACCATATCAAAATGGGGCACGAAAGGCAATTCGGCAATGGTTCAACAAGAGTGCCAAATTTCGAGGGCTCAGCGGGGTTGCTACGGCGATTCTCTGGAAAACATTGGCATGTAAAACATTTATGGCCAAATTGAATTAGGCTAGGGGTCGACGTGAGGTGAGCCGTCGGCGGGCAGGTAATTGTCGCCTAAGCGACTGGCAGTCGGGGTTGGGTTCTCCTAATTCGGCGGGCTGCCGGGCGAGGGAGTCCATTCACAGTCCTTGTTTGAGTGACCAAGAACGCTTCAAAAATATTCTCCTGGGCCGACTCGTTGTTGCGCGCCATCGGTAGCGGCCGTTTGGAAAACACTGGAAACGACATCGGTTGTGCGCCGCCGGAGTGTACTGCCGGACTCCACACCACACGCCCATGTACGATCTGCCTCGCCGCACAGGATCTGCCTCGCTTTCGGGCCGGATTATCCTGAGGAAACGCGGCCACGCAGGATCTGCCTCAGGCACATCTGCACGCGGCTAGCAGCAGATGTGCAGCGGCCGGGATTCTTGTTCGCCCAAATTAGCCCCGTGAATAAACCCCGAGTTTCAACTTCGGCGGATTATTGCCGAAACGCCGGGGCAAGCGCGTCGAGACGCCGAGGCATGGGGGTCGAAACGCTGGGACATGGGTGTGGATTGTTGGCTGGCTGCCTGGACGATGGTGTCGAGGGGCCGATTGGGTTGTGTGCTGTACATGAAGTTTTTTACACACGAAACGCGGATTCTGTGTAATTTTCATCATCCTGGGCCGGCTGAGGCCGCTGGCGCGATATTTTTTACACAGATTTCTGGAATTTGGTGTAAAAAATATCGGTAGACATCGTTCAACTCCGATCGGACCGATAGGTTGTACACTGTTGAAAGGCGCGCATAGGTGATTTGGGGGATATAAAGGTATGGGCGCGAAGCTCGCAAGGCCTTAGAGGGGATTTTTGGGTTGTGCGCAACTATAGCTGGGGTGTGGTTAGCGGTCGACGAGGCGCTCCAGGCGAAGGCGATGCGAGGTGTCGAAGAGGCGAAGGAAGGCGAGGGTAAGGATCCAGACGCTGGCGAGGGTAGTTCCAGCGGCAATGGTGAACATGATAAAGATTTGGTAACGGACGGCGGTGGTCGGGTCGGCACCGCCAAGGATTTGGCCGGTCATCATGCCGGGGAGGGACACGATGCCCATCACCGCCATGCTGTTCAGGGTGGGGATCATGCCGGCGCGCATGGCTTCGCGGAAGTGGGTATGGGTCGCCTCCCACCGGGTGGCACCTAATGCGAGTCTGCCTTCGATAAGGTCGCGCTCGGTTTCCAAGGCATTTGTGTAGCGGTCGAGGGCGAGGGAGACACCGGTGAGGGCGTTGCCAAGCACCATGCCCAAGATCGGGATGGCGTGCTGCGGGTTGAACCAAGGCTCGGGGCGCAGGATACCAACCAAGGCGATGCCGCTGAGGAGGTAGGCGGAGCCAAAGACGGCGAGGAAACTATCAAGGAGAATCTCGGGGTATTTGCGGGCGGGCCGGCTGGCGGCAGCGTGCGCGGCGAGAGCCGTCATGATCAGCCCGATCCCGGCGACCAGCCAGCCGGAGGAAAGGGTAAACACCCAGGTCAGGATCATTCCCACCAGCAAGAGCTGGGCGGTCATGCGGACACTGGCCACGATAATGGAACGTTCCAGGCCAAGCCGCAGTGCGATCGAAAAGGCCAGGGCAATCAGCATAAAACCTGCCCCGAACGCAAGTTGTGTCAGGCTCATGCTTCCTCCACCAGGGCTTCCTCCGTCAGGGCCGCATCCACCAGCACAGCCTCCACCAGCGCTTCCTCCACTAGGGCCGCCTCCACTAGGGCCGCATCCACCAAGGCCGCCTCCAAATTCATGCTTTCTCCAATGTGATCGCTGCGGTGCCCACCCGCTGGTTTTCGGCATCGTTGTGGCCGACCCAAACCACTGCGCGCTGGTCCTCGGCGATGGACCAATCCAGCAGGAAGGTTTCCACGCGGCGCGCTAGGTCCGCATCGAGGGCGGCGGTGATTTCGTCGGCAAGTAGGACGCGGGGTTCCAGCAGCACGGCGCGCACCAAGGCGATGGATTGGGATTCCCCTCCAGAAAGCCGCATCGTCGATTGGTCCAGCAACTCCGCGGGCCGCCCCAACAAATCAAGCAATTCCAAAGCGCGCGCCTCCGAATAGGAACGCCCCTGGTGGGCGCGAAATGCAAACCCGGCTTGCAGCGCCGCGCGAACCGTACCTGTGGGAAAGGTCGGCCGCTGCGGGATATACATCACGTGC
This sequence comes from Corynebacterium canis, assembly GCF_030408595.1. Taxonomy (NCBI): domain Bacteria; kingdom Bacillati; phylum Actinomycetota; class Actinomycetes; order Mycobacteriales; family Corynebacteriaceae; genus Corynebacterium; species Corynebacterium canis. The sequence goes on along the minus strand of NZ_CP047080.1, from coordinate 2,518,029 downwards.
GAACGCCAAGCGGGAATGCCCCAGGTGCGGGAGGAGCGGGCGTCGAGAAGCACGGTGCCTTCGTGGGGGTCGAGTTCGGCGATGCTCCGCAGCAACAAAGTTTTCCCGCAGCCGGAAGGGCCGGCAACCACCATGCGTTGTCCGGGGCCGACGGTGAGGGTGACCGGCCTGAGCAAGCCGTTGCGGGCGACGTCGCGCAATTGGAGCATAGTATCGAATCTACTCGTGCGCGGCGGTAAAGCGTGGGGCGCCGGAGGTGGGTAGTACTGTGTTTGCATGACTGATTTTTCTCGTGCCGACGGCCGCGCCCTCGACGAACTGCGTCCCGTCACCATAACCAGGGGTTTTACTAGCAATCCGGCGGGTAGCGTACTCGTTGAATTTGGAAATACGCGGGTGATGTGCACCGCCAGCGTGGAGGAGCGGATCCCCCGGTTTAAGGTCGGCTCCGGGGAAGGTTGGCTTACCGCCGAGTACGCCATGTTGCCCGCCGCCACCCACGAGCGCATGCCGCGGGAATCGTTGAAGGGGAAGGTGAAGGGGCGGACGCATGAGATTTCTCGGCTGGTAGGGAGGTCGTTACGCGCGGCCATTGATTTGCGCCAGCTGGGGGAGAACACGATTGCGATTGATTGCGATGTATTGCAGGCGGATGGGGGCACGCGCACCGCGGCGATCACCGGCGCGTATGTCGCGTTGGCCGATGCCGTGGCGGAGCTTCGGCGGCGCGGGGTACTCACCGGGAATCCGTTGCTTCCTCCGGTCGCCGCCGTGTCCGTGGGCATTATCGAGGGCAATGTGTGCCTTGATCTCCCGTACGAGGAGGACTCCCGCGCGGAGGTGGACATGAACGTGGTGATGACGGCCGCAGGCGAGTTCGTTGAGGTCCAAGGCACCGGCGAACACAACACCTTCAGCCGCGCACAATTTAACGCGCTTCTCGACGCCGCGGAAAAGGGCTGCGCCGAACTCATCGCCCTTCAGAAAGCCGTGTTGGAGAGCTAGATCATGTTATTGCACGTCGCATCGCACAACCCCAAGAAGCTCAAGGAGCTCCGCCGCGTCCTCGACGCCGCCGGCGTGGCGGGAATCGAACTGGTGTCCTCGGAAGACCTGCTGGGCTATCCGGAACCGGTGGAGGACGGCCGCACCTTTGCCGATAATGCGCTGATCAAGGCGCGGGCCGGGGCGAAGGAAACCGGGGTGACCACCATTGCGGACGATTCGGGCCTTACGGTGGAGGCGTTGAATGGCATGCCGGGGGTGCTATCCGCCCGGTGGAGCGGTAAGCATGGCGATGATGCGGCGAATAACGCATTGCTGTTAGATCAGTTGAGCGATGTGCCGCATGGGCGTCGTAACGCGGCGTTCGTATCTGTGTGCGCGGTGGTCACCCCCGATGGGGAGGAGTATGTGGAAAAGGGCGTGTGGGCGGGTCGCCTCGTGCGCACTCCCGTAGGCGCAAATGGGTTCGGTTATGACCCCCTCTTCGTGCCCGCCGAGGAAGACGAACGTGTGTCCGGAAGCGACGAGCGGCCGCGCACCTCCGCCGAACTCACCGCGGCGGAAAAAGACGCGCTTTCCCATCGCGGCAAGGCGCTTGGCCTGCTGGTGCCCGTGCTGGTGCAGCTCGCGGCGGAGGCGGCGGCGCGCGGCGAAGGTGTAGGGCCGGAAAACAATAGCGCGCTATCCGTGGAGTGAGGCCCAAGTGAGTGCGTCGGTAACTGGGTCCGCCGTGGGGGAATCCGGCTCGATCGGCTCGCCGCAGAACTCCGCACCCGTGCGCGCCAAAATGGTGTTTGTGGTGAGCACAAAGCTCGTGCCGTCCGGCATCGGAAACACCGCGTTCCAGCAGGTCAAACCGTAGGTTGGGGTGCCAAAGGTGCGGGTATCCACCAGCCCGCGGAACGCTAAGGCCACCGCCTCCCCGGTGCCGCGGGTATGCTCCCCAATGAGCAGGGCGACGGGCACGGTGTACTTCTGTTTGCCGTCGATCACCGCCTGGTATTCGCCGTCATCCACCTGGCCGTAAAACAGCGACACCGGGGTGAGATCGTTGGTGTTATCCCGGTAGGAAAACGCCACGCCGTCCGGAAGCAGGGGGCTCACCGCGGCGAGCATTTCCGCCAGCTCACCATCGTGGGCGGCGCGCAAATCAATGACCACTGATTTCGCCCCGGATTCCAACTCCCGGATAATGCTTTTCGACGTCGCGTTCGCATAATCGGAGGCGCTAAACCCCGGCAAGGTAACCAACACTGTGTTCTCCTTGCGCTCTACCTTCGGTACCCCGGTGGGAATCGGGGCGGGCGCCGAATCAATCACGCCGGAACGTTTACCGCCGGCGGCCTTAAGCAGGGCGTCGGCAATCTCGTGAGCCTCCGCCATGCTGTGGGCGCGCGGCATCTTCGCACGCGCAACTAACTGCCCCTTATGCGCGGTCATCGACGCGGCATCAATGCCGTAGCGCATAGCTAATTCGAGCGCCAATTCGCAATAGCGGCGCGGCGAAGGCTTAATCAAATAGAACGGGCGGCCAAAATACCTGGCGCCGAGCGACGGGCCATACCGATACACAGCCCCGGCCCCAGCAAGCACAATCAGTGGGAGATTCATGCTACTAGGCTAGCTGCATTCGTGCTTCAACCATTCCGTTGCTTTCTCTACAGGCTGGTCCGTGTCTACGTCGGGGGCAATCGGATCCTCCGCAAACGCCTCCCCGGTGCGGGCCACATCCTGCGCATTGGTCAGCAGAATCGCCGCGCCATCCGGCATGTTCACGTTCATATTGGAGGATGCGTAACCCGCCGTGGGTTTGCCGAATGACCTGGTATTATCCAGGCCTCGGAAGGACAACAATGTGGCCTCCCCGGAGCTCGCCGTGTGGTCATCCGTAAGCAGGGCGACCGGGACCGTAAACTTCTCGCTCGCCTGCGCCGTAACGGGGGTACCGCCGCCCGCCACGGAGGAACCGGAAATAGTCACATCGCTGGAGCCCACACGCTGCCTAAACGTGAGCACCGTGCCGTCCGGCAATAGGGAACTCAACCCCGCCAACATCGGGCCCATATCGCCGCCCGTATTGCCCCGCAAATCCACGATCACGCCGCACGCGCCGGGGACATGCGTGCTTAACCCCGCGGCCAGCGTGTCCGCGTACTCCTGGGCGATCGGTCCTTGCAGCAACTCCGGAACTTTTGCCTGGACGATATCATCCTGGCGGGTCACCGTGGGCAACTCCGAATTCTCCTTGGTACCCTGCTGGTTTTCCGCCGGCGGCACCAGGCGGGAATGCTTGCCGCCCGCAGCTTTGAGCACATCGTTGATCAGTTCGTGGGTGTCCGCGACGCTCTCCGCCTGCGGAAGCTTGGCCTCCGCCGCCTCGCGTGCCGCGGCGAACTCGGGGGAATCCGCGTACAAGCCGTGCCGTTCGGCGAAGTCAAAAGCGAAGGTGGCGTAGCGGTGCGGTGTGGACACCATGAGAATCGGGCGGCCGAGCAACGCGGCACCCAATTGCGGACCGTAAAACCAGGTGCCTACCAGCGCCAACACAACGAAAAGGATTGCGAACCCCCCGAAGCAGCCCAGGACTTTCTTCTTCATGGCTCTTACCTCACAGTGAATAGGTCTCCCGGCTGGCAATCGAGCGCTTCGCACAGAGCTATCAATGTGGAAAACCGGACCGCCTTAGCACGGTTGTTCTTTAGGATGGACAGATTGACTACGGTCACTCCCACTTTCTCCGCCAAGGCGGCGAGCGTTAGATTGCGTTCCGCTAGCAATTTGTCCAAGTGGCAGTGCACTTCAGGCATTGGATGTGTCAACCCTTCGTTGTTCCTCCGCGCAATTGCGCCGTTGAATGCGGTTGCGAGCGGGCGTGCGCGGTTAGTTTCGTATAAGGTATCGATTACCGTCAGCATATATCGAATCGCGATATGCTGCAAGGGTGCGGTTTGTTGGAGCGGGGGAGGGTGCCCCTTCTTGGGGGTGCTTGTGGTGCGCGATGGGCGTTGGTGAGGGGCGCTAGTGAGGGGTGTTAGTGGGGGCTTGTCTGCCGCGCAACTTATGTGTGGGTGGTGCCTCAATGTTCGACGATAAATTAGGGTGTAGAACATGAGTTACCAGAGGTTCGCGCCCAACGTTCACTCATTGGCGATCTGGCTGTTATCCGCATACCTTTTCTATTGCTTACTACTGTTCTACGCCATTCCCGAGCTCATGGCGTACACGGGTCCTAGCGTTCCGCTGGGCATGCGGCTGCGCTACACCGAGGACGAGGCCTTCATATGGCTAAGTAGCCTGCGCGACGACGGCAGCTTTTACTACCTGTACTTTTATAGCGCCCTGGACATGGTATTCCCTGCGCTATACGGGTATGCACTGTTCCGAGCGATACGTTATTTATTGCAGCTGACGGCCCAGCGGTGGCGCGGCGCGCAAAAACTGCGCTGGTTAGCGGCGCTCCCCGTGATCGGCGCTGCGTTCGATTACCTAGAGAATTGTAGCATTATCGCTATGGTTGTGGGCTTCCCAGAATTCCCCGAGAGCATCGCTGCCGCCGCGAGCCTAGGCACATCGCTGAAAACGGTGTGCATGGCTGCCGCGATGTTGACGTTTTTGGCGTTGCTCCCCACCGCCGCCGTCAGTCGAACTAGAGGTTGAACGCTAGAGGTTGAACGCCGCGCTGACTTCTTTACGACGTCGCGCCTCCACCACAAACGACAAGAACGGCACCGTCCCCGCAAGCGCCGTGGTGATCCACTTGGTCGGTTCCCAGCGGGCCTTTGTGCCCAGGTTCAGGGTGGCCACGAGGTACAGCATGTAGAACAAACCGTGCAATTGGCCGATAATGTTCGCCCACGCCGGCATCTCTATGCCTACGATGTAGTGCAGGACCATACGAGCGCACAGGATAAGGAGCCACACGCCGGTGACCCAGGCGGCGATAGAAAACAATTTCAAAGCCTGGGCGACGCGGCGGGCGCGTTCGGGGTTTACAGTCACAGTTCCTTAATCCTTGCTTTCATCTGATTGCCGCTTCCGACGCCGCGTGGGCGTGTTCAAGCGATTAAACGTTTCAATATCCATGGTGGGGCGCTGCGGCAACACCGACGCATCGATCTCCGTGACCACGCCGCGCTTTTTGGCCTCGTGCTGCTCCCGCTCTACCGGGGAGACGCCGGTCTCCTTCACCTCAGACTCGTACTGATTGAACTTCCGATACGCGTACACGAAAAACGCGCCGAAAGCAGGCCATTGCAAGGCGTATCCCAGGTTTTGGAACGTGCCGCTGCCAGACTGGAAACGCGTCCACTGCCAATAGGCAAGACCAAACGTCGCCAGCACCGCGAGGGTCAAAAAGACGATAGGTACAATGCGCCGAGGCCGGATGTTGCTCACAGTGCATAAGGGTATCAGCCTCAGCAAAACGCCGGGTTTGATCCTTCCGCCTCACTCTGTAAAATGCTCCCATGAGGCGCCCGTGGCGGAATTGGCAGACGCGCTGGATTTAGGTTCCAGTGCCTTAGGGCGTGGGAGTTCAAGTCTCCCCGGGCGCACCACGCAAACCCCCAATAACTGGGGGTCTTTTCGTGCCACCCGCAAAATCCGACCATTTCACGGAGCGTCAACGGAGTTCGAAAGCGCATCACCCCTTGCCAACGCTAGCCTGCGTTTGGGCGGTTAATCGGCTGCGCGGGCACCTTATCAGTGGTGGCTAAGGATTATCGACGCCGCAGATACACTTTCGTGGATTCGTAAAGGGATCAAGGCGTGGGGGTATATGTCCACGTCGACGCACGCGGACGAAGGTTTCGGCCCCATCGAATTGCGGCTGACCGTGCCGAAGGGGACGAAAGCGATCTATGTGGGTTGGGATAGCTCGCGGGATAAGCACACGGCGTTGTCAGAGTACCCTTTTGAAGAAGAGCTCATCCTTGGTTCTTGGCCGGCAAGTTCGGTATAGAATTGATCGCGTTGAGAATAATAATGGCGCGACGACGGTGTTTGCGGAGGTGATTGGGCAAGATGCTTGACCGGTATAAGGAAATGGGCTTAGAGAGGTTGCCCACCAAACGCTACATGGTCGACTCTGAACATGGCACCCCAGGAACAGCATGGATTTATCGGGGCGCGCGGGGGTTCGGCGCCGTATGCTTCGATGACATTGATGTACTCCGCTCGGGTGGTGAACAGGAGTTCCACAAGTGCACTGACTGGGATTTAGCGAACCGGATTCAGGGCTTGGCCAATGATTGCGCCAAGCGTGACCTGTCGATACCCCAAGCACTCGAGCACATTAGGGAGGTTCTGGGTGCTCCGGTTTTAGTTGTGCCGTTGAAGAACATCAACGAAGCTGATGCAGACCTAGTACCCGCAGTCAAGTCCATTTTGGATAGTGAGTAGCGTTTCTTGCTATGAGCCGTCACGTTTGTGGCGGTTTTTGTTATGCCGCTGGCTTGGTGGGAGGGGCAAGCCAGTGGCGGGCTGGAATAGCCAATGAATGGCGTCGTCTAGTTGGTAGATTGACCGGGTTCGATGCCCGGCGGCGCGCGGAAACCCCACACCTGGTTTGGTTGTGGGGTTTAGTTATGCGTCAGGCCGAAACGGTGGGCGTTGCCGAAAAGGGAAACAAGCAGGAGGAAACTATGAAGACACGGGTCCCGTTTTGGGTTCGGCGTATTGAGGGCGGGCAAGGTGATGCTGCGGCAGACAACCAATGCGGACGCCAGCTCCGCGCCTCCACAAACGCAGGACGCGGAAAGCGCCACGGAGCATTGGAAAGCGCAGGCACGCAAATGGGAACGCGGCGTGGTCTCTTGCCGTGGCAGATGTGCCTGAGGCAGATCTCACGCGGCGGTTTTGCGTTCCTGCGAAAACACCACTGCGCGACGACCGGCATGTCGAATCTGCCTGACCGGGGTTTGTGGGCCGATCTCGGCCCCCAACTCGCCGCATCACTTGGTGTGTTGGTGCGGATCTGCCTGGTTTTCCACCCGCGACAGATCTGCCTGAGGCAGATTCGTCGCGGCCGCATTTCCCCAGGAAAACTCGGCCCAAAAATCAGGCAGATCCGGCGGGGCGAGGCGGATCGTACATTGCCGAAGAGTGGCCAGGCAGATTGTACGTGGCTGTTGAGTGTGGACTTTGGTGGTTGACAATCGATGTGGTTCCAACGTGTTTGAGGCGGCCGTGACCGATCGCAGGTAAGGATGCGCCGCCCCTGCAGCATGGTGCGGGATCGGGTGGTCGGGGAGGATCTGCCTAGTTTTCTGCCGTGGCAGATGTGCCTGAGGCAGATGTAACACGGCCGTTTCGCGTTCCTGCGGAAACACCACCGCGCGACGACCGGCGTGTCGAATCTGCCTGGGCATGGAAAATCGTCAGCTATGAGCGCGGAAAATTCCGGCCTCCAACGCGCCACTTCACCTGGTGTGGAGGATCTGCCTGCCTTTCCACCCGCGACAGATGTGCCTGAGGCAGATTCGTCACGGCCGCATTTCCCCAGGAAAACTCGGCCGAGAAACCAGGCAGATGTGACGGGGCCGGACTGCAGCCAGGCAGATTGTACGTAGCCAGGGAACAGGGGCGCTTCAGCTACGGGCAGTTGCGGGGTGTTGCGGGTAGACGGAAGTGGCAGGGCAGGCGCGGTGCACAAATTGTGCCGGGGTGCGCCGGGTTTCGGGCTCACCGAAAAGTGTGGGCGCGCACCAACAAGGTGGGTCGGCGACCACGCCAAGATAGTTGGGGTGCAGCGAATGATCGCCGTGAGGATTCGGCCGTCAGGATTTAGCCATCAGGGTTCAGCCGTTAAGGTTCGGCGTCAGGATTCGCCGTTTGGTGTTGGTGGTTGTGTGTTGGTTTCGGCGCGGTGGATGGCGCGGCGCAGGGTGGTGATCAGTTCGCGGGGTTGTTGCAGCAGCCCGTGGGTGATACGTAGTGGTTCCCACCCGAGTTCGCGTAGCCGGATCAACACTTTCGCGTCGTAGTCACGTTGGCTGCGTTGAAGGTGGTGGGCACCGTCGTAGAACAAACCAACACGAATATCGGGCCAGCCGGAATCAAGCACAGTCAGCAGGGGTGTGCCATCGTCGACCAGCGCACCGGAATCATAGATCGGGATTTGCACCTCCAGGTGTTCGCGAAGCTGCTCGGCAATCAACCGCAACACAGTCTCCTGGGGCGACTGCGCCCCGGTGCGGGACAGGTTCAGCAGTTTTTTCAGCTGGCGGGCGCTGAAAATATTCCGCGCGATGTCACGCACCAGCTGAAAGTTTAGTGTGGTGCATGCGCGCAGCGCGTCGATCAACTGGATGGCGCGGACCTCCCAGTTAGCAAGGTTAGGCACTTGGTAGACCCACCAGGAGTGGCGGTCGCGCTGCAGATCAATCAAGCAATCCACCAGGGCGTATTCGGGGGCGACGACCTGCATGCCGGGTAGTTCCTGGTCCGGTGTCCACACCCTGGTGCCCGGCCGCAGTCTGCGGCGGGTGGCGTCGAACACGCTGTGGCTGCGTTGGAAATTACTGGCCACATGCACGGTGATGTGGGCATCATCCACCCAATACTTCAGGCCGGCATAAGCTGCGGCGGCCCAGCCGCCGATAATGACATTCGGGGTTTGGGTGAAATGCGCCCGAGCCCGCAGCATGATCGGGGCGGCAAACCCCAGGCGCTGCGGGTGATACCGCGAACCCCACTCCACCTCCCGGCTCGCACGACAGTACCCACGCGGCATCGCAAGCCGACGAGTGATGTTGATGAAAGAGGTGTCAAGCAGTTTGGTGCGACGCTGAAACAAACCCATAGCACCAGGGATAACCCCAAAACAGCACAAAACCTAGGGTTTTCCCAGACACACCCCACCAACCTGTGGATAACTTGAAACTATCCACAGGCACACGGGGTTCCAACGGCAACAAGGTGGCGCGAAGCACGACAAACTGGTATAAGCCGAACGCTACTGCAGGGGAGACGGCGGAAAACAACGTTGCAGGCAGGTGGATTATTTGCGTGCCCCTAGAAGTGCAGTGGCGAGTCGGATACGCATCAGGGCCGGCGGACGGGCTCATCCAGTGGTTGTTTATCAAACCAGCCAGCTGCAAAGAATTCCCTGCAATTGATGTCCGCTCCAAAGGCGAAACGGCTAATCCAACGCCACAAGCCAGAGCTGTTTCATCCACCCCGACCACCAATATCCTCGCGCGCCTCGGTAACATCTTCGCCGCATCCGAAGCCGCGTCTCAGGCACCGGAGATGCGCCAGCCGGAGGCTCGCTCCGAGAGATAGTGAAAGCTTGGGTACGATTCGGGCATTTGGGTGTGCGTGGATGCCCAGTGTGGCGCGGCGTCGATAAGCGCGGGGCGCTGTCGTGTGAACGTGCTTGCGGGGGTTGGGTGAGGGCGTGAAACGCTGCTTTGGCGGCTGCTCTTGCTCTTGGCGCGCTCGTCGGGTTGGGTAGATGCTATGAGCATTTCGCGGCATTTGGATCGGTATATGGATGATCAGGGCATTGTTCCCACTGCCGAAGTGGAGCCTGATCACCCTTGTCAGGTGTTCGAAGGCGCGGAAGGGCTGCGGGTTGTTGAGCTAACCCCGCAGGTGCGCTTGGATGAAGCTCGCGAGGCGGTTCAGGAAATCTTAGGGGTACCCGTTTGGGGGGTGCGTTGAACTATCCTTAATGGGCAAATCCGTGCCGCGCCAGCGCCGCCCATGAGTAAAATATGACAACTTCCTCATGTTCTGTGGCATATTTGTTTATCTAATATTTTGGCACCTCTGTGTGCCGGAACGAATCAACCAAGGGAGCGAGTATTATCGTGACTGATCATCAGCGTTATTTCCGTACTGCATCCAATGGGGAAAGCCTGCTGGGCCGCCTCCGCGACGAGCCGTTTGCGCTGTGTTTTGCCGGGCAAGGGTTCGATTGGATGGGTACGCTGCGGGAGTCGCTGGATGCCGGGGTTCGTGAGGATGTTCGCCAGATCGTCGACGCCGCCGCGCAACTTATCGCTCCCGTTATGGATGACCTCGCCGGCACCCGCCCGCAAGGCTTCCACCCTTTGGAGTGGGCCGCGCAGGAGGAGCCGGCGCTGGATTATTCGCGCGCGGTGGTGAGCGTGCCCGGCATTTTCCTGTCGCAGATCGCCAATCTGATGACGTTGGAGGCGCAGGGGCTCAATGCGGAGGCCGCCGTGGCAGTCATCGGGCATTCGCAAGGAATTTTGGGTCGGCCGCTGCTTAAGGATGCGTCCCGTGCCGCCGAGGTGCTGGCCTACGCGGAGCTGGTGGGCGCCGTGGCCACGCATACCGCGCTGGCTACCGGGCTGATTGTGCAGGGGGAGAAGCGCCCGATGGTCATGGTGCAGGGCGTGACCAACCAGCAGCTCGTGGATATTATCGACGCCTTGTACCCCGCCGGCACCACGGACATCGCCGAATGCCCGTGCGTGGGCCTGCGCAATGGGTTCGATTCCTTTGTCATTTCCGGCCGTCCCGCAGCCGTCGCTAGGGTGTGCGATACCCTCGCTGAATTGGCGGAGCGCGATGCCGAACAAGTGGCCGCCAAGGTGCGCGGCGGCAGGCCGTTTTCCCCGGTGTTTACGCCGTTGAACGTGGAGGTGGCGTTCCACCATCCGGCGCTCGCCCCTGCCGTCGATCTGGCTGGCGAATTGGCCGAGAAGTGCGGCTTGGATCCGGAGGTGGCGCGGTCCCTGACCCAGGAGATCCTTGTGGATCACGTGGACTGGCTTGCGGAGACGAACAACGCTGCGAATAGCGGCGCGCGTTGGATCTTGGAGATCGGCCCCTCGGGCGGGGTTTCCGCGCTCACCACCGCCGCGCTGGCGGGCCGTGGCATCGGCGTGCTGGACGTTTCCAGCGCGGAGGGCCACGCGGCGCTTTTCGACGCCGGAAAGGCCCCCGCCGACCCGGTCGATTACTCCACCTTCCTCCCGCGCGTGATTGCTGGTCCGAAACCTTATGTGGAAACCGCCTTTACCCGGCTGACCGGGCGTTCGCCCATGCTTTTGGCCGGTATGACGCCCACTACTGTGGATCCGGAGATCGTGGCGGCCGCCGCCAATGCCGGGCACTGGGCCGAGCTCGCGGGCGGCGGGCAGGTCACCCCGGAGATTTTGGACGAGCACCTTGCGCAGCTCGATGAATTGCTAGAGCCCGGCGTAAACGCCCAGTTCAACTCCATGTTCCTGGATCCGTACCTGTGGAAGATGCAGGTCGGCGGCAAGCGCCTGGTGCGCCGCGCCCGCGCGAACGGTGCCCCGATCGATGGCATCGTGATCACCGCCGGCATGCCGGACCACGATGAGGCCGTGGAACTTATCCGCGAATTGCGTGCCGAGGGCTTCCCGTGGGTGTGCTTCAAACCGGGTGCGGTCAAGCACATCCGCAATGTATTGTCCATTGCCAAGGATGTTCCGGACGTGCCGATCATTATGCAGGTGGAGGGCGGTAAGGCCGGCGGACACCATTCCTGGGAGGATCTCGATGAGCTGCTGATCGCCACCTATGCCAGCATCCGCGAGCACAGCAATGTGGTGCTCTGCGTTGGTGGCGGCATTGGCACGCCCGAACGCGCAGCCGATTACCTTACCGGTGCGTGGGCGGAAGCCTACGGGCTGGCCGCGATGCCCGTGGACGGTATCCTCGTGGGCACCGCGGCGATGGCTGCCAAGGAGGCCAAGACCTCCCCGGCCGTCAAACAATTGCTGGTGGACACCAAGGGTGCGGACGAATGGGTCGGCGCTGGCCAGGCGAACAATGGTATGGCTTCCGGCCGCTCCCAGCTCGGTGCGGACCTGCATGAGATCGATAACTCTTTCGCCCGCGCGGGCCGCTTGCTCGACGAGGTGGCGGGGGACAACGAGGCCGTGCAGGCCCGCCGCGCGGAAATCATTGAGGCCATCGGCCGCACCTGCAAGCCGTACTTTGGCGATCTTGCGGACATGACCTACGAGCAGTGGCTGCGCCGCTACCTAGAACTTTCCGGGCCGGTCGAGGGGGAGTGGATCGACTCGTCGTGGCGCCGCCGCTTCGAAGAAATGATCGAGCGTACCGAGGCTCGTTTGAGCGATGTAGACCATGGCCTGTTCACCCCGCAGGTTGCGGTGCAGGGTCCGGCAGCGGCGGTCGTCGATACGCTGCTGGCCACGTATCCGAACGCGGGTACGGATACGCTGCACCCCGCGGACGTTGCCTGGTTCTTGGAATTGGCGCGTACCCCGGGCAAGCCCGTGAACTTCGTACCTGTGATCGATGCGGACGTGCGTCGTTGGTGGCGTTCGGATTCCCTGTGGCAGGCGCACGACCCGCGCTACTCTGCCGATGAAGTGTGCGTTATCCCCGGACCTGCGGCCGTTGCGGGCATTACGCAGGTGGATGAGCCGATCGCCGATCTACTTGCGCGTTTCAACCAGGCCACCATCGATCGCCTGACCCCGGTGGAGGCCGAACCCGCCGGTGTAATCGAACGCATTATCGCCGCGCCGGGCACTTGGTGGGCGGGCCGCAACACGGTCTCGCTGATTACGCGCCTCGGCGATGAATCCGCATGGGTGATCGAAGGCAAGAGCGCCTCGCATCCCACCGGCGCCACACTTACGGAACTCGATGACTCGCACGCGGAACTCGTCGTTCCGCTCGCAGGTTCGACAGCCTTTGGCACCGTTGCCGAGCTGCGTATTCGAATCACTGTTCCGGAGCTGCGCAGCGCCGTGCCGCAGGTGACCCGCGAGGACGCGGAAGCCGCAATGTCCGAACTCACGCGCATCGCGGCGGGCGGCACCCTCGCGGAGGTAACGAACGGTGTGGCCACCTGGACCACGCGCATCGACGCCGATCACGTGGCCAACTACATCAATGTCACCGCCGGTTTCCTGCCGCTGGAGGTGGCGCCGAGCGGGGTCGCCCCAGACGTATTGGTTGGGCGCGCCTGGCCCGCAGTATTTGCAGCTGTGTACGATGCGATGATCCCGGGCACCGAAGACCACCGCGTGGTGGAAGGCATGCTCAGCCTGGTGCACCTGGAACACCACGTCACCCTGCTGCGCGAGCTGCCGGAATTCACCGACAATGAGCTGATTGTTACCGCGAGCACCGATGAGGTCACCGATACCGATATCGGACGCATCATGGTGGTGCGCTGCCGGGTCGCCTGCGACGGCGAGCCGCTGGCCACGCTCACTGAACGATTTGCGGTGCGCGGCCGCACCGGGAAATCCACCGCACGTACGAACACCTCTGCGTTGCCTTCCGTGGTGAATACCCCGCACTCGTTCCGCTCATTTGTTCAGGTCAAGGCGCCGACGAACCTGCGTTCCTTTGCGGTGGTTACCGGCGACCGCAACCCCATCCACGTTTCCGATACCGCCGCCGCGCTGGCAGGATTGCCCGGCGTGATCGTGCATGGCATGTGGACCTCCGCCATCGGCGAGCTTGTTGCCGCAGGTTCCTCCGGCCGCGTGGTGGAGTACACCGCCACCATGCTTTCGCCGATTCTGCCCGGCGCTAAGGTCGAATTCAATGTCGAACGCGTGGGCGTGGATAGCCGCCCCGGTTGCGCCGAGGTGCGTGAGGTTACCGCCACCGTCGACGGCTCCCCGGTACTCACCGCCACCGCCGTGATGGCCGCGCCGAAGACCTTTTACGCTTTCCCAGGCCAAGGCATCCAATCCCAGGGCATGGGCATGGAGGCGATGGCCAGCTCCGCCGCCGCCCGCGACGTGTGGGAGCGCGCAGACCGCCACACCCGCAGCAAGCTGGGCTTCTCCATTTTGGAGATCGTGCGCAATAACCCGAACGAAGTGATCGTGCACGGCGAGCGCTTCCACCACCCGAACGGCGTGCTCTTCCTGACCCAGTTCACGCAGGTGGCCATGGCCACCCTTGGTGTCGCACAAGTTGCCGAAATGCGGGAGGCGTCCGCGCTGAACCAGCGCGCCCTGTTCGCCGGGCACTCGGTGGGCGAGTACAACGCGCTGGCCGCCTACGCGCAGGTGCTATCCCTGGAATCCGTGGTGGAGATCGTGTACCGGCGAGGCCTGACCATGCACCGCTTGGTGGACCGTGACGAGCACGGCAATTCCAACTACGGCCTCGCCGCGCTGCGCCCGAACAAGATGGGCCTTACCGCCGACAATGTTTTCGATTACGTGGCAGAGATTTCCAAGGAATCCGGCGAATTCCTGGAGATTGTGAATTACAACCTCGCCGGGCTGCAATACGCCGTGGCGGGTACCGTCGCTGGCCTGCGGGCCCTGCAGGAAGCCGCGGAAAAGGCCGGCCCCGGCCAGCGCGCCTTTATCATGATCCCCGGCATCGATGTGCCTTTCCACTCCTCAGTGCTGCGCGACGGCGTCGACGATTTCCGCCGCCACCTGGATTCGCTGCTGCCGGAAACCGTGGACCTGGATGTCCTTGTCGGCCGCTATATCCCGAACCTGGTCGCCCGCCCGTTCGAGCTGACCCAGGATTTCTTGGCCGCCATCGCCGCGGTGGTGGATTCGCCCTACATTTCGGATCTCCAAGAAAACTTCGACGATGTGGAAGAGCAAAAGCTGGCCCGCACCGTGCTTATCGAGCTGTTGGCCTGGCAATTCGCCTCCCCTGTGCGCTGGATTGAAACCCAGGACCTCGCGCTCACCAAGCTTGGCGTCGAACGTTTCGTCGAGGTTGGTGTGGGCTCGTCGCCGACCATCGCCAATATGATGAGCCAGACCTTGGCGCTGCCGCAGTACCGCGAAGTCGACGTGGAAGTGCTCAATGTGGAGCGCGAGCGCGCCATCGTGTTCGCCACCGATGAGATCACCCGCGACGTGCCCGCGGCGGAGGCTGCGGAGGAGCCCGCCGAGGTCAAGGTGGAGGAAAACCAGGCGGTGCAAAACACCGAAGCCACCTTTGCTCCCGCGCCTGCCGCGGCTGGTCCGCGCCCTGATGACCTCGACTTTACCCCCGCGGACGCCACCGCTATGTTGATCGCATTGTGGACCAAGGTTCGCCCGGATCAGATGGGCACCAGCGATTCGATCGAAACCTTGGTCGAGGGCGTGAGCTCGCGCCGCAACCAGCTGCTTCTCGATCTCGGCGTGGAATTCGGCCTGGGTGCCATCGACGGCGCGGCCGATGCGGAGCTCAACGATTTGTACGCAACCGTCGGCCGCATGGCCAAGGGTTACTCCGCGTTCGGCCCCGTGCTTTCCGACGCCGTTGCGGATTCCCTGCGCCGCATTCTCGGCCCGACCGGCAAGAAGCCCAGCTATGTATCCGAACGTGTGACCGGTACGTGGCAGCTCGGTCAGGGCTGGGTCGACCACGTGACCGCCGCCGTCGTCATGGGCGCGCGCGAAGGCGCCTCCCTGCGCGGCGGGGACCTTGCCACCCTGCCGATTTCCGACGTCGACGCGCTTATCGACGCCGCCGTGGCGCAGGTCGCAGCCGACCACGGCGTGGCCGTCGCCCTGCCAGCCGCTGGTGGCGGTGCCGGTGGCGTGGTGGATTCCGCCGCGCTTGGCGAGTTTGCCGAACAGGTGACCGGTAAAGCCGGTGTCTTGGCGGCCACCGCCCGCACCATCTTGACGCAACTCGGCCTCGACCACGCCCCGAAGACCGCGCAGCTCACCGGCGAAGAAGCCGACGCAGCTCTGTTCGAATTGGTTTCCCGCGAACTGGGGTCCGATTGGCCGCGCATGGTCAGCCAGAGCTTCGACCCCAATAAGGCCGTGCTTTTGGACGACCGCTGGGCCTCCGCCCGCGAAGACCTCGCCCGCGTGGCACTCGGCGAAGATATCGCCCCCGATGTGACCGGTGCCGGTGAGGCCGTGGCGCGGCAAGCCGAATATTGGGGCCTGGATGAGCTGGCCAAACAGGCCCGTTCCACCGCTGGCCTGGACTTTGCCAACGAGGTCGCCGTGGTTACCGGCGCATCGCCGAACTCCATCGCGGCGGCTATCACCGCCGAATTGCTGCGCGGCGGCGCCACCGTGGTGGTCACCACCTCCTCGCTGAATCACAAGCGCCTGACCTTCTACAAGGACCTGTACCGCACCCACGCCCGCGGCCAGGCGGCCCTGTGGGTGGTCCCGGCGAACCTGAATTCCTACACGGATCTCGATTCCGTGATCGAATGGATCGGCACCGAACAAACCGCCACCGTGAACGGCGAAAAGAAGGTGCTCAAGCCGGCGCTCGTGCCATCTGTGCTCTTCCCATTCGCCGCGCCGCGCGTCACGGGATCCCTGGCGGACGCCGGCCCGCGCGCAGAAAACGAGATGCGCCTGTTGCTGTGGGCGGTCGAACGTCTTATCGCAGGGCTGTCCGCGCTGGGCGTCGATACGCAGGTTGGGCATCGCCTTCATGTGGTGCTGCCGGGCTCCCCGAACCGCGGCCGCTTCGGTGGCGACGGCGCGTACGGTGAGTCCAAGGCCGCGCTCGATGCGCTGGTGACGCGCTGGCATGCGGAACCCGTGTGGGGGCAACGCACTTCGCTCGTACATGCGCTTATCGGCTGGGTGCGTGGCACTGGCCTTATGGGCGGAAACGACCCGCTTGTGGAGGCTGTTGAGGCGGCTGGCGTCACCACGTTCTCTACCGAAGAAATTGCCGAAAAGCTCGTCGCGCAGATCGCGCCCAGCGTGCGTGCCGACGCCGCGAGCGCGCCCGTCATCCTCGACTTCACCGGGGGACTCGGCGCGGCGGACCTAGATCTTGCCGAGCTGGCGCGTAACGCCGCACGGCCCGCAAGCGGCCCCAAGGGCGAGCAACCCCGAAGCCTACGCGCGCTGCCGACCCCGTACCGTCCCATCGTGCCGACCACACCTTCGTTCGAAGGCAAGGTGACCCAAAAACTCGACGATATGGTGGTGATCGTAGGCGCCGGCGAGCTCGGGCCGCTGGGCTCCGCACGCACCCGCTTCGATGCCGAACTGACAGGCGATCTCACCGCCGCCGGCGTGGTGGAGCTCGCGTGGAGCATGGGCCTGATCCGGTGGGAGGACGGCTGGGTAGACGCCGACGGCGCGGACATCGCCGAATGCGATATCTACGAGCGCTTCCACGACGAGGTAATGGGACGAATCGGCGTCCGCCGCTACCACGATGACTTCGGCATGGTGGATAATTTCGCCCCCGAGCTCACCACCATCTACCTGGACCGTGACCTGCAATTCAGCGTCGCCGACCAGGCAACCGCACGCACGTTCGTGGACTCGGATCCGGAGCTCACCAGCACCTGGTTTGATGAGGAATCCGGCGAATGGATCGTGGTGCGGCGCGCAGGCTCCGCAATCCGCGTGCCCCGCCGCATGGCCATGACCCGCTTCGTCGGCGGCCAAATCCCCGAAGGTTTCGACCCCGCCGTGTACGGCATTCCGGCCGATATGATGGACAACCTCGACCGCGTGGCCGTGTGGAATATCGTATGCACGATCGAAGCCTTCCTCACCTCTGGGTTCTCCCCGGCTGAGCTCATGCGTTCGATTCACCCGACGCGCGTGTCCTCCACGCAGGGCACCGGCATGGGCGGCATGGAATCCCTGCGCTCCCTGTATGTGGACGGCATCCTCGCGGAACCGCGCCAGAACGATATCCTGCAGGAGGCGCTGCCAAACGTTATGGCCGCGCACGTGATGCAGTCCTATGTCGGCGGCTACGGTCAGATGATTCACCCGGTCGCCGCGTGCGCCACAGCTGCGGTTTCCGTGGAGGAGGGTACCGATAAGATCCGCCTGGGTAAGGCCGACTTTGTGGTCGCCGGCGGTGTGGACGACCTTTCGATCGAAGGCATCACCGGCTTCGGCGACATGGCGGCCACCGCGCCTTCCGCCGAACTCGTGGGCAAGGGCATCGAGGATCGTTTCTTCTCCCGCGCCAACGACCGCCGCCGCGCCGGCTTCGTGGAATCCGCCGGTGGTGGCACCATCCTGCTGGCCCGCGGTTCCCTGGCCGCCGACCTTGGCTTGCCGGTCCTCGGCGTCATTGGATTCGCAGAATCGTTCGCAGACGGCGCACACACTTCCATCCCCGCTCCGGGCCTCGGTGCCCTCGGCGCGGCACAGGGCGGACCTGAGTCCCGCCTGGCGAAATCCATGGCTGCGGTGGGTGTGGATGTCGACGAAATCAGCGTGATTTCCAAGCACGATACCTCCACCACGGCCAACGATCCGAACGAGTCTGACCTGCACGAACGCTTGGCCACGGCGATGGGCCGCAAGCCCGGCAACCCGATGTTCGTGATCTCGCAGAAGACGCTCACCGGCCACGCAAAGGGCGGCGCCGCGGCCTTCCAGATCATCGGTCTGACGCAGGTGCTGCGTTCCGGTTTACTGCCCGCGAACCGTTCGCTCGACTGTGTGGATCCGGTGCTGGCCAAATACGAGCGCCTCGTGTGGCTGCGCAAGCCGTTGTCCTTCACCGCCAAGGCCGGCCTTGTCACCTCCCTCGGGTTCGGACACGTTTCCGCAATGATCGGCGTGGTGCACCCCGGCGCCTTTATTGAGGCGCTGCGCCAAGAACGCGGCGGTGACGCCGTGGCGAATTGGGTCCAGGCCGCCGTGGCACGCGAAAATGGTGGCTATCAGCGCATCTTGCGAGCCATGCATGGTGGCGACGTGCTCTTCGAACGCCCCGTCGATCGCAACCTTGGCGGCGGCGGCACTTCCGCCAAGGAGCGCGAGGCCGCCATCCTGCTCGACGCCGGTGCACGGCTTATCGACGGCGTGCTCCGCACCAGCGACGAGTTTTAACCGGCATCGCTGGGTCTGGCGGGGCTAGTGGGTCTGGTGGGGCTAGTGGGTCTGGCTGGGCTGGTGGGGCTGGCTGGGCAGGTTGCCCGCCGGTCCGCCTGGCCCGGCTGTGTTGTTGGCTCTTGCCAGCTCGGTGGGCGGGCAGTCTGGGTAACGGGTGAGAGTTTGATATATAACTAACACTTTTCGTGCTACTACGCCTTCCGCCGTAGCAAGCCCGCTGAGGCCTTGAAATCCGCTACCCTTGGTCGACTATGGCCAACTTCCCAAAATTGCGCCATTTTGCTACGGTAGGACGCACGCAACTTATTGGCGGGTTCGGAGTTGAACGGTGTCTACCGATATTTTTTACATCAAAATCCCGAAATCTGTGTAAAACATATCGCGGCGGACGCCCTGGGCGGCCCCGGATGATGAAAATTACACAGAATCCGGCTTTCGTGTGTAAAAAACTTCATGTGCAGCACACAACCTATTCTCGCGGACGGCTAATGGCCCGCCGATCGCCTGGATTGCGCCGTCACCACCGATAGCCCGCCGCCGAGCGCCCTACGTGACTCGATCCAACCCCGCGCTTCCGCCTTTTCCGTGCCACGATACGCGGAAGGTTTCGCCAAAGCCAATGAGAAGGCTATGAATTCATAGCGAGTGGCGCCGAGGCTGGGGCGCGAGCACGACAGCTCTGGAAATCGGGGATAATCCGCCAGGCCGATGCCCGCCAAGCCTAATTCTGGGATCATAGTTTTTAACTCGGTAGCGTATATGAAACTATATATGTTGAACAATTCAAGGTTTACGCCGTAGCAGCCCCGCTGAGGCCTTGAAATCCGCTACCCTTGGTCGACTATGGCCAAGTTTCGCAAAACGCGGCATTTTACTATGGTAGGCCGCGCACAACTTATTGGCGGGCTCCGAGTTGAACGGTGTCTACCGATATTTTTTACATCAAAATCCCGAATCAGTGTAAAACATATCGCGGCAGCGGCCCTGGGCGGTCCCGGACGATGAAAATTACACCGGATCCGCGATTCTGGTGTAAAAAACTTCATGCGTAGTGCACGACCTAATGCTAGTGAGGAATCTGGCGCTTGCTCGGGCCATGGTATGGCGGCATCCCTGTCGGGAAACCTAGTCGGGCACCCCAGTTAGGCATCGCAGTTGGGCATCGAGGCTGGTTACCGCAGCCGGGCATCGCGGCCGGGCACTCCAGCTGGGTACCGCCGCTGGGCTGCGGCGCGACATTGCCGCCGGCGCGAACCCAGCTCTACATGCCGGCGAGGGAGGAATCGACCAGCCGCACCACCTCGAAACCTTCGGCGAATTTCATCTTGGCCTGGGCACCGCGGAACGCGGCGATGCCCTTGATCTGCTCGGGCCCCATATACGGTTTGCTCAACTGATCTTTGTGCTGCGCCACGGCATGCAGTTTCACATTGACGTAGTCGGTTAAGTCCACAAAAAATGAGGGATTGAAGTCGCGGGTGGTCGAGGGGCTTTCGTAGCACAAAACCGAGGGGTTCCGGCGGGCGGCGCGGAGCGTGGCAAAGTGCACGGCAAGGTGGTCTTGGTGCTGGTCGTTGCGGGAATGCGTCAAGATCACATTGGGCTGAAAGCTATCAATCTTACGTTCGATTGTTTGCATGATTTCGAGTTCGTGCTTGGATAGCTCGGTGTCCGTGAAATCGTAGACGTCGAGTTGCGAGATGCCCATAAAGGTCGCGCCGTTGCGCGCCTCGCCGGGCCGCACTTCGGCATTGCCGCCGACTTTACCGTTGCACATGACGATGGCGTGCACGATATGTCCGGCGTCGGAAAGCTTCGAAATGGTTCCCCCGCACGCTATTTCTAAATCGTCGGGGTGCGCACCGATGGCCAGCACCCGCATTGGGTGCACCACCTGGATAGAACGGATTTTCTGGTGGGCTATTAGGAAAACTAGGTAGCCGAGGCAGCCGCATACGCAGGTGTGCAAGATGCCTTCGACAATTTGATGTTGGTGGAAAAGTACTAGGATCGCCTGCGCCACGCATACGGCGCTGCCTATGGCGATAAAGGTGCGGTGCATGCTTCTTCCGTTGCGGAAGCTGCGATGAAACCACCGCGCTTGTCGGGGTTGGGCGAGATACACCGTGAGCGCGACCGCGGCGCATGTGCCCAGGATGTGACCGTACATGCCTTATGGTGCTTTCAGGAAATAGACGAGGCCGTTAGTGTGCTGGGGGCGGTAGCTGCTAGGAGGCCCGCATCTCACTTGCCAAATGTGCTCCACTTCACTTTCCTCTGCAAATTTATTTAGTAAATTGCGAATTAGACTTTATCACACGCCAAGACTTCCGGGGATGTATAAAAAAATAAAATGAGGGAAATTTAATGAAGCGATTCCTGTGTGGAGCGTGATAGTTGCTGCGATACGTCAAAAAGGTTTTGTATAACAATTTGGGTATCTCTTGTGCAATATCTTAGCTGAACCCGCGAAGTTCCGCATCTCTGCAGCTCGGGTAGCTCACAAACTGCCAGCGGTTTTCAGGTTCGCCGCCCGGAAAAACCAAAACCTGGGATTTTCCACAACTGATCGCCCGAAATATTCGCTCGCACCATTGTGCGGATAAAAGCATGAAAGTAAACAAATAGTCCCAGTTCAATTGCAGTTTGGTGGAAGTGTGCAGCGCGCGGCCGTCGATAATGGCGACGATGCCCGGAAAGCCGCCCCAAACGCCTGCAGCTGAGAAATCTGTGAGGGTAAGATTTTGCCATGGGTATTTCGGTTGGCATCGACATGGTGCACATCCCCGGCTTCCAGGAGCAATTGGCCCAGCCGGGCAGTAAATTCGCCGCCGTGTTCAGCGCCTACGAACTACGCCGAGCGAACAAATATACGGGTAAGCGCAGGGCCGAACATCTCGCTGGTAGATGGGCCGCGAAGGAGGCGTTTATCAAGGCCTGGTCGCAGGCGGTATACGGAAAGCCCCCGGTCATTGCGCCGGAGGCTGTGAATTGGGCGGAGATTGAGGTCCGCGCGGACGCCTACCATCGGGTGGCGTTTATGTTGCACGGGGCCATCGCAAAAGGGCTCGAATCGAGCGTGGGCGATGTGGAGCTACAGCTGAGCATCACCCACGACGGCGATTACGCTGCGGCGAGCGTTTTGCTTATCGACACCCCCGCCTCCCGCATCTGATCCAGCGCGGGCTGCGGGTCGCCGACAGCTGCGGTGAGGTCGTGCAGGATTTCCACCTGGAAGCCCTCGCGCACGGCGTCGAGCGCGGTGGCCTTGACGCAGAAGTCCGTGGCGATGCCGACGATGGTCAATTCCGTGATGCCGTGGTCCCGCAGCCAATCCGCAAGTCCGATCGAAGAACCGGCCAGGTGGCCTTCGAAACCGGAGTAGGCGGCCGTGTGTTCGCCCTTGTGGAACACCGCATCGATGAGGTCTGCATCGAGGTTCTTGTGAAAGTCCGAACCGGCGGTATCTGCCACGCAATGTACCGGCCAGGTATCAATGAAGTCGGGGTGGGGGGAGAAGTGCCCGGCCGGGGAGACGTGCCAATCCTTGGTTGCAACGATATGGGAATAGCGCCCCTCAGCTGCGCGAATGTGTTCCGTGATGCCGGCGGCTACTTCGGAACCATGGATGGTGGCAAGGGAGCCCCCTGGGCAGAAATCGTTTTGAACATCAACAATCACGAGTGCCTTCATGTGGCACAGTCTAACCCGAATGAGGTAAGCGCGATAGGCCTGCCGGAAACTCATAGCAAGGCTACATCGTTGCCACAGCAAACAGATACGCTAAGATCATGCGTTTGATTTCTGCCACAGTTGTTCGGAAACGCGGCTCGTTTAATTGATGGTCGCGCACGGCATAGTTCAGCAGCGAAGACACCGTATGCACCATGATCCCCGCCAGCGCAAAACGCTCCGCATCCGAAGCCGTTGTGGCGAGCGGCCGCATCACTTTCGCTATGATTTCTAAGACTTCTTGCTCAGTTGCCGCCGCCGTGGCGCGCGTCGCGGGCGTGGATTGTACCGCGTGCCACACCGCCCGCCGGGATGGATCGTCGTGCCACAGGGAAGCCAGGTGATCAATAAACTCATCCAGAAAGTCCGGCCATTGCAACGCCGGGACGCGGGTGGAAAACTTGGTCAGCTCCGAAACCACCCCGGCGGTATCCTGACGATCCAGCTCGCAGATCATCACATACTTATTGGCAAAATACTGATACAACGTGCCGATCGGCACACCCGCCCGACGAGCCACCTCATCGAATGTAAAAGATTCAAAGCCGACGTCCACAAGCACCCCGCGGGCCGCCGCCAGAATCCGCGAATACTTCTCGCGGCTCCGCTGCTGCGCAGGGCGCTTTCGAGGGACGAGGATCTCCGAATCCTCCACTAGATCCGACATACACCTATTCCAAATCTCGCAAGATCCGGGCCACATGGCCCGTCGCCCGCACATTATAAAACGCCTGCTCGATCTTGCCATCGGCGCCAACAATAAAGGTAGAACGAATCACGCCTTGGACAACCTTGCCGTAATTCTTCTTTTCCCCAAACGCACCCCACGCCCGCATTGTCGATTTCTCGGGATCCGAAAGCAACGGGAAATTCAACTCATGATCCTCGCGGAACTTAGCCAATTTCTCCGGCGTATCCGGCGAAATGCCTACCACCTTCAAATCAAGACCGTTCAATTGCCCCAAACTATCCCGAAAATCGCAGGCCTCCTTCGTGCACCCAGGCGTATTCGCCCGCGGGTAGAAGTACACAATGACCCGCTCGCCCGCGAAATCACCCAAGGACACAGTGTTACCCGCATCATCTTCTAAGGAAAAAGCCGGCGCCGCATCACCAATAGCAAGGCGTACTGAATCAGTCATGTTGTTAACAATACCGTGACCCCAGAAATTGGGTACCCCCAGGGTCCGAGCATGCAATGCGATCCTTTCCGCAGGTAAAAACGGCGACCCGCTACGGTGGAAAGCATAAGCGCGGCGTCGAAAAGCGCAGGTAGGAGGGTGGGCGTGCACACACAACTCCCATGAACTACCGTTAACGGTAATTAACGTACACATCGACCAAGACGTGGAGAACGACGTGGCCCGCAATATTGACGCCATCGAGCGCGACATCGAACGTACCCGCCGCCAACTGGCAGGCACCCTCGACCAGATCGCAGAGCGCAGCCGACCACAAAACCTCGTGGACGACGCACGCAAAGGCCTCCTCGAACGCCTCAAAGACCCTCGCGTACAACTCATCCTCGGCGGTATTGCAGGCGTAGTAGTCCTTGGCGTGGGCCTAAGCATCCGCCGCAGCCGCAAATACCACCGCGACCTACGCGAATTGCAATTAATTCTGGCGCAACGCTAATAACGCGGCTATCCAATGCGAAAGCGCCTGGGACGCGACCGTGCGGAATGGGCGCAGATAGTTTGCTGCCTAAATTAACTTACAGGCAATGAGAATCGGGGGTGGGTGGGGGAAAGCGCATCCGCGCGCAACAAAAAACCGGCACTGAAGTATACCTCAGTGCCGGCTTAGGTGGTGGGCCATCAGGGACTCGAACCCCGAACCCGCTGATTAAGAGTCAGCTGCTCTGCCAATTGAGCTAATGGCCCGTGCTGTGCAACGAGATAGAATATAACCCGCACTATGGAGTCAGGGCAAATCGGCTGGTCAGCGGCCCTTTTTACGGTTGGGTTTGGCGCGGTGTTTTGGGGAGGCGCGGCGTCGAAAAGCGGTGCGAGGGCGGGCCGTGCGGGGAGGCCGTGTATGGGCCGCATTGGGGGATTATTTTTGGGGCGCAATTGGGGGTCGCGTAACTTTTGTAAAACGCAAACCCGCAGCTTATAGGTGGTGCACGAGGCAACCGGGGGCTTTTGCAACGTTTCGGCAACGTTTTTTGTTCGCCTGGAAAACCGTCATCTTTTGGGCAGACGTGCGGTGTATTCTCGGGTGGCGTGCACACCGTGCATGTACCTGTTGAGGTTGGTGGCAGAAAGACAGTTGAGGATGAGTGTTTCTGGTGTGGCCCGTTCCAGAATGGGCCGTGTTGGTGCGGCGATACTCGCCGTAACCGCAGCGGCGGCATTGCTCGCCGGATGCACCATTGATAATGGTGGTACCGATAGTTCCGCGGCCTCCACTACGAAAGCGGCACCTGAAAAGCCCGAAGTAAGTGTGAAAAACGGAGCTGTTGACGTGAATCCGGCCGAGCCGGTCACAATAAAGACGAAAAAGGCGCGCCTCAAAGAGGTGACCATGACGAACCAAGAAGGCAAAGTAGTAGCCGCGGAGCTAGCTTCGGACGGGAAGTCCTGGACCACCACCGAGGAGCTAGGGTTCTACCGTGATTACACCATTGACGCCGTGACTAGCGAGGGTGAAAAGGTGCACACCACGTTTTCCACGGTGAAACCAGCGGCGGAGGCCAACGTAGCACTATCCCCAATCCCAGAATCGGTGGTGGGGATCGGCCAAACCGTATCCTTCCAATTCGGCGTGGGTATCCCGAACCGCAAGGCGGTGCAGGATGCCATCACGATCACCACGGAACCGAAGGTGGAAGGCGCCTTCTATTGGATTAGCGATAGCGTACTGCGCTGGCGCCCAGAAAACTTTTGGGAGCCGGGCACGCAGGTAACAGTGGACGCCAAGCTTTACGGCGTGGATCTTGGCGAGGGAGTATACGGCGGGCTGGACAACCAATCTTCCTTCACCGTCGGCGATAGCGTAATCGCCGAAGTCGATGATGCAACGAAGATTATGACCATTTCCCGCGGCGGGGAGCAGGTAAACTCCATGCCTGTTTCCATGGGGTCGGCGAAGTTCCCAACGCCCAACGGCACCTACGTAGTAGGCGACCGTAACCCCCAAATGGTGATGGATTCCTCAACCTACGGTTTGGATGTGAATTCCGCGGACGGCTACCGCACTGACGTGCAATTTGCCACCCAGATTTCCTGGTCTGGTATTTACGTGCACGCGGCGCCATGGTCGACGTGGGCACAAGGAAGCCAAAACGTTTCGCACGGGTGTATCAATGTATCTACTGCCAACGCGCAGTGGTTCCAAGACAACGTGAAACGCGGCGACGTGGTGATCATTAAAAACACGATAGGTGGGGAATTATCAGGCTACGATGGGTTGGGAGATTGGAACATCCCGTGGGAAACCTGGAAAGCAGGCAACGTCGATAAGTAACGCGCTTCTCGACGCCGTGGAAAGGAGTGCTCGTGCGTACCTTCCTGGTGGCCTGCAGCATAGCGGCCACTTCCGCGGCACTAGTTGCTTGTAACCTGGAGCCCACGCCGGCCCCCGCCACAAGCCCTCACGCCATATCCATCACGCCCGTGCCCGAGGGTGCGGGCGTTGGCGTTGGTGTCGGTGTTGGTGGGGATGCGGCGGCGGGCTCGGCGCAGCAGGAGGGAAGCGCCGTGGGACAGCACGCGGACCCAATGGCGCTGGACATCGACCACAGCTATTGCCGCGACTTTGCCGCGCAAATCGGTGCTACGGACGCGGACAACGCAGTGGAGACAGAACGCACCTGCACCGCAGCAATAACCGAGGCCGTGGCCCGGCAGGAACCCGTGGCGATCGACATCGATGGCGACGGCACCGCCGCAACATGGGAGCTAAACCAGGCATTTGGCGAGGCCAAAGCCTTTATGGCACCCTTCACCGCCGCGCCGCGGGGTTAGCGCGGGGCGGCGGGGGTTGGTGGGGGGTGGTTGGTTGTGGCGGGTGCGGTTGGTTGTGGCCGGTTAGCGGATCCCGCCGAAAGCCTTGATGATCGGCTTGGCCAGCAACCACATGATCACGCCGAGCAAGATTGCCGTGGTGCCGAGGGACATGAAATATGTTTGCTCGGCGGCCCCATCGTTGGGGTTGTAAAAGCCCGCAAGCGTGCCCGAAAGCGCGGTGCCGATGGACAGCGATAGCATGTGCAAACTCATCATGCGCGTGGGGAACGCGTGCGGCGCTACCTTGGTGGCAAGCGACAATCCGACCGGGGAGATGAGGAGCTCAGCCACCGTAAAGATAAACAGGATCCACACGATGAGCAGGAACGGGGTGGAGTTAGGCCCGCCGCCCGCGAACGGGATAAAGAAGAACGGTGCCGAGCCGACAACGATCAAGGCGAGGGCGTACTTTACGGGGCTGGATGGTTGACGGTCCCCAAGTTTCAGCCACATTGTGGCGAAAACGCCGGCGAAAATAATGATGAACACGGGGTTGATGGAGTTAACCCACGCCGGGGTGATTTCAATAGAACCGAACGTGCGGTTGAGGCGTTGGTCCGAATACACGGCGAGCACCGTGAATTGCTGTTGGAAAATAGAGAAAAAGGCCACCGACGCAAGGAACATAGGAATGAAGCCGAGGAGGCGGCGCTTTTCCGCCGGGGTGGTTTCGTGCGACATAAACATCTGCAGGAACAGAATGATTGCCGACAACCCCGCGATAATAGACACAACGTTTGAAAGCTGGCCGGGTTGAATGATGCCCGATTGGGTGACCACAACGATAATCACCACCACAAGAACGGCAATAATTGAATAGGGCAAGTACTTTCCCTTAGGCAGCGGATTGGAAACGCGGCGCCCGGCATTGCCCAACGAACGCTTACGCAGCAGCGTGTATTGCGTCAAGCCGATTGCCATGCCGATTGCTGCGAGGCCGAAACCGAAGTGGAATCCGAACTGCCCCCAACCCCAGCCGGTAAGCAGCGGGCCGAATAGCGCGCCGATATTGATACCCATATAGAAGATGGAGAAACCGCCATCGCGCCGCGGGTCGTCCTTCTCGTACAGCTCGCCAAGAACTGTCGACGCCGTGGTTTTCAAACCGCCCGAGCCAAGCGCAATCGAAACGAGGCCAATGACGAGGCCCGGATACCCCGGAATCAGCGATAGCGAAATATGGCCGATCATAATCAAAATGGCCGAATAGAACAGAGTTCTCTCCGGGCCGAGAATTCTATCTGCAACCCAGCCGCCACCGATGCAGGCGAGATAGACCATGCCGCCGTACGCGCCAACAATGGCGGTAGCAACAGTTTCATCAAGCCCAAGGCCGCCATCGGAGGCCGAGTGGTACAAATAAAACACCAAAATGGCCTGCATGCCGTAGAAGCTAAACCGCTCCCAAACTTCAACGCCAAACAGGTTTGCTAAGCCCCATGGGTGGCCGAAAAACGTCCGGCCATGCTCGGGAGCTTTTCCTTCCGAAGCAACAGGTGTCGCAGATCCAGTAGTCATAAAACTAGCGTAGAGACCGGAAATACCTAAAGCTATAGAAATTAGAGGATCTAACGATGATTAAAAATGTGTAATTCGACTAAAGGTGCGAGCGTGGGCGCATGGAGGCGGCGGTGAGGCGTGAAATGGGGCCAAGAGTGGGCTACTGGATAACCTTCTTGATAATTTAAATACCCCGCGTAAGCAGGGACGACATGGAGCTGGCTTCCTCTACTTCGGTAGAGGACGGAACATCCCCGCGTGAACAGGGAAAACAAGGTTGAAAACTGTAAGTATCGTGTCCGACACGGAACATCCCCACGAGGGCGGGGAGAACTAGCATCTATGCTACCATGTGGTATTGCATCGCGGTACATGCTTACGTGAGCGGGGAAAACCCGAATTCATTGCTGTGGCGCAGCGGTGCTGGCACCGTTTTGATTTCATTGTTCACGCGGTAAAACGTTCGCAATCCGCCGAGCAAGGGCTCCTCGGAATCGACATGGCTGAAAAAGATTTTATAGACCGATAATCCCTGCTCACGACCGTCGCGAAGCAATGCGGCGATACGTTGACGCTCCGGGGCGCTAATCGTTTTCGGCGGCGCGGCCTTTGGGTGTTGTGGTGGTTTCTTCGGCCGCGGATGCCGCCGGTAATACAGGGTTGTTTTCGCAAGCCCAAGCAGCTTCAACGCCGCGTTTTGGGTATAGCCAGCCGCCGCAAGCAACTCTAAAATATGGTCTTCAAGCTTAACGAACTCATCGAAATCGGCTTGCTGCTCTGGGGAAAGTTTCCGGCCACCACGCATCAACGATCGGTATATTTTTGCATGGCGGCGATAGCTTTTCCCATCGCCTCCACCGCCTTGGCATGCGCAGTGGTGGCAGCATCCTTATCCGCAACCACCTTTTCCAATTCAGCGATCCGCGCCTCCAATTTGGCGTGACGTGTTTCCCACTTCGCGCGCGCAGTCTCCCACTTCGCGCGCTCGGTCTCCAGCTTCGCACGCTCCGCCCCCAGCTCGGCGTTAAGCGCCTCCAATTCCTGATTGCGCTGTGTCAGCCGAGAAAACTCCACGATATTTTCATCACTCATAGGAATATTTTTTTCGCGGTGTTAACCCGATGTCGAGCGTGCCCGCCGCAAGCTGCCGCCGCCACAAATACAACTGCCGCGGCGTCACCCCGGCTAGCCGGAGTGATCTGCACAGACATTTTGAACCTTCCTTCCACGTCTTCGTGACCGTCATGGGGAAGCTTCCGAAAGTTCGCATCTTCAATAGCAAGGTACGCCGGAGGGAAAACGCGTGTAGTTCGGAGTTCGGCAAGCTTATGATCCGGAGCATCCCCGCGTGAGCGGGGAAAATGTTGGGGTTCAGTTCTCAAACCCCCTGATAGACGGAACATCCCTGCGCGACGTGAGCGGGGAAAACTTGCCGCAGGCTGCGGCGCAGCTCAGGCGCCCCGGAACATCCCCGCGTGAGCGGGGAAAACGAAACAGGAGTCTTCGCTCTTCTAGCTGCGCATGGGGGTCTATTCATGGCGTTTGAAGAAGAATAGTCCGATTATTATTGAGAGTGTTGTGCGGAATGTTGGGTGTGGTCTGCGGTAGCGGAGTGCTCGGCATTTGAATTCTTTGAGGTGCGATGATTGCTTCGATGGCCCAGCGGATGTGGTTGACCGAACGGTTGTATGTTTTGTCGTGTTCGGTGAGTGTGCCGCCGGGTGGTTTCCGTACTGGGGTGATATCAGCGCAGCCGATATAGCCACGGTCACCGATGATTCGGGCTGGGCTGTTGGCAAAATATTCCAGCAGTCCGGTTGCCTGTAATGTTGCAGCGTCATGGGTGCTTCCTGGCAGTGGATCGGAGATAAACACTGGTTCGTGGTAGAGATTGCAGGCCACTTGGATATTCATTCCTGCTTGGTGGTGCTTACCGGAGTAGTTTTCGTAGGTGGTCCTGGTAGTCCACGGTGGGACATAGGGTGCCGTCAACAATGATGTCTTCGTTGGGGTTGATGGACTCGACGGTGGGGATATAGCGGTGCAAGTAGGCACATAGGTGCTTGCCGAGTACGTTGATCAGACGGCTGACGGTGGCTTGGCTGATGCCATAAAGCTCGGCGATGACTTGTTGCGGAATGTTCAAGCGCAAGTACATCAACACAACCACGACGCATGTTTGGATAGCGGGAATACAACGGCAGCCATACGTCATGGTGCCTTGGCCGTACAGCGTGGCTGCATGTTCGACAAGGCAGGATAGTTGCTGGGCGGTAATCCCCGTGGTGGAGCATCCAACAATTGAAACTTTGGTGGTGGTCTTGTTTGATGGTGTAATCCTCTACCCGTAATCCTTTACCAAAGGCTTCGCTATATGTGGTGACGCGCCACAGCGCGGGCGGTGTTTTTGTTCACTCAAACAAGCCCCGTGAATAAACTCCCCAGTTTCAGTTAAAATAAATCATTAATATCCTGATGTGTCACCGGATCAATTAGGGGATCGTATTCCAAAAACTCTTCCTCGCTAATTAGTTCGATTTGAGGTTGCGGGGTCGATGGCGGTATGGTAAAAGCTGCGCGCAGGTTCATCTCCATTGCAATCATTGTATTTCTCTTTTCTCGTCTTGCTGGTGTCTTGTTTTTGGAACCATTCTACCAAGAGCGCGGTTCGCTATGATGCATGTTGGGTCAAGGGCAATTAGCTATGAGGGTAGTTCAACCGCTGGGGCTTTGCCTGGCAGACTTTCCGACCTCAATACCCCCGAGCGCAGCAAAGGCTTTTGCAAGGTTTACGCATAATGAATTTATGCCTAACCGCAAATGCCTTGTACGCTTAAGCCAATACGAGCAAATGTTCGACTGATGAGATTGTCGCGTTGGCCAACGACATCGAAACCGCAGGTTATACGCATCATTGCCCCCTTAGTTTGGGGTTAGTCAGCAGCCTGGAATGCGCCTTGGTCTATTACTGGAGTAAAAAACCTCCCGCAACGTGTGATCGCCACGATCTATGGGGTGTCCCAACCGACTATTTCCCGCGCCATCAACGCAGTCCTTGACCTTTTGGAACGCTTTCTCCCAGCCGCACCAACCGTGGATGATCTCGTGCCAACGCGCCATCGCGTCCTCGATGGGACATTGGTCCCATGCTGGTCGTGGAAAAGGCACCGACAGCTGATCAGCGGCAAACGCAAAGCCACCGGCCACAACCTCGCGGTCTTAACCGATCAGAGCGGCAACACCTACGTACATCAGCCCGCCAATGCCTAGGAGCTCCCACGATCAGCGCATTGCAGACAAACTGCGCATCACCACCGTGCTGCCAGGCGACTCTGTCACCGCCGACCTTGGATACGAAGGTACCGGTTTTGACATCCCCCAAAAACGCAAACACGGGCAAAAAGTTCTTGAGCCCTGGCAGCAGCGCTGCAACAAT
Source organism: Corynebacterium canis (assembly GCF_030408595.1). Classification (NCBI taxonomy): domain Bacteria; kingdom Bacillati; phylum Actinomycetota; class Actinomycetes; order Mycobacteriales; family Corynebacteriaceae; genus Corynebacterium; species Corynebacterium canis. The sequence goes on along the minus strand of NZ_CP047080.1, from coordinate 2,486,593 downwards.
GCCCTTGCATCCATCCGCTGGGTCACACGAACAAGCAATCGCCCACATCAAAAACTGGAGAATACTTCACACCGACTGCCGATTACCCATAGCCACCACGAAGCGCACAATACTAACCCTCACCAAACTATTCTTCTACAGAAACACCTGAATAACCTTCAAGATGTTCATATTGGGTTTTGTGAATTGCATGATATTTCTATCTTCCGGGTAAATAGTTTCGTTTGCAGTGCAGGCGGATCGGAACATCCCCGCGTGAGCGGGGAAAACTGGTTATTGTGGAGGGGTAGCCCCCTGGTTCTGGATGGTTGTTGCTTCCAGAACCAGCGGGGCTACGGAACATCCCCGCGTGAGCGGGGAAAACTCGAGAATTCCCTCGCCCGTGCGTAGCTACCCAGGAACATCCCCGCGTGAGCGGGGAAAACCCCGAACCTCTCATCTACATAGCCCTCGTGATCGGAACATCCCCGCGTGAGCGGGGAAAACCTGGCTGGAGACAGGAAAAAACCCCGCTGAAAAGGAACATCCCCGCCGCGTGAGCGGGGAAAACCCCGGCCACCTGCGCGATGAGCGGCGCGACCGCGGAACATCCCCGCGTGAGCGGGGAAAACGCTCGACTCCTGGACGTTCGAAGGCCTCGGACGGGAACATCCCCGCGTGAGCGGGGAAAACTACCACCCCAAAAAATGTGGTTTGACCAGCGGAGGAACATCCCCGCGTGAGCGGGGAAAACTCTCTGGACCTGGTGCGCTCCCCATGTCCCGCGGGAACATCCCCGCGTGAGCGGGGAAAACACATCTGCCATGACAGCGCCGATTTCTCGAGCCGGAACATCCCCGCGTGAGCGGGGAAAACGGCAACCTCCCAAAATGGGGTGCAGCGCACGATGGAACATCCCCGCGTGAGCGGGGAAAACGCCCAGCTGCTCCAGGAGCCCGACGAAATGATCGGAACATCCCCGCGTGAGCGGGGAAAACAGGAACCCGAGTTCCACCAGCCCGTCTGCGGGGGGAACATCCCCGCGTGAGCGGGGAAAACCGGCGCTGTTCACTGTGGAATTTTTCAAAGATCGGAACATCCCCGCGTGAGCGGGGAAAACGGCAACCTCCCAAAATGGGGTGCAGCGCACGATGGAACATCCCCGCGTGAGCGGGGAAAACCGAGCGCCTGGAGCCCACCACCCTCGATGGCCGGGAACATCCCCGCGTGAGCGGGGAAAACGCTGTGGTTTTGGCCGTGGATAATGCAAGCGAAGGAACATCCCCGCGTGAGCGGGGAAAACCGTGCCAAGGAGTTCGAGGGATCGTGGGATGACGGAACATCCCCGCGTGAGCGGGGAAAACTTTGGCGGATGCTGATTTGCAACGTCAGTCGGCGGAACATCCCCGCGTGAGCGGGGAAAACGCCTGCTCGGCCACCGCCTCGGAGGCGGCGGTTGGAACATCCCCGCGTGAGCGGGGAAAACGTCGGCTGCAACGTTGCTTGTGTCTTCGAGACTGGAACATCCCCGCGTGAGCGGGGAAAACAGGGCGCTTCGCAGGATCCGAAGCCTCCTTAAAGGAACATCCCCGCGTGAGCGGGGAAAACTTAATGACACTTCGACTGGTCGGCCGGTGGAAAGGAACATCCCCGCGTGAGCGGGGAAAACCCCCGTCTGTGGGTGGTGTGAAGAATCTCACAAGGAACATCCCCGCGTGAGCGGGGAAAACAGGATGCGAAGCGTATGAAGGCTGATCGTCAGCGGAACATCCCCGCGTGAGCGGGGAAAACGCCAGTGTTCCGGCCATTCTGCAACTGGGGTACGGAACATCCCCGCGTGAGCGGGGAAAACCGGCCCACTCAGCGTCGAGCGTCGCTTTCAGGAGGAACATCCCCGCGTGAGCGGGGAAAACGGAATCGGAAGTTCAGTCAGGAGGTTGAGGTGAGGAACATCCCCGCGTGAGCGGGGAAAACCTACCCCATCGATTTGCGAATAGCCAGCGATAAGGAACATCCCCGCGTGAGCGGGGAAAACCTGTTTGAGTCAGGGCGGGCGCTGATGAAGGGCGGAACATCCCCGCGTGAGCGGGGAAAACGCCACGGATAATCCAGGTGGGCCAAAGTGGCGCGGAACATCCCCGCGTGAGCGGGGAAAACCTCATCCCCATCCGCGTCCGCGTCGTGTTTGGCGGAACATCCCCGCGTGAGCGGGGAAAACTGCCATGATGCGGATTTCGTGCACGCCACTGTAGGAACATCCCCGCGTGAGCGGGGAAAACCGGAGGTGAAGACCGCGCTGCCGAGTCATGGAGGGAACATCCCCGCGTGAGCGGGGAAAACCGGAGGTGAAGACCGCGCTGCCGAGTCATGGAGGGAACATCCCCGCGTGAGCGGGGAAAACGACCTCGTCTGCGAACGTCTCCGGGTCGTAATCGGAACATCCCCGCGTGAGCGGGGAAAACGTGAAGTCACACACGGTGAGGGGGCGCTGGTCAGGAACATCCCCGCGTGAGCGGGGAAAACCGCGGTCGCCGCTGTCGATGGTGTAGGGGTCTGGGAACATCCCCGCGTGAGCGGGGAAAACATAGGTGATTCGCGACTAAAGGTCGACAGGGTAGGAACATCCCCGCGTGAGCGGGGAAAACGCGAGAAACCAGAAACCCGCGGAGGCTCCCAAAGGAACATCCCCGCGTGAGCGGGGAAAACATCGTGATCAGCCGGTGTTGACGGCTGCCGCGCGGAACATCCCCGCGTGAGCGGGGAAAACGGTTCGCCTGGTGTGTGGAAGGCGGTGGTTCCGGGAACATCCCCGCGTGAGCGGGGAAAACATAGGTGATTCGCGACTAAAGGTCGACAGGGTAGGAACATCCCCGCGTGAGCGGGGAAAACGCGAGAAACCAGAAACCCGCGGAGGCTCCCAAAGGAACATCCCCGCGTGAGCGGGGAAAACATCGTGATCAGCCGGTGTTGACGGCTGCCGCGCGGAACATCCCCGCGTGAGCGGGGAAAACGGTTCGCCTGGTGTGTGGAAGGCGGTGGTTCCGGGAACATCCCCGCGTGAGCGGGGAAAACCCATTCTGCCGCGCCACCATCAAAACAATATTCGGAACATCCCCGCGTGAGCGGGGAAAACCCGTCGCCTTCAAATGAAACGAATTAAACACCAGGAACATCCCCGCGTGAGCGGGGAAAACACCGCCTCAATCACCCGCTCCGTCACCAACCCAGGAACATCCCCGCGTGAGCGGGGAAAACCCATTCTGCCGCGCCACCATCAAAACAATATTCGGAACATCCCCGCGTGAGCGGGGAAAACTCCTGGGGATTGTTTGATTCGTGTTCACGGTTAGGAACATCCCCGCGTGAGCGGGGAAAACGGACCACCCACCGACTGAGTAATAATCGCAGCCGGAACATCCCCGCGTGAGCGGGGAAAACCAGGAGTGGTTTGTTATCCATGCTTTTGAGTTGGGAACATCCCCGCGTGAGCGGGGAAAACAAAAAAGTACGTGAGAATCAGTTCCGGTTTGTCGGAACATCCCCGCGTGAGCGGGGAAAACGTACAAAACTCTCCAATCCTACTGGGTAGTGCGGGAACATCCCCGCGTGAGCGGGGAAAACTTGTTCGGTAGCTTTTTCAGCCTCTGCAAACCCGGAACATCCCCGCGTGAGCGGGGAAAACACAAAGGACATGGAGCCTGCCTATTTGAAGTTAGGAACATCCCCGCGTGAGCGGGGAAAACTTCCACGAGCAGCCAGGACTTCATCAGCAGCAGGGAACATCCCCGCGTGAGCGGGGAAAACGCGAGGCCACGGCCTCCGGCGAGGCGAAAGATAGGAACATCCCCGCGTGAGCGGGGAAAACAACACGGAGCTCATCGATTTTTGCCTAGCGCCAGGAACATCCCCGCGTGAGCGGGGAAAACAAACCCGTGACCACCTCCTCCACCACTGCTACGGGAACATCCCCGCGTGAGCGGGGAAAACATGTCGTCGTCACCGCTGTCGATATCGTCGAGGGGAACATCCCCGCGTGAGCGGGGAAAACGGACAGGCTCGCAGACAGAAAGGAAAAAAATGCGGAACATCCCCGCGTGAGCGGGGAAAACAGCAGCGAGACAGGGGAACGAAATGTAAAGCAAGGAACATCCCCGCGTGAGCGGGGAAAACGCAAGGGCTGGACCACGTATTCCGGCAGGGCGCGGAACATCCCCGCGTGAGCGGGGAAAACACGCTTCCGGGTGGTAGACGGTGTGCTACACGGGGAACATCCCCGCGTGAGCGGGGAAAACGCACGTCTACAGCGATTGAGCTGTGGCACGCTCGGAACATCCCCGCGTGAGCGGGGAAAACCAGGGTCTTTCTGGTCGTACGGCGCGTTGGATGGGAACATCCCCGCGTGAGCGGGGAAAACTCGATGAGCGCGTGGCACACTCATCCATTGAGAGGAACATCCCCGCGTGAGCGGGGAAAACGCTTGCCCTGGGTTGATTGCGTCTTTCCGAGCAGGAACATCCCCGCGTGAGCGGGGAAAACCGCGTCCCCCACCAACGCTTCGCCGACGATGACGGAACATCCCCGCGTGAGCGGGGAAAACGGCGTCCGTCCAGCGAGCTCTGAGGCGAGGAGAGGAACATCCCCGCGTGAGCGGGGAAAACAAAAGAAAAGGAGAACCTGTGAACAATATCGCCGGAACATCCCCGCGTGAGCGGGGAAAACAACGGGCATCCGGTGCATCGCGTAGACCATTCGGGAACATCCCCGCGTGAGCGGGGAAAACACGGTTTCTCGAACAATGACCGATTCGAATTTCGGAACATCCCCGCGTGAGCGGGGAAAACCTGATGGAGAGGGTGAGGTGAATCTCGCTGCGCGGAACATCCCCGCGTGAGCGGGGAAAACCTACTTTGGAGGTGTTCATGCGCACACTCATTGGGAACATCCCCGCGTGAGCGGGGAAAACCGTATCCCCCCATGGGGTGCGCTACAAATTTGCGGAACATCCCCGCGTGAGCGGGGAAAACTGCTCCGCCAGCAGGGCAGCTGCCTCAGCGCGCGGAACATCCCCGCGTGAGCGGGGAAAACTTCGGCTTCCCAAAAACGAGGGCTCCTGAATTCGGAACATCCCCGCGTGAGCGGGGAAAACCACTGTCACCACCACACTGTTTTCGGCAAACAAGGAACATCCCCGCGTGAGCGGGGAAAACCAATGCCTTCCGCCGCGGCGTGCTGCTTGAGAAGGAACATCCCCGCGTGAGCGGGGAAAACGCCCCTCTCGCCTTTCTCGCCGCGCTCCGGCACGGAACATCCCCGCGTGAGCGGGGAAAACCAAGGTGCGGGCTTTCAGTTCCGCCGCCTCAACGGAACATCCCCGCGTGAGCGGGGAAAACCATAATGGCGGTCCAGTCTGTACTGCCTGCGATGGAACATCCCCGCGTGAGCGGGGAAAACACGACGTGCACGACGATCTCCCCAGCATGGAGCGGAACATCCCCGCGTGAGCGGGGAAAACGGTACGGTCTCCCGTGGGTGCATCAACGCACTAGGAACATCCCCGCGTGAGCGGGGAAAACAGTTTTTGGCGCGGTGGATTTCGTCTGCGAAGAGGAACATCCCCGCGTGAGCGGGGAAAACTTGTGTGAATGTGGGCATTCCGACACATTGCCAGGAACATCCCCGCGTGAGCGGGGAAAACCGTTTCCGCATTTCCCCAACCACATCAATCAGTGGAACATCCCCGCGTGAGCGGGGAAAACTAGCCTAAAGCACTTTCGCTGTCAAGAATCTGTGGAACATCCCCGCGTGAGCGGGGAAAACCTAGAACCAGGTAGGGCAATAAATACTCAACCCGGAACATCCCCGCGTGAGCGGGGAAAACTGCACCACAGCCTCCGCACCTGCACACAGGCGCGGAACATCCCCGCGTGAGCGGGGAAAACTCGAACAAACGACTGCCGCGCCGCTCGTAATGCGGAACATCCCCGCGTGAGCGGGGAAAACTGTACTCAACTCCTCCAGCCAGGATTGCCATACGGAACATCCCCGCGTGAGCGGGGAAAACCGCGGGGATGAACTTGCGTTGATAGCGCACGCCGGAACATCCCCGCGTGAGCGGGGAAAACGGGTTGGATGGTCAGAGAGAATGCGGGGCAAACGGAACATCCCCGCGTGAGCGGGGAAAACCATTCTGCGGTTGTGCTGTGGTTCCGCAGGAGCGGAACATCCCCGCGTGAGCGGGGAAAACTCAAAAGTCGCGGTGGGGTTTTTAGTTTATCGGGGAACATCCCCGCGTGAGCGGGGAAAACTAAGTCCTCGGTTGGAGGCATCCCATCGAGCAGGGAACATCCCCGCGTGAGCGGGGAAAACCGTATTCCTGGAGAATGTGGCCGGACACCGGTCGGAACATCCCCGCGTGAGCGGGGAAAACTGAGATTCTATGTTTTGGGCTATCCATGCCCGTGGAACATCCCCGCGTGAGCGGGGAAAACATCGTAATGATCGCGTGCTTGAGCATCATCGCAGGAACATCCCCGCGTGAGCGGGGAAAACTAAATTCCTCGGTGGTGAGGTTTGACAGATCATGGAACATCCCCGCGTGAGCGGGGAAAACTTAAGTATGACCTTCGCCACATGAGTCTTCCCAGGAACATCCCCGCGTGAGCGGGGAAAACTTGAGGCGGGCGGCGAGTTCTTTGCCTGCCCGGGGAACATCCCCGCGTGAGCGGGGAAAACATCAACTCATCACTACCCTCAATAAACGGCAAAGGAACATCCCCGCGTGAGCGGGGAAAACCCCAACGGTGGGGCCTTATCACCACGCGCACGAGGAAGAGGGTTATTCAACCGCTGGGGTTTTGCCGGGTGGACTTTCCGACCTCAATACCCCCGAACATAGCAAAGGCGATACAAGGTTCCGCATAATGAATCTATGACAAAACAAAACACAAATGCCTTGTACCGCTGGGCCAATACTAGCAAATGTTCGACTGATGAGATTATCGCGCTAGCCAACGACATCGAAACCGCAGGTTATACACATCATTGCCCCCTTAGTTTGGGGTTAGTCAGTAGCCTGGAATGCGCTTTGGTCTACTACTGGAGCGAAAATCTCCCGCAACGTGTGATCGCCACGATCTATGGGGTGTCCCAACCCACGATTTCCCGCGCCATCAACGCAGTCCTTGACCTTCTGGAACGCTTTCTCCCAACCGCACCAACCGTGGAAGACCTCGTACCAACGCGCCATCGCGTCCTCGATGGGACATTGGTCCCATGCTGGTCATGGAAAGGGCAACAACAGTTGATCAGCGGCAAACGCAAAGCCACCGGCCACAACCTCGCAGTCTTGACCGACCAGAACGGCAATATCGAGTACATCAGCCCGCCAATGCCTGGGAGATCTCACGATAAGCGCATCGCAGATAAGCTGGGCATCACCACCGTGTTGCCAGGCGACTATGTCACCGCCGACCTTGGGTACGTAGGTACTGGTTTTGACATCCCCCAGAAACGCAACAACGGGCAAAAGGTTCTCGAACCCTGGCAGCAGCGCTTCAACAACGCTCTTGCATCCATCCGCTGGGTCGTCGAACAAGCAATCGCCCACATCAAAAACTGGCGAATACTTCACACCGACTGCCGATTACCCATAGCCACCACGAAGCGCACAATACAAACCCTTACCAAGCTATTCTTCTACAGAAACCCCTGAATAACCTTCGAACATCCCCGCGTGAGCGGGGAAAACCATGCATGTGTGAACTCCTTCACAAATAAAAACGGAACATCCCCGCGTGAGCGGGGAAAACGGTTACCGTGTACCGCACGGTCGCCCATGGGTGGGAACATCCCCGCGTGAGCGGGGAAAACCCACTACTACCGAAAGGGATCACAATGTCTATCGGAACATCCCCGCGTGAGCGGGGAAAACATCACCCCCGTTAGCTGGTTTGAGCTGCGGTTAGGAACATCCCCGCGTGAGCGGGGAAAACTGTCGATGGATAGTGCTATGGGAAACGCCGATCGGAACATCCCCGCGTGAGCGGGGAAAACGACAGGGCACACGGATGCCGCAATGGTGGACTAGGAACATCCCCGCGTGAGCGGGGAAAACGCTGGAGCAGGTGGGTACGGGTCTCGGGGAGCAGGAACATCCCCGCGTGAGCGGGGAAAACCGGCGCTTTCCGGGCGGCTGGTCAGGACGGCGCGGAACATCCCCGCGTGAGCGGGGAAAACTTTCGAAGAATAAATCACGGTCTACCTGGTAGCGGAACATCCCCGCGTGAGCGGGGAAAACGGGCAGAGCGCGTTTTCGTGGTAGAACATTTACGGAACATCCCCGCGTGAGCGGGGAAAACGGTCAATGACCAGCCCGTGCATCGCGTGGACCAGGAACATCCCCGCGTGAGCGGGGAAAACGACACCCGGCCAGCCCGTCACGTAGAGTGAGTCGGAACATCCCCGCGTGAGCGGGGAAAACCGCTGAAATATGCTGCTCCGTCTGCCGCGACGCGGAACATCCCCGCGTGAGCGGGGAAAACAAAGTTCGTGTCGTTGAAGTTTGATGCTTTGTCGGAACATCCCCGCGTGAGCGGGGAAAACCGGCGCTTTCCGGGCGGCTGGTCAGGACGGCGCGGAACATCCCCGCGTGAGCGGGGAAAACTTTCGAAGAATAAATCACGGTCTACCTGGTAGCGGAACATCCCCGCGTGAGCGGGGAAAACGGGCAGAGCGCGTTTTCGTGGTAGAACATTTACGGAACATCCCCGCGTGAGCGGGGAAAACGGTCAATGACCAGCCCGTGCATCGCGTGGACCAGGAACATCCCCGCGTGAGCGGGGAAAACGATGTCGGATGAGGCGTTTGTGTCGGCGGCGGCGGAACATCCCCGCGTGAGCGGGGAAAACTCTCGCCCTTACATGTTGGTCGCCTTTCGCTTCGGAACATCCCCGCGTGAGCGGGGAAAACGGCTTTTGATTAACTCGGAAACAATTTCAGTGAGGAACATCCCCGCGTGAGCGGGGAAAACTGGTGGTGGTTCAGCTTTTTGCTGATAACACCAGGAACATCCCCGCGTGAGCGGGGAAAACGCACCGATCTGCGATTTGGTCGATATCGAATTCGGAACATCCCCGCGTGAGCGGGGAAAACCTCTCGCGCTGGTCACCGACCGGGGAGCTCTCAGGAACATCCCCGCGTGAGCGGGGAAAACAAGGTAACTATTGCGGGGGCTGGTGCGTAATGAGGAACATCCCCGCGTGAGCGGGGAAAACCGGGAAATCCACGGCTGTGCACGGATTTGCCGCGGAACATCCCCGCGTGAGCGGGGAAAACCGGGGCTGTGCCCCGCCAAGAGCTTCACTTGACGGAACATCCCCGCGTGAGCGGGGAAAACTGGAATTGATTTGCCATTTGTATTCCTTTTCCAGGAACATCCCCGCGTGAGCGGGGAAAACTCGTCTATATCGCCGGAATTGTGTCCGGCATGAGGAACATCCCCGCGTGAGCGGGGAAAACCGGGAAATCCACGGCTGTGCACGGATTTGCCGCGGAACATCCCCGCGTGAGCGGGGAAAACCTTGTCGGTGAACAACATTTTTGGCTCCTCGCCGGAACATCCCCGCGTGAGCGGGGAAAACATGGGGCTGAAAAGCAACGGTCGAAAGAAATGCGGAACATCCCCGCGTGAGCGGGGAAAACTTCGTGGGATGCCACTGGTGCTACTGGTGCGAAGGAACATCCCCGCGTGAGCGGGGAAAACCAAAGCGCATTCTAGCGCTTCCAGCCCCCCACTGGAACATCCCCGCGTGAGCGGGGAAAACACCCCACCTATCACACGAGTATTCCCCCGAAACGGAACATCCCCGCGTGAGCGGGGAAAACATACACGGAATCGTCCCATGGCACCTCGTCGAAGGAACATCCCCGCGTGAGCGGGGAAAACGTCGGCGGCGAGCGCCACTGACGCGATGCTCGCGGAACATCCCCGCGTGAGCGGGGAAAACCCTCGTACCACGCGAAAAGTTGATTGGGATAAGGGAACATCCCCGCGTGAGCGGGGAAAACTGCCAGCCGGCTTTCAACGCAGACACGATATCAGGAACATCCCCGCGTGAGCGGGGAAAACAAGCGATCCATCGCACCATTCATACCCGCCAACGGAACATCCCCGCGTGAGCGGGGAAAACCCGAACTTTTGGGTATTGAAGAGGATTCGTTTAGGAACATCCCCGCGTGAGCGGGGAAAACACATGCGAAACACTATTCCGCTCACACCACTTCGGAACATCCCCGCGTGAGCGGGGAAAACTCGGGACGCCTTTGGGTGGATTGTTGACGCCGCGGAACATCCCCGCGTGAGCGGGGAAAACCCGTGAAGTTGGTCACACCTATGGGTGTGAAACGGAACATCCCCGCGTGAGCGGGGAAAACGCAACTTCTCCCACTGCTTACCGAATTCCTCAAGGAACATCCCCGCGTGAGCGGGGAAAACCCGCTAGAAGCGGGGTGATAGCTTTAGTGATACGGAACATCCCCGCGTGAGCGGGGAAAACGAACGTCTACAGTAGCCGAGCTGTGGCAGGTTCGGAACATCCCCGCGTGAGCGGGGAAAACCTCATCAAAGAAGTGCCCGTCAAGGCGTGCTCAGGAACATCCCCGCGTGAGCGGGGAAAACCGATCAGGCGGCGGGGGTCGCCGACCCGATAGCGGAACATCCCCGCGTGAGCGGGGAAAACTCATCCTCAGTCAAAACCCCAGTGACTGTGATAGGAACATCCCCGCGTGAGCGGGGAAAACCGTGTGTGCTTTGTCCCGCCCTGGGGCGTTGTCGGAACATCCCCGCGTGAGCGGGGAAAACAGTTGGATTGTTTGGGGTTGTCAACTATGACGAGGAACATCCCCGCGTGAGCGGGGAAAACATCTTTCGCAAAACCCTGTAGGACCTTTTTGTCGGAACATCCCCGCGTGAGCGGGGAAAACTAGCCACACCTAGAATCATTGGGTGGTCCCGTGGGAACATCCCCGCGTGAGCGGGGAAAACCGTTTCCGCATTTCCCCAACCACATCAATCAGTGGAACATCCCCGCGTGAGCGGGGAAAACAGCTGATCGCGTGGGAAATGTTGAACAGGTAGCGGAACATCCCCGCGTGAGCGGGGAAAACCAATTGTTCCTAAAGGGTTTTGTGATTATTTTCGGAACATCCCCGCGTGAGCGGGGAAAACGAAAACGACCAGCACCCCCTCACCGTGTGCCGCGGAACATCCCCGCGTGAGCGGGGAAAACGCTGATGCTGTCCTGCATCTCGCCGAGCGTGTCGGAACATCCCCGCGTGAGCGGGGAAAACCTTCGACGCAACAACTCCTCCAGGATCTGCCGAGGAACATCCCCGCGTGAGCGGGGAAAACTCAGGTGGAGCTCATCGAGCTAACCATAGCCACGGAACATCCCCGCGTGAGCGGGGAAAACTGACGGGGTCGAGGTGCTTGGAAATGAAGATGCGGAACATCCCCGCGTGAGCGGGGAAAACGCCCCCGCCTGCCGTGGTAGTGATGTATCAGCAGGAACATCCCCGCGTGAGCGGGGAAAACGGTGTGAATACAGAATCCGGCTTATCAAATTCAGGAACATCCCCGCGTGAGCGGGGAAAACCGGGGGTAGCCCCCGTGGGGTAGCCTAAAGCACGGAACATCCCCGCGTGAGCGGGGAAAACCCCATCTTCACGACGCCTTTCGAAGTGAGCCGCGGAACATCCCCGCGTGAGCGGGGAAAACCACCACCGCTTCGGGTAACAAAAACCTGGTTGAGGAACATCCCCGCGTGAGCGGGGAAAACCGCAGGCATCATACGCAACGTAGCCACAAACTCGGAACATCCCCGCGTGAGCGGGGAAAACGATTTCGATTGATGTTGTGGACGGCGATAAGGCGATGCGGAGGAACATCCCCGCGTGAGCGGGGAAAACGGGGTTGAAAACCGGTTGGCAGTGGCTTGTGAAGGAACATCCCCGCGTGAGCGGGGAAAACGCGTGGGGGTCAGGGGCCTCTCTCTCCGGGGTGGGAACATCCCCGCGTGAGCGGGGAAAACGTGGTACGCCGCAAGCACATCAAAATGGTATGCGGGAACATCCCCGCGTGAGCGGGGAAAACCCGTGCATCGCGTGGACTACGGCTACTGATTGAGGAACATCCCCGCGTGAGCGGGGAAAACAGAGCGCTCCACCGCCAGGGCGGAAACCCAGGAGGAACATCCCCGCGTGAGCGGGGAAAACTGGGGCACCGCAACAATCCTGCGTTCATGCGTCGGAACATCCCCGCGTGAGCGGGGAAAACCGCCCAAGCTGCTCAACCGAAAGGAACACGTGCGGAACATCCCCGCGTGAGCGGGGAAAACCCAATCGAATCGAGCTAAACCACATGGCATCAAGGAACATCCCCGCGTGAGCGGGGAAAACCCCGGCGACCTGCGCGATCAGTGGGGCGACGGCGGAACATCCCCGCGTGAGCGGGGAAAACGAAAGCTCAAGCCCAGGCCTGGGCAGACAAAAAGGAACATCCCCGCGTGAGCGGGGAAAACCAACTGTTGCTCGTACGCTTCAACCGCCATGGCGGAACATCCCCGCGTGAGCGGGGAAAACGTCCAAGAACTCACCGACGGTGAAAACGGTGTCGGAACATCCCCGCGTGAGCGGGGAAAACGAAAACGACCAGCACCCCCTCGTGGTCTGCAACGGAACATCCCCGCGTGAGCGGGGAAAACCATCATACCAGGATCTGGAGTCAAATGGCCTCAGGAACATCCCCGCGTGAGCGGGGAAAACCGCTCGTGCATAGCTGCCCATCTTCACCACGCCTGGAACATCCCCGCGTGAGCGGGGAAAACGCGCACGCACCGCCGCAGAGGCAGCGGAGCGCCGGAACATCCCCGCGTGAGCGGGGAAAACGTACTGCCCTTCAACAAAATCGGCCGCACCTCCGGAACATCCCCGCGTGAGCGGGGAAAACGTAGGAGTAACACCCGATTACACGAACACCAGCGGAACATCCCCGCGTGAGCGGGGAAAACATAACCCGACGTTCGGCCCTGCGATCTGTCAGAGGAACATCCCCGCGTGAGCGGGGAAAACGGACCTGCTGCGCGAAATGAATTTGCTCCCCTCGGAACATCCCCGCGTGAGCGGGGAAAACGCTCGATTCCAGCCTCGATGATCGATGCCACGCGGAACATCCCCGCGTGAGCGGGGAAAACCGGGTTGCCTGCCTACTTCGTTGCGATCGTCAAGGAACATCCCCGCGTGAGCGGGGAAAACAAATCAAGGAACACGGCAGCATCAAAGAACACCGGAACATCCCCGCGTGAGCGGGGAAAACCACGCCCCGGATATCGGTGGGCGGTGGAACGAAGGAACATCCCCGCGTGAGCGGGGAAAACATGCGCTTGGCGTCTTCGACCTCGATGGTGAGAGGAACATCCCCGCGTGAGCGGGGAAAACAGTGCGGACAACCAAGCTGCATATTCCTTGCCCGGAACATCCCCGCGTGAGCGGGGAAAACCTGGTCACCGCCGGTAAAGGCGGCTTTGAGTTCGGAACATCCCCGCGTGAGCGGGGAAAACATCCAACCATTGTGTCAGCGTAGGGGCGATTAAGGAACATCCCCGCGTGAGCGGGGAAAACGGGCCGCCCGCGTAGTACTGGCCATTGCCGTCCGGAACATCCCCGCGTGAGCGGGGAAAACTGGGCCACAGCGGAAAGTCACCATGGTTGGTAAGGAACATCCCCGCGTGAGCGGGGAAAACTGGACGGCGACAAGGCTATGCGCATTGTGTTGCGGAACATCCCCGCGTGAGCGGGGAAAACTTCCACACATAGGCAAGCGAATTGATAATCCAAGGAACATCCCCGCGTGAGCGGGGAAAACGCCGTCCGGAAGCGCGAGAGTCTGCACCTGCAAGGAACATCCCCGCGTGAGCGGGGAAAACTCGACGCGCACCGCGGTCGGAAAATACGTTTCCGGAACATCCCCGCGTGAGCGGGGAAAACAATTTTCGCTACCGCGTCAGCGGCGAGTTTGGCGGAACATCCCCGCGTGAGCGGGGAAAACATGTCACAACATATTCATATCGCGGGTCCATAAGGAACATCCCCGCGTGAGCGGGGAAAACAATTCGGCGTGCCCGAATTTGAGCACAAACAAAGGAACATCCCCGCGTGAGCGGGGAAAACAGCGGCAATCATTACCCAATCGGTAGGCGGGCCGGAACATCCCCGCGTGAGCGGGGAAAACGCCGTGCCCAAGGGCACGGCGGTGCTTGGCGCAGGAACATCCCCGCGTGAGCGGGGAAAACGCCACAGTTGCCGCGAAGGGCGGCGCCGCCGCCGGAACATCCCCGCGTGAGCGGGGAAAACCTGATGGGGTCCGCTACCATGACCAACGCTACGGGAACATCCCCGCGTGAGCGGGGAAAACGACCGATATACCTTGGAGGCTCGGCCATGACGAGGAACATCCCCGCGTGAGCGGGGAAAACTTGCCACAGTGTGATCTTCACCGCTTTGACGGAGGAACATCCCCGCGTGAGCGGGGAAAACTTCAGGTATGTTCGGCGGCGAAACATACCAAGCGGAACATCCCCGCGTGAGCGGGGAAAACAGTTCGAGGCCCGTGTGAAGTGGGCCACCATCCGGAACATCCCCGCGTGAGCGGGGAAAACTTGGGTGACAATGAAGTCCTTGAGCGCGACCAAGGAACATCCCCGCGTGAGCGGGGAAAACTCGAGTATCGGGCGAGTATTGTACGGGTCCGACGGAACATCCCCGCGTGAGCGGGGAAAACACGGCGTTACCCCCGCTACTATCGCCTTTGCGCGGAACATCCCCGCGTGAGCGGGGAAAACGAGGCTGTGGTGCATGCAGATGGGTGGCGGCTGGGAACATCCCCGCGTGAGCGGGGAAAACTTCCCAGCGCTCCCATGTATTGGTGTTCGGGAGGGAACATCCCCGCGTGAGCGGGGAAAACGCACCATCGCATCCATTCTCGCGATGGCGAACCGGAACATCCCCGCGTGAGCGGGGAAAACACAGTGAGCTTCTTCCGCATCAATCACCCGGACGGAACATCCCCGCGTGAGCGGGGAAAACTTTCTCCCACTTGATGAGCCATCGTCCGAGGCCGGAACATCCCCGCGTGAGCGGGGAAAACCTCGAGCCGATCTGGCCCGTCATAATAGATGCAGGAACATCCCCGCGTGAGCGGGGAAAACTCGGAGCCGCCCTCGGCCCCGCCCTGGGCCTGAGGAACATCCCCGCGTGAGCGGGGAAAACCGAATCTTCGCGCTGCGCGCCGCCAGAATCTCCGGAACATCCCCGCGTGAGCGGGGAAAACTGCCGGTGGATAGTGCTGTGGGAAACGCCGATCGGAACATCCCCGCGTGAGCGGGGAAAACATTCTTCCACGTCAACGATGCACTCGAAGACCCGGAACATCCCCGCGTGAGCGGGGAAAACGCTCTGGTGCCGGATTTCCAGCAGTTTTACAGCGGAACATCCCCGCGTGAGCGGGGAAAACGCGGCTGTTGCATGGTCGCCCGCTGCCGGAGTCGGAACATCCCCGCGTGAGCGGGGAAAACCGATCCTGCCGCTGTTGCCGCAAATCATCGAGCGGAACATCCCCGCGTGAGCGGGGAAAACCGGTGGTGCATTTTGGCTGGCCGAAGCGGCAAAGGAACATCCCCGCGTGAGCGGGGAAAACCCACCGCCTGGCCACCCCACATAATCTGACCATGGAACATCCCCGCGTGAGCGGGGAAAACAGCAGGCCCTAAAAAACGCATCTGCGCTGCGACGGAACATCCCCGCGTGAGCGGGGAAAACCGCCTGCTCGGCGACCGCCTCCGAGGCGGCGGTGGAACATCCCCGCGTGAGCGGGGAAAACCGGTGGTGCATTTTGGCTGGCCGAAGCGGCAAAGGAACATCCCCGCGTGAGCGGGGAAAACTTGTGAGTAGCCTACAAGCGGGCTGGCAGTGGCGGAACATCCCCGCGTGAGCGGGGAAAACTCGCGGTCAAAGCGGCACGCCTGTCACATTCACGGAACATCCCCGCGTGAGCGGGGAAAACTGATTACTGTCATATCTGCACTTGTCGGTGCGCGGAACATCCCCGCGTGAGCGGGGAAAACATAGTCCGTCCACCTGTGGCGTGAATTTGCGAAGGAACATCCCCGCGTGAGCGGGGAAAACGTGCGGTGAACCGGTACCGCCACGCGCGTCATAGGAACATCCCCGCGTGAGCGGGGAAAACTCGGTTTGTTGGATAACGCAAATTACTCGAACGGGAACATCCCCGCGTGAGCGGGGAAAACCGCGGTCAAAGCGGCACGCCTGTCACATTCACCGGAACATCCCCGCGTGAGCGGGGAAAACTTCCGCCGTTTTTAAATTTTTTGTCGCTTGCGCGGAACATCCCCGCGTGAGCGGGGAAAACAGTGCGGTACAAATTGCCGCCGCTGAAGAAAAAGGAACATCCCCGCGTGAGCGGGGAAAACAGACGGCATCGATGAGCTGCTGGAATGCATCTAGGAACATCCCCGCGTGAGCGGGGAAAACAATGCGCTGATTATCACCGCCATACAGCGTTAAGGAACATCCCCGCGTGAGCGGGGAAAACCTCCGAGGCGGTCGCAGAGCAGGCCGCCCCCGGGGAACATCCCCGCGTGAGCGGGGAAAACACCTGGGAGTCCCTCGCCGACCGCCTGGCCGAGGGAACATCCCCGCGTGAGCGGGGAAAACTCACGCCCGTAATGCGGTTTAGCGTCACAAGGTGGAACATCCCCGCGTGAGCGGGGAAAACGTTTGCGAACACGGACTGAATGCGAGATGGGAAGGAACATCCCCGCGTGAGCGGGGAAAACCAGGAACCTGACCTCGGTCATGCGTTCTTGGGCGGAACATCCCCGCGTGAGCGGGGAAAACTCGTGCAAGCGGAGGCGTTTCGTGCGGCGACCAGGAACATCCCCGCGTGAGCGGGGAAAACCGACCCGATCGCGCCCAGGACTTCGCCTTGAACGGAACATCCCCGCGTGAGCGGGGAAAACGATGTTGCTCCGCCGCGAATAGTTCATCTCGAAGGAACATCCCCGCGTGAGCGGGGAAAACCGTTTGACGCAGCTTAAGCGCGCTACACAGGAGGGAACATCCCCGCGTGAGCGGGGAAAACCCGCATTCGCGGATCCGTGACGATGCGGAGCTCGGAACATCCCCGCGTGAGCGGGGAAAACCTGGGATCACGATCCCCTGATCGAGAACACTTCGGAACATCCCCGCGTGAGCGGGGAAAACTTGTCCAACTTTCCACGCCCGAATTCATGCAACGGAACATCCCCGCGTGAGCGGGGAAAACTTCGTCGGCACCTTCGCCGGGTCGCTCGCTTCCGGAACATCCCCGCGTGAGCGGGGAAAACCTAGGCACCGCGTGGGAAGAACTCAAAGCCGCCGGAACATCCCCGCGTGAGCGGGGAAAACCAGGCTGAAGCCACCCATATAAGCTGCGGCGGCGGAACATCCCCGCGTGAGCGGGGAAAACCGAAGATACGTCCCTCGAGCTGGCTGCGTTGACGGAACATCCCCGCGTGAGCGGGGAAAACCGTCGATCAGCGGGCGTTCATCGCCCCATCCGCGGAACATCCCCGCGTGAGCGGGGAAAACCAATCACACATAGCGTCATGCCAGATGTCCGCAGGAACATCCCCGCGTGAGCGGGGAAAACGATCCACGCCTTCGTGAATCGTCGGCGAGGATGGGAACATCCCCGCGTGAGCGGGGAAAACTAGTAGCGGGGGTAACGCCGTGGTCAGATGGCAGGAACATCCCCGCGTGAGCGGGGAAAACGTGTGCGTGGATTTTGGCAGGGCGGGCGGTGGAGGAACATCCCCGCGTGAGCGGGGAAAACCCATTTGAGACGCATGCACAGGTCCGTAAAATCGGAACATCCCCGCGTGAGCGGGGAAAACCCATGGCTGGTGCGCGACATATGCGTTCACCACGGAACATCCCCGCGTGAGCGGGGAAAACTCACCCGCGAAGGCGACCGTACAGAGATTGGTCGGAACATCCCCGCGTGAGCGGGGAAAACTCGGATTGACCACAATAGGCCAGCCAACCTGTCGGAACATCCCCGCGTGAGCGGGGAAAACTGAAAGTCCGCGGAGATGAAAAAATCCGTGGGCGGAACATCCCCGCGTGAGCGGGGAAAACTGTACGTCGCTGTATTGGTCTCGGTCGACCAGCGGAACATCCCCGCGTGAGCGGGGAAAACGCTTTGTATCCATGTGGGGGGCGGGGCTGTGAGGGAACATCCCCGCGTGAGCGGGGAAAACACTTGTTCAGCAGCGAGTTTGGTTCCGCACTCCGAATTCTACATTTAATTTAGCCTAAATGTAAATATGGGGCTGATGTGAAGTGTCAGCCGAACCTGCGGCGTCTCGCAGCATTTGACCAACCAGGCTTAAGGTTTGTTTTCTGCACCTGTTTGGTTGGCCTTCGTATGAGTAGTAGTCCGTCATGGTCTTCGGGAATCCAATCGTGGCGGTGTACTTTGTACGCATAGCCTTGTTCGGTCTCCCTAGTGCTGTAGGTCATGAGAGCTCTTCCGGTTTTCACCTCCGTTTTCACTAAGTCCCATAGTTTTTCGCGTATGCGTGGGTTGACCTTGCCGACGAACACTCCGGCGCTGATCTCGGCTAACCATCGAGTTAGGTGTCCGCGAAGACTTTCGGGACACGACGTTAGTATTACTGTGATCACGGCTTACTCATTAGCGTAGTTTCTTCCACCAGCTACGTTGGCTCTTCGGTTGTCCCATAGTTCGACGATTTCGGCCTCAAATCCTGTGTCCGCTGCTACGGGGTCATCGGGGAGCAACAAGTGTTTGATGTCGGTCACTAGTCGTTCAACAATCTTGGACTGTTTAAAGGCGTTGCGGCAGGCGCGGCGTACGTAGGAAGGCAGTTCGTCTGGCATGAATCCCATGTCTTGCATTGTTTGCACAGATTCAAACGCAATAGGGATCGTGACTTCTGCTTTGTACAGGTCTGCCACATCGTACACGAATGATCGATCGTGCCCGGTGTGAATAATCCCCAGCCCGGGTGAGCAACCTAGCGCAACGATTGCCGCATGTGTAATGCCGTACAAACTGGTGTGGGCAGCTGAAAGGGCCATGTTAATAGGGTCAGACGCTGCGAAATTGTCCATTTCGTACTCTCGTCCGTTCCATTCCACGCCGGTGGCTTTCGCCGATTCTCTATACACTTTGCGTACTCGTGCGCCTTCGCGCCCGCGTAGTTGTTGCATGGTTTGTTTGCTTACGTTTTCGCCTTCGAATCGCATGTTGTACATTTGCCGAGCGGCAGCGAGTCGGAGTCGTTCGTTGCTCACAATTTTTGCTTGGGCTTCGAGTAGGCGAGTGCTGCGTCCGATGGGTCGGCCGTGTGCGTAATAGCGCACGCCTTCTTCCCCCACCCAGATGACCGACATGCCGCTGTCGGCGATGACGGTCATGGCTTGGTGCGTTACCCGGGTGCCTGGCCCCAACATAAGTACGGAAAGTGTTGCACTGGGTATGTGCACCACTCCGCGTTCGTCCGTCGCGGTGAGCGCGCTTGAGCTTTTGCCGATGGTGCAATGCTCGAGGTAGAGGAAGCTCACACGATCCTCAGCACGTAGTAGCTCCGAGGGTTTCGATGGTCGTATGCCGGGGATTTCTTTGCTCATTGCTTGCTCACATTGCCGCCAGCGTCAGCATGCCGAGGCCGTAACCTTTTCCCTTGCCGACGCCGCGTACCAGGGCGTCGGCAAGCAGCTTAGGGTCGGTGACAGTCAGGACGCCGTCGAGTTGTACCCGCGCAAGGGTGACGGTTTGTTTCTCACGCCGGAAACGTAGGGTTTTGTCTTCGGTGACGGTTATTGCAGGGATCTCTGCGCCGTCGTTGTCGGTAGTGAGGAATCTGGCGCCGATTTGTTCGGATCGGTTGGTCAGCCACGAGATTTGTTCGTGCTCACGTACGAGTGGAAGGCGGCGCTTTTTGCCATCTTCGCAGCGTGCGGTCACCACAGGGTTTGCTGCGAGGCGAAAGCGGTATTGCTGTCCTTTGATTAGGCGGTTCAGCAATGGCGCGTAGTCGCGTGTTTCCCAAGTGACCTCGTTTGCCCATCCGGCTTGTTCTTGCAGGTGCTCAAATGATGGGACGGTGCTGCTGGTCAGCCAAAGTGTAACTTCGTGCTGATTGCGATCGATGCGCCAAAGGATGCGGGCATCGGTCTGTTCCTTGTTGGGAGGGAAACAACACATGACAGCTGCGTGGAGCGATCGGGGGTTCGCTAGGAATTGTGCCGTCTTCCGCCGGTGTGGGTTCAAATCCATACGGCTTAAGTAGGGCATTAGGCACCTCCAATCAGTTCGAATGGGTTGTGATCTCGAGTTTGGCGACCGTCGGGGTTTTCGAATAGCGGTGTAAAGCGATGGACCACCCCGCGTAGGTTGTGTTGGCGGTGACGTTGTTCGAAGTTAACCGGAACGTCGCGGATGAATTCATCTGCTTGTTCGCCAGGTAATTGGTCGCGTGAGATCGCTAGTTGTACCCGTGCTGGCTGCTTCTTCCTGTACCAAGTGGCGGCGAGCCACTCGTGGTTTACTAGAGCCTTATCGAGTGTTTGTTCGTGAATTCCGAGGGTGATGTTCCCTGATGGGGGACACGAACGGCGGCCCAGAAACAATGGGTATGCCGGGCTTTTTACTGCCGCTTCGAGGGATTCTAGGAAGGTCCGGTTGCCCTCGATCACTACAAGGAAGCGAGCATCCGCAAGGTAATCTCGGTAGGTCAGAGCTTTGGATTTGCCGGTGCGCCAGTCGATTTCGGTTTGAAAATCTGTGATGACACGGCCGACCTGATCTGTGCGTACGCCAAAGCGTAGGTCGAGCAAGTCTTCGAGGGGGTCGCTGCGGCGTCGCCCTTGGGCGGCGGCTAGGAGGCCGAAAACACCGCTTTTGGTGGGTTCTCGGCGAGTCGCTCGATGGTTAAACCTCGAGGAATCTCCCCACGCCTGCATTGGCCCCGCGAAACGGAGGAGCAATACTGACATTAGGCATCCTCATTAAGCTTGATGTTGCGGACGGCATCACCGGCGGTAGAGATGAGCTCGGGCAGATTTACCTTGTTGCCCAGTTTTTCCAGCGCGGAGATAGCCTCTGCTGCGGTGGCGCCACCTGTGGCAAGGAACACGCAGGTTTCGGGCTCGCTGCCGTAAGCTTCGTCGGACTCGAAGGCATGTTCGGCGAGTTTGCGGGTGGCTTCCGTTACGCGGCCGGAAGTGTTGGTGATCGCCGTTTCAAATGCCTCGACAAAGTTGACGGGCTGATCGGAACGTACCGACAGCAGTGCGAGTTCAGGGCGAGTCCGGTTGGCAAAGGTGTTTTGCTTGCCGGTGGGCATCGAAGTGATGAGCGACTGCGCAAACGCTTCAACTGCACGGACTGCTGCTTCCTGAGAACCGAGGTTCTTGATCAGCTCGGTGACGTTGATCGTCGCGTAGCGGTACAGTGTAGAGCTAACGAATTCCACGGTTCCGATCATGCCGGCACCAGCGTTGTCTTCAGGAGCGTTGTCATCAACGGCCGTGAAGTAATCAAACTCAGTGTCGCTGGCATGAACGCCGATTGCGTGTGCGACCTGGCAGCAAGCGTCGGCGTTGAGCTCTGGGGCGTCGGCAATCATGCGGCCAAATAGGCTGACGTCGATGGAGTGCTGGTCTTGCACGGCTGCCTTCGCCTGCTTTTTGTCCACCTTGCCGCTTTCCGCGGACTCGACGGCCAGTTTAGCCAGGGCCTGGATTTGGCGGCGAGCGAGGAACAGAAGATAACCAGTGACAGGACGCGTAGCATCGGCATCAGCCTCTTTCTTTTTGGGAGCTTGGACCTTGATGCCTGAAGCGGTGAGCGCATCCTTTGCGAGCTCTTGGGCACGATCCGCCAGTTCAGGGTTGCTTTCGATGATTGCCTCAGCGATTCGGTCGACCGCGAACATGGTGCGCTCACCGAGATCGTTGCGATCGAGGAATTTTTCGAAGTCTTTGCGGATTGCGCGCTTCCATGCTTGGCTGGAGACGCGGGCACGGCGTACACCACCGAATACCGCAGACTTGGGGCTACCGCTGTCATCGCGGTTGATGTTGGCCGGGCCGACAGTCTGCAGGATGTGGAAGTCAAGGTAAAGATTGGACATGGGTAGACCTTTCAGATCAGTGAGGTGGGTTAGGAATCTTTGTGGGTGCGGTACAGTTGGCGCGCCCAATTGAGACGAACCGACTTGGCGGATTCGGGGAATTGCAGCTCGTACAAATCCGAGGCGAGGCGACCGTAGTCCAACGCAATGTTTTCGGTACGGAACAGCTTGATTAATCCGCGCAGGTGGTACACGAGGGCATCGAAAGTCTGAGCCGTTGTAATTGCGGTGAATCGGCGCATGATTGCTTTGGATTCGTCAGGGTTGGCGGGATTGGCAAGCTGGCGGATCGCATCGCCTAACCCTGGTGAGGTGGTGAGGCGATTACCTTCATCCTTGGATGCGACATGCATGTATTTGTCGGTTTTAGATTGCTGATGCAGCGCATACAGGGTGATCGCGTGATAGGCTGCGTTTTCCGCCTTGCTTGGGGCATCGCCCCGACCGATCAGCTCTTCTGGGAAGCCTTGCGAAAATACTTGCCAGGTTTCTGGGGTGGCACCCAGCGGTTTTCCGACCGCTCGGCGAAAGCGGGCGAGGTCTGCGCGGGCTGCGGGGTTTCCGGTCGTGTATTGGTTTTGCAAATACTCGATGCGGGCACGAGTGAAGCCTGCGACGCGGGATCTTTTGGGCATTGGTTTTGTGTCCGTCATTGCTGCGGGTCTCCTTTCGGTTTCGGTAGGGATTTGTTGATTTCTGCAAAGAACCAGGCCTCGGCTTGACCGACTGTGTAGAGGCGATCGTCTATTTCGCGGCCGGTCCAAGCTGCGGGGGAGGTTCGTTGCACTAATGTGGCACCTTCATCTTTTACGAGATATCGAAGTTGGTCGGTCCATTGCTGGAGTTCGACTTCCGCTTCTTTTTCGGAAATGGTGAGGCGACTAAGCCAATCGCGGAACAACGGGTCAATGAGACCGAATACTGATTTGCGAGTGGACTCGGTTGCAGTGGCTGGTTCTCCACCTTCAGCGCGGGCAAGATTTCCAGCGAATTTGGCAAGTGCGTTGGCGGCGATATCGGCGCGTTGCACAGCTGTTGCCACGATTGCTCGTAGCTGTTCCCCTTCAGTTGTTGCGAGGAGTGCAGGGAAGGTCAGGGAATCTTGGATCACTTGATCTATCACTGCGCTCTGGGTTCCGTAGATGACTGAGGTGACCTCGAGGTTCATTCGGAAAGATGTAGGTAATATCCGGCGGGTAGTGAGTTCGCCGACCCATTCCACGGTCGTTGCTGGGTATGAAGCGTGGACCGATTGCTTGTCGGGTGCTTTTACCATGTTCTCGGAACTTGGGGGGAGTAGTGTTTCGAGTCCACGCCACATTGCTCGGCCGGGCTGCAATCCACTTGGCATGTAAATTGGTTGCTTGGCTTTGGATGATTGTGGTTTGGAGTAACGCCAGGGGGACATGTATTCATTGCCGCGTTGATTCGTGTAATCGACTGGATCACCGTTACAGATGAGTACCCCGGTAACCAGTCCGTGTTCTTCCTTGAGCCGAATCCGACGTTGAGGCCAAGTGATTAGGGAGACTTGACCCCATGCCTGTGCTTCGGGCCGAGCACTGGAGGTCAATGGCTTTTCTTCCCAAATTGGAAGATCCTTTTCAAAGGTATCGTCGTCGAGTTCACGATTGGCTACAAAGTTGAGAGCAAGTGTTTCAAACAGGTTTTGACCTTTGATCGTGGTGCATCCCAGCCAGCCGCTCCACCCGATACCCATTGGGTAGCCTTTCCCGCCTTTCACGCGTTTATCGCCGACTGCGCCAGATTTTATTCCGGAGTAGTCGAACGCGTTGGCGTGAATCAACCAGCGAGCTGCGGTTGCAGGATCGATCGGAGCATCTGGATCGAGTTGGTTGTACAAAGCGCCTGCCCCGGGGCTGTCTGAAATCAGCACACCGAGGTCTTTCCAATCGCCTTTCTGGGTGTGAAGGCTTGGAGTTTGGAGAAACGGAGCTGTCTCGTCGAACAAATCGAAGCGGTGTTCCCAAGTGTCCAAGTACGCATTAATAGAATCGCTTGGGAATTCACCTGCAATCCACCACAACTTCCAGATTTCGAAGGGGTCTCCTTCTTCCAGTTGTTCGATGGTTGCGCGGTAGAGAATAGCGAGCAGAATTCTGCGAATTCCGAAGTCCATGCTGGGTAGTTCGGCGGCAACGTCGAGGTAGTCTCCCGCATGGTTCAGTGCAGTTCTGATGCTGATGAGTTCGGTGGATCCGCTCGTATTAATCACGGGGATCCACGGTGAACTTACCAGGTTCATCGAGGTTGGGGGCATGGGCTGATCCTTCTTGAGAAATCAAGCTCGAAGTTTTCTCGAGCAACCCAAACGTTAGTACCCGTTGACTCGATCGTCAACCCCACACCCCAACAGCGACTAAGTTAAACACTTCTTTCGGGGGTGGTCACTGTGAGCCCGAGCTTCCTATCGTAGCGAACTAAAAGCCCAGCTAAATCGGCTTTTAGATCTTCATCCAGAATGAGCGGCAACTCCCCTCGGAGCCAATGCGAACGTTGCCATGATTCTATTCCATTTTGCTCGAGCTCACTGATTACCCGATTGGCAAGAGATCCTCTGGCAAGGAATGCGGGTAACGATACGGTGCACATTGACGTGCATCGCGCGAGCTCATCGTCGATGCCAGCAGTCATATCTACGCGCGCGCCGGGATACGTGTCTAAAAACGGCAATGTGCGGAGCTCATCGTTAACTCGTTGCACCAAGATCACGTCTAAGGAGTCTTCTGCATCGCGAACTTGAGCTCGTCCACGGTGGTTATCGTCGGCCTCCCCAGCCGTCCCAGTATCAAACCCTGTTAGCGGTTCAGTCTTTGGAATTTTGATGCGGTAACTCTTTGCTTTTTCAATTAAGGCAGCCTCGTGTTCCCTTCTCTCTTGCTCCGCTTCTTCCCATATGGATTCCCAGCCAACTGGAGGGGTTAGATCCTCCGAATACGCGCTGCGGACCAGTCCAGAGACATCGCGCGGAGACTCGATCGATGAGCCACTTGTTTGTATGTGGCCCTGAACAGTAGCGAGTGTTTTTAGCAGCAACGCTCTTCCGTAGACGGCTTCACTTCCTCCGTCGAAGGTTGGCGGCTGGGAATTCGTAAACCCTCCAGTTACTAATCGCGCGGTTGATAGGTTTGATGGGCGGAGATTGTGGTGTTCAGCGTGTCTGTGCAATCGCCCAGCTCGCTGGATCAACAAATCCATAGGCGCTATGTCTGTGTAGAGCAGATCGAAATCGATGTCGAGGGATTGCTCAATTACCTGTGTCGCGACCACGATTAACTTCTTTGGCCGGTCTTTTTGTTGCGGGCCAAGCTTTCGTACTAGTTCTTTTTCCATTTTCCGACGTTCCGTTGCCGCGAACCGAGAATGTAGAAGAACAATTTCATTTTCTGAAAAGTGGTTGGAGAGCTGTTGGTAGAGCGTTTGCGCACGATTGACTGTATTGCAGATTGCGGCGATGCAGCCCCCGTTCGAAGAGTTTTCGATGATTAGCTCCGCTATGTCAGAGACTTCTTCACCAATAAATTCCAGATTGTATTGGGCTTTCCGTGTCGAAGGTTTTAGAGCTTTGAATTCTGTGTTATCTGAAGCGGCAACACTGATTAATGGATAACCAGTTTGGGATTGCGCTTCAGTTTCGTCTGTTTTCCGTGTCGAACGACCGTACGACTTCGCGCTGAACATGCAGGCACCTTGCTTGTACGCGGAAAGGAGCGCGGCTCGGCGTTTCGGGTGTAGCGTGGCGGACAGTGCGATGACTGGGACTCCCATGGCGCCAAGCCATTGGAGAGCGCGCTCCAAATACACCATCATGTATGTATCGGATGCGTGAATCTCATCAAATATGACGACCTTGCCACTGAGTCCAACGTGCCTGAGCATTAAATGTTTCGAACTAAGTGCTGCGAATAGGACTTGATCAATCGTCCCCACCGTAAAGTTTGCGAGAGACGATGTTTTTCGGCCACGCAGCCACCAGTGGGCGTATATCGATTTTGGCCTCGTTTCGTCATACCTTGATTGATCATCGTCATAAACATTTTCGATGTATTTCGGGGCGAACAATTCGCGATACGTTTCGTTGAATTGCGCGCGACCATGAGTTAAGACTGCACTTGCTTGGGTTCCTGCCTGCAATGTAGTTCCTAGCCACGCGATAACTCGTGGGAATATTCCGTCGCTCGTTGCGCAAGTTGGAAGTGCAAACGTGATTCCATTTAATTCGAATTTACAAGCAAGGATTTCGGCTGCCGCAAGGGCGGCTTCGGTCTTTCCTTCGCCTGTCGGTGCCTCAATGAGCATGAGGCACGGTTCATTGGCGTCCCGCGCGAGACTTATCGCGGCCTCTTGTATTGGACGCAGGCTAGCTTCGCTCGGAAGTTTGAAACGTGACGCAAACAATTCGGCGTCGCTGGTTGGCGGTAAAGGCTCCCACTGGGGTGGTAACTGGAGCTGATCCAGTGCATTGTCGGTGCGTTCGTCGCTGGGGGATAAATCGGTGAGGGGAAACAAGCTCTGATTGGAAGCGATCCAGTCGCACATCACGAGGAGTCCGCTGAGGATAAGTTGGCTCGATTGCGATAGTTTGATCTGCCTCAGTGTTTTGAGATCTTCGTCCGTTATCCCGGCCGTAGCAATGGCGCGTTCCCACCAGCCCATTCGCTCTTGGTGCCATTCTGGAAACTCAATTTTTTCCCGTAGGTACTGGGGGTTATTGTTCATGAGCTGATGGCTCGGAAACCGACCGTGGTGGGAAGCAACGATCGAGGCGATCGCTTCAAAAGCTTGCAAATAGTTATCTTCGATGGCCTCCTGGTACCAGTCTCGGAAACTCAACCCACTAACTATGGCGTGAGGCACCATTCGGCGTTCGTCTGGCGTCAGGGTTAAAAACTTGGCCCCGCCATCAATCATGTGGTCTTTGAGAGATGGAACCTGCATGGCAAACGCACTGCTATGTTTGCCGATGTCGTGGCCGGCAGCGACGAGCACTGCGATCTTTTTCGCCAGGAGCGCATCGCCACCGCATTCTCGCGTAATCAATGAGCGCGCATTGCCAGACAACCATTCGTCCCACAGACACCAAGCGACGCATGCGGCATCATCAAGATGTCGAAACAAGGGCATCCAGTCTTTTGTATCGAATTGAAACTTGGCCCAAGTTCGTTGTGGCACTCCCACCGGTTCCGGTTGGAGGTTGAGACACTGATCCTTCATGGTTGGAAAGCTCTCTCGAGACCGACAAACTGATTCAATAATATGCGAATGTCGAGCAGAGAAAGTGTAAGGCCCCTCACGCAAGCAAGTGTGAGAGGCCTGTGAATCCCCACTCACGTGGGGAAGGTTGTTCCCCCAACTGCCACTAACGGAACATCCCAGCGGGGTGCGGGGAAAGAGGGGGACGGGTCACAGTTTATGCGGAATTTGAAGCTTCGCATATTCGAATGAGATTTGTTGATCGATCCGAGACGGTATTGTCGCTGTCTTGTGCTGTCATTGGGCCTATCGGATGGCACGTCAGCTACACATTCCCTTCATTCCCTTGCCGCCACGCACACACTGGGACCCAAACCACCCACACCACCCACACCTAAACCCCACCTGCAAGACCGAGGTACCGGGTACGATGGTCGGCGAAGTGGAACTCTACTGGAAGGCATCGTATGTCCCTCCCTTCTCCCAGCGCTTCCGCCCGGGCGCTTGTTACCGGCGCTAGTCAGGGTATTGGCCGGGCGATTGCTCGGGATTTGGCCAAGCTTGGGCACAGCGTGATTCTGGTGGCCCGCCGCGAGCAGGTGTTGCAAGAATTCGCCGCGGATTTGGCCTCGCGCTATGGCGTTACCGCCGAGGTTCGCGCGTGTGATCTATCGGATCCGGAGCAGCGCGGAGCGCTTATTGCGGAGATCGCGGATCGGGAGGTGAACATCATTATTAATTCCGCCGGTACGGCGACTTTTGGCCCGTTTATGTCCCAGGATTGGCGGCGGGAGCAGCAGCAATTCGAACTGAATGCCACCGCCGTGTTTGAGCTTACGCGGGCGGTATTGCCGGGCATGTTGGCCCGCCGCGAGGGCGCGATTTTGAACGTCGGTTCGACGGCTGGCAATGTGCCCATCCCCAATAATGCGACGTATGTGTTCACCAAGGCCGGTGTGAACGCGTTTACGGAGGCGCTGCACTACGAGCTCAAGGGCACGGGCGTCACCTGCACGCTGTTGGCCCCCGGCCCGGTGCGGGAGGCCCATATACCCGCCGCGGAGATGACCATCGTGGACCGCGTGGTTCCGGGCTTTTTGTGGACCACCTATGACGCCTGCTCCGTGGAGGCCCTCGCAGCCCTTGCTGCTTCTCGACGTCGCGTCGTTCCAGGTCCGCTGTCAAAGCTTATGCACGTACTCACCGCTGTCCTGCCTACTGGTGTTATTGCGCCGGTGATCGGCGGGTTCTACAAGAAAATGGCGTAATGGAAATACCCCCAAAGAATGACCGGCTGGTCTGGATTGATCTTGAAATGACGGGGTTGGACCCCAAGCGCCACGTCATCGTCGAGGTCGCCGCATTAGTCACGGACGCCCAACTCAATATCATTGGCGAGGGCGTGGACCTAGTTATCCACGCCACCGAGGAAGAGCTGCGGGAAATGGATGGCTTTGTGGCCGAGATGCACCGCAGCAGCGGGCTTATCGACCAAATTCGCGAATCCGAGATCACGCTGCAGGACGCTGAAAACGCCGTTCTCGCGCTCGTCGAAAAGCATTGCGAAAAGGATCACCCCGCGCCGCTGGCTGGCAACTCCATAGCCACGGATCGCACCTTTATTCGGCAATACATGCCGCGCCTCGACGCCGCGCTGCATTACCGCATGGTGGATGTCTCCAGCATCAAAGAGCTCGCTAGGCGCTGGTACCCGCGGGCGTACTACAACCAGCCAACCAAAGGCATGGCGCACCGCGCGCTCGCCGATATCGTCGAATCCATACGCGAACTCGACTACTACCGGCGCAGCGTGTTCACCCCCGCGCCCGGCGTAACCACCGACCAAGCGTTGGAAGCATCGCGCGAATCCACCCACGCCTACCAGCAGTTTTTGCAATAGGCGGCCGGTGGGTTACTATAGTTCTCGCTGCATAACACAGCGATGGTGGCTGTAGTTCAGCTGGTAGAGCACCAGATTGTGATTCTGGTTGTCGCGGGTTCGAGCCCCGTCAGCCACCCCGAATTGAAACCCCGCATAGGCGAGACCGCCCGTGCGGGGTTTCGCTGTGCTTCCAGAGCTCTCGTTGTACACGTTATATTTTGTGAGGAAATATATTATTGGGTGGGGCGGGTTTTCGCGGGTACCCCCTTTGTATTTTCGCTGCGGCGAGTTTGAATGCAAGGCAGTATTATTGGCCTGAGACTTTGCTGATATTTAGTCGTGTGCCACTCAAATAAAAACTCGGCTTAATATATACCACCGCCCGAAATGCCTTAATCCGCACAACAACTTCGAACACACTTCCGTAAGCAATCGAGACTCAAGCCATGGGAGAACATCAATAATGACACATCCAAGGATCCTGCGGTGAAACCTATCATTATCGACGAATCGACTGGACAGCGTCTGTGGACTTCCGCGGAGGCCGCCGAAAACTGTGGGCTTTCGATCAAAACCTGGCACACCCATGTTGGCAGGAGCGCCCCGCAGCCCGTGGCCAAGCTTGACTACCGGACACCGTTGTGGGACCCGCGGGAAGTGCAATTTTGGCACGCCACCCGGCCGAAAGCCGCCAGCAGATTCCAGAATCACTGATTCGAACTCCCAGGCGCCGCAGCCCGCGACACGCCCCCAAAACCCCACATAAGTAATCCCCGTCACACCTATTGCTTTTGTGATGCAGCACGCCATACTTGATGTTCAAGTACCCATTCCGTTGGGTTTGAAGGATTGTGACCCGCTCCAGCGGGGCAAGACCTAAGCAGTTCGGTTTTCCGTGCGGCTTAGGTCTTTTTGCGTTTCAGGGCAGTTTTTAGGAAAGGAAAGGGCGATGGCCGTCAAGGCTGATTTTGAGGATTTGGCGCGGGAGGTGGTTGCCGCGTTCGGCGGTGCGGATAATATTCGCGGCGTGGTCCACTGCGCCACGAGATTGCGTTTCGCGCTTATCGACGCCGCGCGTGCGGACGTTAAGGCCGCGGAGTCGGCGCCGGGCGTGCTCACGGTGGTGACCGCAGGTGGCCAACACCAAGTGGTTGTGGGTAATGACGTCCCGTTTGCCTACGAGGCCGTGGTCGCCTTGCCGGGCATGCAAGGCAAGGGCGGTAAGGAATCTTCCACTGCGGAGCCTGCACCCAAGGAGAAGAAGAATCCGCTGGATGCCTTCGTGGATATCATTTCCGCGATTTTCACGCCGGTGTTGTGGGCCCTTGCCGGCATCGCGCTGGGCAAGGCCGGGTTGAGCATGGTGGCGCAATTCGGCTGGTTAAGCCCCGAAAGCACGGAATACATCGTGTTTAACGCCGCCGTGGATGGGTTGTTTACGTTCCTGCCGCTGTTTTTGGCGGTGACGGCGGCCCGCCGATTCCGAGCCAATGAGTTTATCGCGATGGCGGTGGTGGCGCCGCTGCTGCATCCCGATCTGGTTGCGCTGATGGGTGGGGAAGAGGCGCTGCGCTTCTTTGGGCTGCCGCTAACTTCCATGTCCTATGCGTCTTCGGTGATTCCCGCGATTGTGAGCGTGTGGGCGTTGAGCTATGTGCAGCGCGGTTTGGAAAAGGTGCTACCGAGCGCATTGCGGAACTTTATGGTCCCGTTGCTGTGCGTGATCGTTATGGTGCCGTTGGTTTTGCTCACCATCGGCCCCTTGACCATGCTGCTGGCCAATGGCATTTCCTCCGGTTTGCTCGCCATCTACCAGGCGATGCCCTGGCTGGCGGGCGCGTTGCTGGGCGGATTCTGGCAGGTACTGGTCATTTTCGGCTTGCACTGGGGCCTAGTGCCGGTGATGCTGAATGATCTTGCCACGGTTGGATACAGCACCATTATGGCCCCGCTGATGCCGGCGGTATTGGCCCAATGCGGCGCGGTGCTGGCGGTGGCGATTCGGACCCGAAACGCAAAGCGCCGCAAGCTTGCCTCCCCGGCGGCGGTGTCCGGATTCCTTGCCGGGGTGACCGAGCCGATCATTTACGGTGTGAACCTGCCGCTCAAGGTTCCGTTTATTATCGGTTGCGTCTCGGGCGCGATCGGCGGCGCGATCGTGGGTATCGGCGGCAACGCTCAAGACGCATTTGTGTTCCCATCGCTCTTGGCGTTTTCGGCGTCCTTTACCGTCGGCTCCATTTACACACAGGTGTTCGCCTCCGGGCTTGCGATCCTGCTGGCGTTTATCGGCACCTTTGTGATGCTGCCGTCCATCGAGCGCAAGGAAGAAGCCGAGGCGGCTGCCGCGGAAGCCGCGGCGGGGGAGGCGGCCGCGGAGGTCGCGGGCGCGGCGTCGATAAGCGGTACGGTGCCAGTCCTGTTGCCGGTGGCGGGCGAGGTAATCCCCCTGGCGGAGGTCGCGGACCCGGCGTTTTCAAGCGGAGCGATGGGCACGGGAACGGCGGTGCTGCCGACCAGCAACGAGTTCTTTGCCCCGGTCAGCGGCAAAGTGGTGGCGGCGCCGGCATCCGGGCACGCATACGGCATTCGCACGGAGGAGGGCGCGGAAATCCTCGTGCACATCGGCATCGACACGGTGAAGCTCAAGGGCGAGCATTTCGCGCCGCAGGTGCACAAGGGCGACACCGTCACCCGCGGCCAGCTGCTCGGCACGGCGGACGTGGCGGCTATCGCCGCCGCCGGTTTTGATCCAACAACTATCCTCGTGGTGACCAATCCAGCGAAATTCGCGGCCGTGCGGGTCCCCGAACACACTGGCGCCCCCGCCGTACGTGGGGAAGCCGGATTCTTGATCACCCTCTGATTAGAAAATAGGAGCAAATGATGGCTTTTCCCAAAGGTTTTCTCTGGGGCGGTGCGACCGCGGCGAACCAGATCGAAGGCGCATACAACGTCGACGGCAAAGGGCTATCCATCCAGGACGTGCTGCCGCGCGGCGTGATGGCACCGCCGACGCAGGAGCCCACGCCGGATAATCTCAAGCTGGAGGCGATCGATTTCTATCACCGCTACGCGGAGGACATCGCGTTGTTTGCGGAAATGGGGTTTAAGGTGTTCCGCTTTTCCATCGCCTGGTCGCGGATCTTCCCGCGTGGGGACGAGGAGGAGCCGAACGAGGCGGGCCTGGCCTTCTACGACCGTGTGTTGGATGAGCTGGAAAAGCATGGAATCGAACCCTTGGTCACGCTGAGCCACTATGAAACGCCGCTGGCACTGGCGCGCGAATACGGCGGCTGGCGCAACCGCAAACTCATCGGGTTTTTCGAACGTTATGCCGAAACGGTGTTTCGTCGCTACCGGGGCCGCGTGCGCTATTGGCTTACCTTTAATGAGATCAATTCGATCCTGCACCAGCCGTTCCTGTCCGGCGGCATCGAAACGCCGCGCGCGGAATTGACGGAGACGGAACTGTATCAGGCGATCCACCACGAGCTGGTGGCCTCCGGCAGCGTGACGCGCCTGGCGCATGAGATTGATCCGGAAAACAAGGTCGGGTGCATGGTTATCGGGATCCCGCGCTACCCGCTTACCCCGGCGCCGGATGATGTGTATAAGGCGCTGCATGAGACGCAATTAGATATTGCGTTCGGTGATATTCATTGCCGCGGTGCTTACCCGGGGTACCTGCTGCGGCACTTCCGTGAGCACGGCGTGGAGCTGGAAATCACCGATGCGGACCGCGAGGCAATCGCACACACCGTCGATTTTGTTTCCTTTTCGTACTATATGTCGGCGTGTGAATCCGCCGATCCGGCGAAGCAGACGAAGGGCGCGGGCAACCTTATGGGCGGCATCCCGAACCCCACCCTGGAGGCCTCCGAATGGGGCTGGCAGATCGACCCCGTGGGCTTGCGCATATTGCTGAATTTGTATTGGGACCGCTGGCAGAAACCGCTGTTTATCGTGGAAAACGGCCTCGGCGCCCGCGATGTGCTTGTCGACGCCCCGGCAGGCCCCACCGTGCACGACGACTACCGCATCAACTACATGCGTGATCACCTCGTGCAGGTGGGCGAGGCCCTTGCGGATGGGGTTGAGATCCTTGGCTATACCTCGTGGGGTTGCATCGACCTGGTGTCCGCTTCTACCGCACAAATGTCCAAACGCTATGGGTTTATCTATGTGGATCGCGACGATTCCGGGGCGGGCACCTTCCGGCGCTACCCCAAGGATTCCTTCGCCTGGTACCGGGATGTGATCGCTTCGAACGGAGAGGCGTTGAACAGCAGGTGAAAATCCTCCGGGTGCTGAACAATAACGTGGTGCTGGCCACCGATGATTCCGGCGGCGAGGTGATCCTCACCGGGTGGGGCGTGGGCTTTCAAACGAAGCCGGGCCGCCCGGTTGATCAATCGAAAGTCCAGCGGGTGTTTATCCCGGAGGGCAATCGCTCGAGCGATCACCTCGGCGAGCAGCTTGCCGCCATCCCGCCCGAGTTCATCGCGGCGGCCGACGATGCGCTGCAGGTTGTCGGCCGCAACCCCGGCACCGCGACCATTGTGGCGCTGGCAGATCACCTGCACCAGGCCAGCCTGCGGGCGGCAAAGCTGCAGGAGGAATACCACCCCTTGGCCACGGAAGTGAAGCACTTATACCCGGAGGAATATGCGGACGCCCGGCGTATCCTGGCGGCGATAAGCACCCAATTGGAGCTGGAATTGCCGCAGGTAGAGGCGGTTGCCATAGCCCTGCACCTGGTGAACGCAGGGCTGCGGGAAGGCGACCTGACGGACACCTACCTGATGACCGGCGTGTTTACCCAACTCTTTGAAATCATCGAACACAGCCTCGGTATCGAGGTTCCCCGGGAATCCGTCACGGCGGCGCGGTTTATTACACACATGCGATACCTCTTCGTCCGCGCCCGCCAGGGAACACAATTGCGAGAAGGTATGGCGGTGCTCAGCGAAAGCCTGCAGTATAGCCACCCCGAAGCGGTGGCCTGCGCCGGCCGATTGGCCGCCGTGCTCGCATTGCGCCTCGGCGAGCCGCTTACCGACGATGAAATCGCCTACCTAGCCCTGCACGTGGCGCGCCTGGAAGCTTGATTGGTCGGCTGGGGTTTGGAAACTGCCTGGCTGGACTGGGACCCTGCCCGCTCCGGATAGGTTGTGTGCAGCCGTTGACCTGCGATCGTCCTGAATTTCTTCATTGGGGTGCCGAACGAAGAATAAAAAGACGATTTGCAGCCTTTTTGGGCCAGATTCGTCCTGAATTTCTTCGTTAGACCCCCGAATGAAGAATAGAAAGACGAGCCCCAGGTCGGCGGTTGCGCACAACCCATCGCGGCGCGGCTGATGAGGGCGGTTGCGCACAACCCATCGCGGCGCGGGCGACCTGACATTAAAAAGCGCCCCCTGCAGGATTCGAACCCGCGACCAGCCGGGTAGAAACCGGATGCTCTAATCCACTGAGCTAAGGAGGCTTGAAGGTAAAAACCTTACTTCGGGAACTTTACCGCACACCCGTTTGCGGTCACCAACGTGGTGGTGGAGTAGGGTGGCTGGAATCTACAAACTACCCTGGGGGACATGTCTAACGTTGCAGTTGATACCCCCGCCGTGAGCGCGGCGTCGAAACGCGGGCGAGTGCGGGCATCATGGCCGTTATATGTGTTGTTCTTTTTCGTCGCGGGTGTGGTGGGGGCCTGGATATCTTGGCGCTTTTTGGGGGCGTCGCTGGCCGCGCTGGGTATTCCGGACCCGGGCGTGCTCACCACGGTCGGCTTGCCGTTGCTGCGTGCCGGGGGTTGGGTGCTGGCGGCGTTAAGCACGGGATCCTTCCTGCTAGCGGGGTTTTTGGTCTCGCCACGCAGCGATGAGTTGCGCACGGCGGAGCTGAGTGTGGACGGCGCGATTGCCTCCCGCACAGGCGCGATCTCTGCACTTTTCCTCGCGGCGATAGCCTTCCTTATGGTGCCCATGTACCTTTCGGACGTGTCCGGCGAATCACTGCTGCAGGCCGCAAAAATGGAAAACTGGGCGATAGCAATAAACCAGGTATCGACGTCCCTTGCGTGGCTGTGGGTGGGCATCCTCGCCGCCGCAACGGGGGTAACGGGAGTGTTCTCGCGGCGCTGGATCATGCAACCCGTTTTATTCTTCGGCTCGGTGATTATGATCGTGCCGCTCGGGCTGGAAGGGCACTCCGCCACGGGCGGCGACCACGATTATGGCACGAACTCCTACCTGTGGCACCTGCTGTTTACGGTGCTGTGGCTGGGCGGGTTGATGGCGCTTATCGCCCACGGCCGGCGTCGCGGCCTGGAACTGCGGCAGGCGGTGTCCAGGTATTCGAAGATCGCTCTGGTTTCGGTGCTGGTGATGAGCATTTCCGGGCTGATCAACGCGGGGATCCGGATCGAATTTTCGGATTGGTTTACCACCGACTATGGCTGGCTGATCACCGCGAAGTTTATCGGCGTGCTGGTGCTGGCCGCCTTTGGCTTCGCGCACCGAGTGTGGGCGATCCCGAAACTGGACGAGCGCCCGCAATTGTTCCGCCAGGTGGCGGTGGTAGAAGTGCTGGTCATGGCGGCAATCTGCGGCGTTGCTGTGTCCTTGGGGCGCACCCCGCCACCGCCGCCGCGGGAACCCGACCTGAACACCATGGATATCCAATTGGGCTACAAATTGTTTGTGGAGCCGACGATTTGGAACGTATGGACCATGTGGCGATTCGATATCGTGTTTGGCACGCTGGCTATCTTGCTGGCCGCCGCTTATCTCTGGGGCGTGTGGCGGCTGCGCTCCCGCGGCGAACACTGGGCGTGGGGACGCACCGCCTGGTTCCTCACCGGCTGCCTGATGCTGCTGGTAACCATGTGTTCCGGCATCGGCATGAATATGCCCGCC
The DNA here is from genome assembly GCF_030408595.1 of Corynebacterium canis. Lineage (NCBI taxonomy): Bacteria > Bacillati > Actinomycetota > Actinomycetes > Mycobacteriales > Corynebacteriaceae > Corynebacterium > Corynebacterium canis. The sequence continues at coordinate 2,450,327 of NZ_CP047080.1, read as the reverse complement.
ACGTTTTCCATGCACATGGTGGGGCACATGATCCTCTCCATGGGCGTGCCCGTGTTCTGGGTGCTGGGTGGGCCTTTGACGCTATGGTTGGCGGCGTTGGAACCCGGTGAGCCGGGGCATCCCGGGCCGCGCGAGTGGCTGGAGGTGGCTATTGATAATCCCGTGGTGCGCTTTTGCACTCACCCTGCGGTGAATACCATTCAGTTTCTGGTGATCTTCTATATCTTGTACCTCACCCCGCTTTACGACGTCGCGGTCACCGAACACGCCGGACACCTTGGCATGAACGTGATCTTTATATGGTCCGGCTGCATGTATTACTGGGAGCTCATCGGCATCGACCCCTTGCCCGGTCGCGGTGGCCCAATGGGCAGGTTGGCATGGCTGTCCGGCTCCCTGCCGTTCCACATGTGGTTCGGCGTGACGCTTATGCAGATGCAAACCATCCTGGCGGAGGATTTCTACGCTACGCTGGGGCTGCCTTGGGAAATGAACCTGCTGCACGATCAGAACGTGGGCGGCGGTATCGCCTGGGCCTCCGGCCAATTCCCGCTGGTAATCGTGTTCGGCGCGTTGCTGGTGGCTTGGTATCGGGACGACCGGCGGCAGATGCGCACCTACGACGAACATGCGGACGCCACGGGCGATGAAGAAATGGAGGCATACAACGCCATGCTGGCGCAGATGAATGCCGGCGGGGATCGCATCAACTGAGAGTTGGGGCGGGGGCTCTAGGGCGCTCGGGCGGGGTGGGGTATCTTGAGCGCTCATTTCGGGGAAAGCTTGGGTTAGTTGGATCCGTCGCGCCGCCATTTGCGTTGTCATGTTGCTGCGGTGGTCGGTCCACGAAAACCCTTGGTCAGGCAGATCTGACACGCTGAGGTGCTGGGGGTGGTGTTTCCGCAGGAGCGCGAAACGGCCGTGTTAGATGTGCCTGAGGCAGATCCGACAGGGCCGATGGTGCTAAAATTATTCACACTTTGCGCGGAAGGTTCGGTGCGGAAGCTCAGGGTTTCACGCCGCTGCGTGCCCATGCTTCGGCGATTGGGCATCGGTTGGAAAAGGTTTTGGGGGTTGGTGCGCGCTTGGCCTGTGGATAACGCATAGTTATCCACAGGTTGGCGGTCGATGCATGGCAAAACACTTCCCAAAGGTGGGGTGGGAGAGGCAGGCTAGGTGGAGAGATAGCAAAACTACTGAACGCTAAAGGAGCTCGCCATGGCGCAGCAAACTGTCACTGTTACCGGCCATTTGGTTTCGGATCCACTGTTGAAAAAGATCAGCGAGACTGGGGAAATCGCCCGGTTCCGCCTCGCATCGAGCAGGCGCAGGCTCAATCAAGGCACTGGGCGGTGGGAAAGCTATGACAACCTGTATATCGGCGTGGAGTGTTGGGGCCAGCTGGCGCGCAATGTGAAATCGAGTTTGCGGGGCGGCATGGCCGTGATCGCAACGGGCACGATGGTCAGCAGTGAATGGGATGATAAGGACGGTAATCGGCAATCTCGAATTGTGCTGAAGTCCACGCATATTGGGGTGGATTTGAGCAGGTACACGGTGAATTCGTTGCCCACTGCGCCGTTGCAACCGGTGGGGGATAAGCGGGTGAAGGCCCCGAAGGCCTTCGACCCGGAGGCGGAGGGTGGGTACGATGAAGACCTTACGGCCACCTCCGCTATCGACCCTGCACCGCAGCCGGGAGCCAGCGACCCTGCACCGCAGCCGGGAACCATTGACCCTGCACCGCAGTCGGAAGATGAGGGGCAGGAGGTTCGGGTGGAGGTTACTTCTTAAAGAGTTTCTCTATCTGATCCAGGAATCCGAGGGCGCTGTAGTAGTCCACGCGGAAAATCTCGGGGTCGATGGCATAGACGTGATCGCTATTAACCACTTCGGCGTCGGCAAGCTGCGGGTTCGACTTGATTTTGGCAACCGGATCTTCGGTGCCGTCGACATTGCTTACCAAGAAGGTTTTGCCGGTGAGAGCCTTGTCTAGGTTCTCCGGTGTGACGCGTTTAACGTCGGTGCGTTTGCCGAATTGCCCCGAGGTGTCCACGATATCCGCAGCGGGTTCCGCCACCTCAAAGCCGAGCTCGGCAAGCAATTCGCCCTGCGCGGATTGCTTGGTCCACAGGCTCATGCCTTCGCCCTCGGCGAGCGCCAACCCAATGTTCGTTGGTTGGTCGGGGACCGTGATCGCGTCCTTGACCTCATTTAGGCGCTTATTAAAGGATTCCAGCGTGCTTTCCGCATTGCTTTCCAAACCGGTGATCGTGCCCAGTTCGGTGATCAGGGCTTCCCAGCTCTTGTCGGAATAGTCCACCACCACGACTGGGGCGACGTCTTTGAGCTGGTCGTGGAGTTTCGTCGCGGAGTCGGCACCCGCGGCGGAGACCACGATCAGGTCCGGCTGCTGCCCCACGATTTTTTCCAGGTTTGGATCAAGGTGATAAAGGCTTTCCACATTGCGGTCCTCGGCAACCTGTGCCCACTGATTGAAGAATCCTTTGTCGGAGGCTGCAGGGCCGGGTTGCGCACCGCCGGTGGCGACCACCGGGGCGTCGATAGCCAATAAACTGCCGGTGACGGTGACGGTGGTGGAAACGATGCGCTTCGGCTGCGCGGGGATTTCAACTTTTTCGGTTTCTTTGGTGGCTTTGCCGTCCTGCACCACCAGCGAATCGACGGTGCGCGGCCACTGGCCTTGGTTTTCGCTGTCAGAGGCGCTGCTGCTGGCGGCGGTGGATTGCGCGCTTTCGGTGGAGTTTTCGGCCGGGGAGCAGGCGGCGGCGGTCAGCCCGACGGTAATGAAAAGACCTGCTGTGAGAATTCTAGTTCGAATGTGGGAACGCTGCGTCATGGTGGAGGTCCTCTCCTAAGTGCGCCATACAATTTGCTTAGGGTTGCTTAGCCTAAATTAGCGTATGGTTGCTGTCAATAGTTTTTGCCGAGTCTGAACACCGGAATGTAGGGAATTCGTGCCAACGTTAGAAACGAACATCGTCACGCATTCAGCGCCACCGACGCATTGGAAAACTCGCAGCATATGGCTTTTCTTATTGGTTTTGGCGGTAGCGGCGGGCAGCGTAATAAGTCTGTTTATTGGCGCTCGGGCAAATAAGTGCCGCACAAATTATGGGTAATCTTTCAAATATTCTGGCGGCGGTACACGATCCCCTTTCCGTGAACGCCGATTTCCGAGTTATTTCCGAACAAAGAATCCCCCGCACCCTGATCGCCGTATTTGTCGGCGCCGCCATTGGGGTCGCGGGGGCGCTGATTCAGGGACACACGCGCAACCCGCTCGCGGATCCCGGCATCGTCGGCGTGTCCGCAGGCGCGGCGCTGGGGGTGGTAGCTTTCACCGCTTTCACTGGGATCGCCAGCATGGCGTTTACTTCCATTGCGGCGTTCCTGGGTGCTATCGGCGCGACCGTACTGGTGTTCGTGCTGGCGAATGTGGGCGCGGGGCAGCTCAACCCCATGACCCTAGTGCTCAGCGGGGCGGCGCTTTCGGCGGTGCTGAGCGCGTTTACCACCTCGCTGATCCTCAGCGATGCCGGCGCACTCGAACGTATGCGCTTCTGGACAATCGGCGCCGTGAACAAAGGAAACCTGGAAACCCTCTACGTCCTGATCCCGGCCACGATCATTGGGATTACCATCGCCTTCCTAATGGCGCCGCAGCTTAACCTGCTCAATTTGGGTGATGACGTCGCGCAATCGCTCGGGGTAGATGCGGCGCGGGCGCGGGTGACCGGCATTGCCGTGATCGCGTTCCTTGCCGCCGTGGCCACCGCCGCCGCTGGGCCGATCAGCTTCCTTGGGCTCCTTACCCCACAGATCGCACGTTCGATTTGCGGGGTGGATTATCGGTGGGTGCTCCCATATGCGGCGGTGATCGGTGCGGCGCTGCTGCTGGTTGCGGACATGGTGGGACGGGTCGTCGCAAAGCCGGGGGAGATAGAGGTGGGCATCGTACTGGCGTTCGTCGGCGCGCCGGTGTTCCTGTACCTGCTGTGGCGCAATAGGGTGGTGCAACTATGACGGTTCGGGAACTGCCTCCGCTGCGGCTTGGCCCGATTTCCCGCGTGCGGCGGCCGTGGGTTGCGGTGGTCATCGGCGCGCTCACGGTCCTGATTGTGCTGCTTATGGCCGCGGGCATAGCCATCGGTGACTATCCGCTTTCCGTGCCGCGGGTATTCGGCATTGTGTTCGCAGGCACCGACGCGCCGATGGAGCGCTTGGTGGTGTGGAAGTGGCGCATGCCTCGCGTGGTGACGGCGCTGGTGGTAGGCATGGCCCTTGGCATCGCCGGTGCGCTCACACAATCGGTTGCGCGTAATGCGCTCGCCAGTCCGGATATCCTAGGAGTCACTTCCGGCGCCTCCGCATTCGCCGTTGCCGCAATTGTCTTGGGTAAGTCCGATACTGTGTTCGCGTGGCTGGCGGGCGTTGGGCTTTCGCTTGCGGCACTGTTTGGAGGGCTGTTCGCTGGCGCGATCATGTGGCTGCTGGCGTGGCGTCGAACCACCGACCCGCTGCGGCTGGTGCTATTTGGCATTATCCTTTCGGCGCTGTTCCAGGCGTGCCTGTATTTTCTGATCAGCCGCGCCGATATTTCGGACGCCGGGCAGGCCACGTTTTGGCTGCATGGTTCGCTGAACAGCCCGAATTGGGATCGGCTCCGCCCCGCCGCGCTGGTGCTCATGGTGTCCGTGTTATTGCTGGGGTGGTTGGGTTTTCTGGTCCTGGCGCATTCGCTCGGCCCCACGCTCGCCCAAGCGCTCGGCCAGGGGATGGGTCGCACACAATGGTCCATGCTTGGTGTGGCGATTGTGCTGTCGGCGATGTCCGTTTCCGTGGCGGGCCCGATCCAATTTATCGCGTTCGTCGGCCCGCAGATCGCGTTGCGGCTGCTGCGGAGTCCCACCCCGCCACTGTTTACGTCGGCGCTGGTCGGCGCGGCATTGTTGCTGGCTGCGGACATTGTGGTGCAGCTCCTGCCGCACGAATTGCCGGTCGGCGTTGTCACCTCCGCCACGGGCGGCGTATTCCTCGTGTACCTGTTAGTTCGTCAAAACCGAATGCTGGCCTCAACATGGAAATAGCAAAGATTTTTGGTTCGTCCGTGAGCTCTGGGTATCAGGAGCGCCTGATTCTCGACACCGTTGACGTGGCAATTCCCGCCCGCCGCATCACCACGATCATCGGCCCGAACGGTTGCGGCAAGTCCACGTTATTGCGAACACTTGCTCGATTGCTGCCGCTGCGTTCCGGCACGCTTACCCTCGACGGCGCCGATATGCACGCTTTTCGACGCCGCGACCTCGCCCGCCGCATTAGCCTCCTGCCGCAGGCGCCCCTCGCCCCGCCTGGGGTGACAGTGGCCGATTTGGTTTCCCGCGGCAGGCATCCGCATCAAAGCTGGTTGCAACAATGGTCCGCCCAGGACGAACGCGAGGTCGCCGACGCATTGGATATGGCCGGGGTTTCCGATTTAGCCGGGTCGCGGGTGGATTCGCTGTCTGGCGGGCAGCGGCAACGGGTGTGGATCGCCATGGTTTTGGCACAGCAAACGGACGTTCTATTTCTTGATGAGCCCACAACCTATCTGGATCTGGCGGCGGCCACCGAAATCCTGAACCTAGTGGCCTGGCTCAATCGGGAATTAGAACGCACGATCGTGCTGGTATTGCACGACCTAAACCTCGCCGCTCGCTATTCGGACCACCTGATAGTGATGCGCGAGGGCGCGATCGTGGGCGACGGCGCCCCCGCACAAGTGATCACCACGGAATTGCTCGCAGAGGTGTTCGGTCTGCGGGCGGTGATCATCGAGGACCCCATCACCGGCGGCCCGCTGATCGTCCCCTCCGACCTGCCCGCCTGACCTACCCGCGGGTCGCCGAGTCGAGCCGGAGCAGCGCGTCACCGAGGCCTATGGGTTGATTGCTGGTGATGCGCAGGCGGGCGCGCCGGGCGGCTTCCGTGATGCCGGCCAGGGTGGGGATGTGCCCGCCGGAGGAGCACATGCGCACCATGTCTTCTTCGAAAAGGTGATCGTTGATATTGCCGGGTTCGGCGAGGGTGGTGACCACATACACGGGGCCGCCGCCGACCCGCTTGGCAAATTCCGCCAGCCGTGAGCTCAGGGCGGCCGGGGCGCAGGTCGCGCCGGGGTCGATAAGAATGCCCATATTTGCGCCCTCGGTGCGCGGTGCCTCGTGCGGGGCCTCCACTTGGATATCCAAGGTCGCGGCGTTGCCGCCGTGTTTTGCCCGCACCTCTTCCGCATATACCGCCGCCGCGTAGCCTCGAATAAGAATTCGGACATCATCAGGGAGTTTGCCCAGGGCACCGGCCATTGGCTCGGCGCTCCACTGCGCGGTAATGCTCTGGAATTCTTCGAATGCTTGGTCGGTGGCGGCGTATTCGGCCACGGGCACCCCGGTGCGCATGACCCGTTCCGCGTGCGCCAGGCTTAGGCCCCGCCGATCCACCTCATGAACCAGCAGCCGCACCATAAAGCTTTCCTCATCGGCGAATTCCCGGCCCAATGGCGTGAGCCGTACGCGGCCGTCCTGCAAGGTCACCAGCGATTCCCCGGCTAGGAACCGCAGGAGGCGGGCGAGCCGCTCGGCGTCGAGTTGGAGGTGTTCGGCGAGCTTCGGGGCGTCGATAATCCCGTCGTCGATGGCGGTAAACACGCCGAGCTTAATGGCGGCGCGGATCAAAAACGCCGGGGCAAATTCCGTGAGTTCGTGCGCTTGTTCCATAACGGAGAAGCCGCCGCCGGTGATGGAACCGTCTTCCTCCACGGTCACGGGATTATCGCGCCAATAGCCCGTGAATTCGGAATCCTCTTTGGCAAAACCGCGGGCCCGCAACGTTTTCCGGGCGGCGCGCAGCTTTCCGGCCTCGCCGGCCACCCACGCGTACCCGGGTTGCGGCGGGAAATCGAGGGTTTCCAGGGCCTTTTGGAATTCGTCACCCTCGGCGCGCACCAGCCAGGTGATGGTGGCGTCGGCGTCCGTTCGCAGCTCGAAGATATGTTCGCGCCGAGCCACCTCAATCACGGCGTGGACAGGATACCCGGCGGGCAATTCCTCCAAGCCGCGCGCGATGGCGGGCAGGGCGGTCTCGTCGCCGACCAGCAGCAGCCAATCACGGTGGGTGGGCAGCGCGCGGCACGCCTTCGGGCCGACCACCCACAGCTTGTCGCCGACCTGGGCGGTTTGGGACCAGTTCTCCGCAAGCCCCACCCCGTGGCGGGCGAAATCGATAGCCAGTTCCTGAGCAGATTCGTCGAACCAACGTACGGTATAGGTGCGGAACAGGGCCTTAACCGTGGCGTCCCAGATCACGGTACCGTGCTCATTGAGCTGCGGTCGGGGACGCTCCCCGGTGGCGGGGTCTGGAAAGATCAGCCGCACGTCGTCGTCAAACCCCGTGCTGTGCAGGCGGTCGATGCGGTGCGGGCCGAAATCGTGGGCCCGCAGCTGCGGTCCGCCGAAGATAATGCGGCGCATGCCGGAGGTAATGTCTTCCACGCGGAGCACTTCGAGTTCGCGGACTACAATGGGGTGCATCTGCATATTCCGTTGATGTTTCGGCATGATCCGACCTTCCGAAGCGCGCAATAGTTGGTTAGGTTTTCCTAACCCTATGGAATTGCATTCGGGGAGTCAACGGGTGGTGCGGTACCCTTTGACGTGACTGACTCTGAGTTTTATCCTCGGGTATCCAAAGTTTTTAGCAGTTCAACCGCAATTCCAATCATTCTTAAGGGGAAACATGGGCGAGTTCATCTACACGATGAAGAACGTGCGCAAAGCCCACGGCGAAAAAGTCATCCTTGATAACGTCACCATGGCCTTCTACCCGGGCGCCAAGATCGGCGTGGTGGGCCCGAACGGCGCAGGTAAATCTTCGATCCTGAAGATCATGGCGGGCATCGACCAGCCCTCCAACGGCGACGCCTACCTTGAGCCCGGCGCCTCGGTGGGCATCCTGCTGCAGGAGCCGCCGCTGAATGAGGAGAAGACCGTCCGCGAAAACGTGGAGGAGGGCCTGGGCGAAATCTTCCAAAAGAAGCAGCGCTTCGAGGCCATCGCCGAGGAGATGGCGACCAATTACACCGATGCGCTCATGGAGGAAATGGGCAAGCTCCAGGAAGAGTTGGACGCCGCCGACGCCTGGGAGATCGACTCTAAAATCGAACAAGCTCTCGAGGCGCTGCGTTGCCCGCCCGGGGACGAGGCGGTGACGCACTTGTCTGGTGGTGAGCGGCGTCGAGTAGCACTGGCCAAGCTGCTGCTTTCGGAGCCGGACCTGCTGCTGCTGGACGAGCCGACCAACCACCTCGACGCGGAAAGCGTGCTGTGGCTGGAGCAACACCTGGCGAAATACCCCGGTGCCGTGCTCGCCGTCACCCACGACCGGTACTTCCTCGACCACGTGGCGCAGTGGATCTGCGAGGTGGATCGCGGCAAGCTGTACCCCTACGAGGGCAACTATTCCACGTACCTGGAAAAGAAGGCCGAGCGCCTCGAAATCGCCGGCAAAAAGGACCAGAAGCTGCAGAAACGCCTGAGGGAAGAGCTGGCGTGGGTGCGTTCCGGCGCGAAGGCTCGGCAGGCGAAAAACAAGGCGCGTTTGCAGCGCTATGAGGAAATGGTGGCGGAGGCCGAGCAATACAAGAAGCTCGACTTTGAGGAAATCCAGATTCCCACGCCGCCGCGCCTGGGGGCACAGGTTGTGGAAGTGCACAACCTGAACAAGGGTTTCGACGGCCGCGTCCTCATCAAGGACCTTTCCTTTACCTTGCCGCGCAACGGCATTGTGGGTGTGATCGGCCCCAACGGTGTTGGTAAGTCCACCCTCTTTAAGACCATTGTCGGCCTAGAGCAGCCCGATTCCGGCGAGGTGAAAATCGGGCAGACGGTCCAGCTTTCCTATGTGGACCAGGGCCGCGAAAACATTGACGGGGAAAAGACCGTGTGGCAGGTCGTGTCCGACGGGCTGGATTATATCCACGTCGGCCAGAACGAAATGCCTTCCCGCGCGTACCTTTCCGCCTTTGGTTTCAAGGGCCCGGATCAGCAGAAACCCGCCAAGGTGCTGTCCGGCGGTGAGCGCAACCGCCTGAACCTGGCGCTGACGCTGAAGCAGGGCGGCAACCTGATCCTGCTGGACGAGCCCACCAACGACCTCGATGTGGAAACCCTGTCCTCGCTGGAAAACGCGTTGCAGAAGTTCCCGGGCTGCGCCGTGGTGATTTCCCACGACCGCTGGTTCCTGGACCGCACCTGTACCCATATCCTCGCCTGGGAAGGCAATGTCGAGGAAGGCAAGTGGTTCTGGTTCGAAGGTAACTTCGAGGAGTACGAGAAGAAGAAGGTGGAGCGCCTGGGCCAGGACGCGGCTCGCCCGTCCCGCGTGACTCACCGCAAACTCACCCGCTAGCTCGCCAGTTTGTTCGATTTTCGGGGTTTCCATGTCGGTGCCCGCCCGGCCGCGCTTTTCAGTTAAAGTTCACTGCAATGCAAGGGCGGGTGGGGGCACCCCATCCCAGATTGCTATGATTTCCTTTGCAAAAGATATATAGCTGGAAGACCTGAGGGTCTTCTTCGGTGTACCCTGCAGGGTTAGCCGACCCCCATTGAAAGGATTGGAAAGAGCATGGCTGAAGCTACCGTAAAGTCTGGGCAAGTTGAAGGTGGTCTGATTCACACCTGCAAGGTGAAGCTACGTTGGTCGGACTTTGATCGCTTTGGTCACGTAAACAATGCTTCCTATATCGAGCTCGCGCACGAGGCCCGGGCGAAGTTCGCGGCCGACGGGTTCGGCGACAATGTGTTCGAGGAGCTGCCGGCGGTGTATATCCGGCGCCTCGAGGTGGATTACCTGCGCCCGATTCTGCCCGATACGGAGCTTGTGGAGATCGACACACAGGTCACCTATGTGGGCAGAACGTCGTTTGCCACCACGCAGCGCGTCAAGGACAGGTTTGGTAAGCCCTGCTGCGTGATCATCTGCACGCAGGTGTTTATTGACCTCGGCACCGGCATGCCGCGCCCCATCCGCGACGATGAAAAAGCCATTCTGTTGCGGGGAAAGTAGATGCCGCGCGTAGCACTTACTGATGGCCAGCAGGGCGCGGTGGCGATGCTGCAACGTGCCTTGCGTATCGACGCCGCGACCCTCGCCCGCCTGCGTCAGCGCGGCGACCATGTGGATATCTTTGTGCAAACCCCCTTTGGCGTGTTCGGTTCCCGCACCGCGGTGGGCACCTTGGAGGGCGGCGAGGTGGTTGCCCGCGCGGAAGATTTGGTCACCGCCTTGGCGGGTGGCGAGGTGGCGGATGCGCAAGTGTTGTGGCAGGGGGTATTGCCGCCCGAGACCGGCTTTCAGCTGGTAGATGAGGTGCCCGCCGGTGTGGTTTCGGACCTTGCGCGCAAGGGGAAGGATTTGGTGCGCCAGTTTTCCGGCCCGCTGGGCCCGCCGGTGTCGTTGCTGAACCAGGATGTGCTGCAGGTTTCCGGTGGTGGCGTGGAGGTTGGGATTCCCATGCGCATGATTTTTGCGGCCGTGAATCTGGGGTTTGTGCCGGGTGCGCAGCTGGATGTGCCGCGGCATTTGCGGGTGTCCGCGAATGGTCGGTGGGTTCGCTTGGATGCGGCCTTTGGCACGGTGTGGTACCAGCGGGGAGGCATGAGCCTTTTCTAGACTAAGCGGTATGGCACCCCAAGTCGCTTCTATGGACTGCTTAGTCTATTGTCGTTGGTATTAGTTACCGACGAAAGGATTCCACCATGCCAGGTTTTGCCACCTCCGCCATCCACGCCGGCTACGATCCCGACGCAGTGGGCGCGGTCAACCCGCCCATCTACGCTTCCACGACCTATGTGCAAGATGGTCTGAATCAATTACGCGCGGGTTTTGAGTACACCCGTTGTGGCAATCCCACCACCGCCGTGCTGGAATCCCTGATCGCCCAGCTGGAAGGCGGCCAATTCGGACGTGCATTCGCCTCCGGAATGGCGGCCACCGACGTGTTGCTTCGCGCCGTGCTGCGGCCCGGCGACCATATCATCCTGGGCAACGATGCCTACGGCGGCACCTATCGGCTTATCGACTCCGTCTTTGCAGCCTGGGGCGTGGAATACTCCGTGGCCAACCTTTCCGACCTCGATGCCGTGGCCGCCGAATTGCGCCCCAATACGAAACTAATCTGGGTGGAAACCCCCACCAATCCCGCCCTTGGCATCGCCGATATCGCGGGGATCCGTGCCCTCGCCAGCGCCCCAACCTTGGTGGTGGACAATACCTTTGCCACGCCCTACCTGCAACAACCCCTAAGCTTGGGTGCGGACGTGGTGCTCCACTCGTCGACAAAGTACCTCGGCGGGCACTCCGACGTTGTAGGCGGCTTGGTGGTGACCAACGATGCCGAGCTTGACGAGCAGCTGGCATTCCTGCAGGGCGGCGCCGGTGCGATCCCCAGCCCCTTCGACGCCTATCTGACCATCCGGGGCATTAAAACCCTGCCCGTCCGCATGGCCGCGCATTGCCGCAATGCGCAAGCCATCGCCGAATATCTGGAAGGGCTCCCGCAAATCAAACAAGTGCTCTATCCCGGGTTGCCCTCCTGCGCCGGACACGAGGTGGCGCGCCGCCAAATGAGCGGCTTTGGCGGCATGATCTCCGTGCGCTTCCACTCCGAGGAAGCCGCCCGCCACTTCTGTACCAATACCAAACTCATCTACCTCGCGGAATCCCTCGGCGGCGTCGAATCCCTGCTCGAACATCCCGCGACCATGACCCATCAATCCGCCGCCGGATCCCAGCTGGAAGTCCCCCGTGACCTAGTGCGCATCTCCGTGGGCATCGAGGACCTGGACGACCTCCTCGCGGATATCACCGCCGCGCTCCCCGCGGCTTAGCCCGCTGCGTTGCTGGCCACGGCTGCGCGCATTCGCTCACCCTTGCCAACCAAGCAGGCTCCGTGCCACACGGTCGGTTTCTTGCAGCATGGGGGCATCCGTGCCGGGTACCGGGCTGATGGTGGTAAACCCGATCAGCGTATTGAGCGGTATGCCAGCCATATGCAATGCCTCGTCCACGGTCCCATCGCGGTGGATAACCCGCCCGGTGGATATTTCAACATCGATCGAAGCGGTTGGCGAACCATTGCTTAGGCAAAACGGCCGGATTCGCCCCTGCTCCAAAAGGTCCCGAAGCACGGGGTCGGCGGTGCGGCGGATATCCGGTGCGGGCAGGCGGGCCTCAATCAGATATTCGGCATGCACCGGCTGAGTAAGGTCGCGCGAGCGCAAACTAAAGCTGCCGCTCAGCGATTCCGCGCGGCCCGCGAACCTTACGATCCCGGCCTCCACCAGCGCCAATAGCTCGCGGCTCCGGAACGCCGGCGGGCCGAAACCCACCAGCCGTGCAAAGGCCATAAAGTCCTTGAACGTGCTGCGCATGGAATCCGGGGTGTAGCGCCCACCCGCGCCCAACAGGGTTATGGACTTCCGTGCGGCACCGATCTCCCGCAGCGCGGACTTCAACGGTGAGGCCGCGCCACGTGCCGCTTCGGCAATATCCTCACGCAGCCCATCCGCGATCAATTCGGTAATGCTTTCGAGCGTTCCCGGGGCACCCCATGGAGCCGCCACCCGTTCCAATACCTGTGCGAATTCCGCGGCGCTCGCTTGAGGATCGTATGCGAGCCGCGCATCCTCCATGATCGCGGGCAGCACCTCCGCGCCGAAATCGATGCTCGGTCGATCCCGCAGCTCCCGCGTCACCCGCCGGGTATTGGCCAATACGGCGGGCGGCGGAAGTTCGCCACCATATTCGGGTTTCGGCAGGAACGGGTAGCCCCGCCGCGAGGTGACAATCAGCCTGGGTGCCCTCCCGCTCGCCACATAGCGCAGCTTGCCGCCGCCAGCTTCGGTAAAGCGCCCGCCGCGGCCGAGGGTCAGCAACGCCATCGTGTCAAAGAAACCCATGCCCAACCCGCGCACCAGCACATTCGCACCGGCGGGGATGCCGGAATAGTCCTGGTCCACCGGATTATCCGGTGCCACGCGCCGCGGCACCGGTGTATCTTCAGTGCGCAGCCAACCACCCGCATAGACGATGCGGGAGGCGGTAATGCTGCGCCCGCTGGCGAGCTCTAGCGTCTCGCCTTCGATGCGCACGACTCGGTCTGTATGTTCGATCACCGTCACGTGATCGGGCAGGTGTTCGAGCACCCAGGCGTAGACCCAGCGCAAATACTCGCCATACACGGCGCGCTCCGGATGCGACCCGGCGGGCCAGGCGCCGCCCGCCCATTCGAACAGCGTGGGGCCCTCGCGCACCGGCAAGCGCACCGAGGCGCCCGGCTCGGTAAACAGCGTGACCTCGCCGGCCAGGGTATTCATGCACAGAATGCGTGTTTGATCCGTGCGCCAGATTTCGCCGGCGCCAGGCTGCATGGCGTCGATGAAATGGATGCGGAGGGGCTCGGCGGGCGGTACCGCGGTCAGGCGCTCCAAAATGGAGATCCCGCGCGGGCCACCCCCGATGATGGCGATTTCCATGCGATTATTCTACGTTGACGAGCATATTGGCCACGCGCTCCATGTGATCCCACAAGGCTGCGCGGTGCGCGTCATCCAGCGTGTCAGCGTCAATGGTGTCGATGGAATTGCGCATGAGTTGCAGCCAGCGGTCGCGGGCCGCGGCGTCGATAGTAAACGGGAAGTGGCGCATGCGCAGCCGGGGGTGACCGCGTTCGGCTTGGTAAGTCTGCGGGCCGCCCCAATATTGCGCGAGAAACATGCGGAGGCGGTCCTCGGCGCCCTGCCAATCATCCGCCGGATACATTGGGCCCAAGATGTCATCAGTGCGTACCTGCTGGTAGAAGTGGTGGACGATGCTCCGAAACGTTGCCTCGCCGCCGACCGTGTCATAGAAGGTTTCCATGCCAACCACTGTATTCCTACACGATGTTCGACTCGCATTATTGGTCCTCTTTTTGCTAGCCGTGCCGTGGGCAGTACCAGCGTCGCTGAACGCAGTCGTGCCACGTCACACCGTAGCCGCAGGTCAGGAGGAGGTTCGCGTGGGCCAAGGCGCCGCGCGCTTCCAAGTGCCCCAAGGCTTTGAGCGTGTTTTAGGCACCAATCGCGACGCTCGAACATATGAGCGAGGGACGCAGCGGATTGCTGTGCGCATAGTCAGCGGCGTGCGCGACCCAGACGCCGGCGCTCAGCGCTACATTTCCAACCGCATGGACAACGCGCGTATCGACGCCCCCCTCCTCGGCGCCCGCTACCAAGGCTACCGGTGCAGCCTGCACGCCGACGCCATGAGCGGGGGACAATGCACCGTGATCACACACCAGGACTACCTGGTTGCCATCACCTCTACCAGCACCGATGCGACCCAGCCGGTGGCCATCGAGGAACTACTCCGAGAGCTGACCGTGGAGGTGACATGAACCGCGTTTACCAGCCGCGATCCGCGCTGTGGTGGGTGATGCTGGCGTTAGGGGTGGTCGGGTACCTCTCCTATATGGAACTCATGGCCGCGCGGGTGAACTCCGCCGTGCTGGCCGGCGGGATGGTTGTGCTGCTCGCGCCAGTCCTTTGCGGGGTGGTGATCTGGCATTGCTCCCAAAGCCGGCCCTTGCGGCCGAGCGTTGCCAGCGTGGCGTTTCTGCTAGGCGCGTGCGGGGCGACCTGGGTGGCCATGCAAGGCAATCAGGCGTTCGGATTCCTTTATTATGTGATCCCGAACCATGCGGAAGATTGGCAGCCCGCCATCGCTGGGCCGTTTACTGAAGAATGGGCAAAAAGCGTGCTTATCCTGCTAATCGCCGTCCTGTGCGGGCTGCGCCATCCCGTGCAGGGGTTTTGCATCGGGGCCTGCGTCGGGTTGGGTTTCCAGACCGCCGAAAACATTTTCTATGTGGCGCGGGGTGCTGTGGAGGATCCGAACAGCGATGTGGAAGGGGCCCTGATCACCGCCGTGCTGCGGCTCTTTACCGCCCTGGCGTCCCACTGGGCATTTTCCGCCTTCGCTGGGGTGGGCGTGATGTTGCTGCTGGCTCGGCGTTGGTTGAGCGGGATCGCCCTGGTGTTTTGCGGCTACCTGTGCCATTTTCTTTGGAACACCCCCGTGGAGATCGGTAATGGGCTCGGCGTGCTCGCCCTGAAAATGCTCATTGTCGACGGCGCATTGTTCCTGCTAGTCCGTTGGATGGTCCGCGCGGATGTTTCTCAGGTTGCGGGGGAGGGGCGCGGGCGATGCGCAGGCGATGTGGTTCCGGGGTGAAGCGGGCGCGGCGGGGATGTGATGCTTCGGGGGTGAAGCGGGCGCGGCGGGGTTCCATTAGTTGCGCGTGATCTAAAAATCCTCTCTGAGCGCCCGAATTTCGCTGTGCTATAACTATGGCGGCCGAATTTCGTCACAGTGACGTTATTATGGACTTTCGGTTGTCCGCAACCTATTACTACATCTGGAGTTGAACGGTGTCTACCGATATTTTTTACATCAAAATCCAGAAATCTGTGTAAAAAATATCGCGGCGGCGGCCCCAGGCGGCCCTGAGCGATGAAAATTACACAGAATTCGGCTTTCGTGTGTAAAAAACTTCATGCGCAGCACACAACCTATCCTTATCGGGCGGGGACCGCCTGCAAGCCACTCGGTTTGCGCCGCTTCGGCCTATACCCCGCCGACTCACTTGCCATGGGAGCAGGTTGTGCTGCGCACTTTTGCCCTGTCGGCGCCACGGCGTGCGGAGGGGTTCGAGGATGGCTATGGATCCATAGCAAGTGGCGCCGAGGTCGGCGCCGTGAGATCGGCGATGCCAGAAACCCGAAAGAATCCATCACGCAGAGGCCCGCCAAGCCAAATTTTGGGCGCATCATTTCCAGCCAAGAAGAACATATAACCTCATATATTGAAGCCGATGGAAATATGGCGCCGTAGCAGCCTCGCTGAGGCCTTGGAATTCGCTACCCTTAGTCGACCATGGCCGAGTTCCGTTAATCGCCCCATTTTGATACGTTAGGCAGTGCACAACCTATTCGAACTTCGGGAGTTGAACGGTGTCTACCGATATTTTTTACATCAAAAGCCAGAAATCTGTGTAAAAAATATCGCGGCGGCGGCCCCAGGCGGCCCTGAATGATGAAAATTACACAGAAATCGGCTTTCGTCGTGTGTAAAAAACTTCATGTGCAGCACACAACCTATCCTTATCGGGCGGGGACCGCCAGCAAGCCACTCGGTTTGCGCCGCTTCGGCCTATACCCCGCCCGGCAGGCGAGGGAGATCGCCGGGCAGGGCGCGGATGTTTAGCCGAGGGATCTGACCGCGCGCGTTTAGCCGAGGGATTTGACCCAGTCGATGAATTTGTCTGGATCTTCGTTGGCGCCGTGGCCGCCATCCCAATAGTAAGCGGTGTCCACCGAGTCTCCGATACCTCTCAGTAACGAGTCAAGATTGCTTACTATTGTGAGGCTGGTGTCAGAGTCCTTTGTGCCAACGCGTAGGAACCAGTGCTTGGCGCGCTTTTCGTACTCGTCCGCAAGGAATCGCATGGGATTCATGCGTATTACTGCTTCTTGGACGTCGTCTTCTACCTTTCCGCCTTGCCCACGTTCGGTGAAGTGGCGGGCATTTTCGGTACTGCTGCCGAAAAGGATGTTTTCGCCGGTACTGAGATCCGGTTTATCAAAGGCTGGAGAGGTCTTTTTGTGCCCAACGTAGGAGATGTATTCTTCCCAACTGAAGTCATCCTTCACCCAGGAGTTTTCGCCCTCATACGTGGCGCGGTCTTCCTCGCTGAGATTTTCAAGGTAGCGTTTCGCGGCCGGTTGCACGTGGGTCTTCAGGATGTGTTCTGCCAAGTTATCTGCGGTGAGTTCCTTGCCAGATGAATCCTTTAATCCAAGTTCTTTCATGCGGGCCGAGAATGCTTCTGCCAGCTCTTTTGCCTCGTCGCTGGTTTCTAGGAAGCACCATGCGTAGGCGGCGTCAGCGTATTCAAGATCTGTAATCGGGCAGTATCCGGCGGCTGCGTGGATAGCGTCGGAAGTCTCGGCAGCACCGATGGCTTTGAGGTCATTTGTATAGAGGTCGCTGTCGCCCGAGGCGCCGAGTAGCACGGAGAGAGCTCCACCGGCGGAGCTGCCGGAAGAGACGATGCGGTTGGTGTTGCCCGGGATGGTGTCCGCATTGGCCTTGAGATAGCGAACTGCGGCCTTGAGATCCACGATGGCTGCGGGTGCTTTTCCATAGTAAGTGCCATCGTCGGCTTGATTGTCTCGGCCGCGGGCCCCTGGTACAACCACAGTCAAACCATTGATCAAGGCGTAGTCACCGACATCAACGCGCTGTCCGCGAGCCATTTGTTCGCCGGATCCAGAGGGTACCTCGCCGCCATCACCACCACCGTTGGGCGGACCGCTCGGATTATCGGTTGGTGGGGTCTGCGTTGAATCGATGGGGCCACCAGGGCCGCCCTGATTATTCGGCGAGGAGGAAATATATCCGCCGATATTCAGGGCGAACACGATCGGCATCCCGGACGGGTCCACATCTTTGCCGCCCACCTTGGTGGGTTGCTTGATGTTCAGGCATTGGTAGTTGGTGTCCACGGGCTTGGATACGTACACCACTCCGGACCATTCCCGGTATTCCACTTCCACATCGTTGATGGTGGTTGTCTTTTCCGTATAGCCCTTCGAATCAAACACCAATTCAGATGGCAATTCGGCACTGGAGGCGGCGGCACCAGTGGAATCCTCGGTGGTTGTGCCGCTGTTTGAGCAGGCCGCAAGCACCGATGAGAATAGAGCGAGCTTGATAAATCCACGGCGTTTCATAGTGCAAAGCTTAGGCGCGCTTCCTGAATATTCGCTAGTGGAAACTTGAAAATGTGCCGAATTTTAAGGTTGTTCGTTACACAGCTTGAAGCCTTAAGGCCTTGCGCGCGCTCCGCCCATTGATGGCTGAGCCGAGTTGCACGAGCCGCATGGTGCGTTCCGTGGCGTCGGCAAGCAGGGTGCCGCCATTCTTGACAGCCTGTTCGAAATCCATGGGTACGTTCATGATGGAAGCGATGGCGCTGATACCCACATCGTGCACGCTCGGCGCCCCTTTGCCCAACGATCCGGCCAACGCCAGCACGGGCACTCCGGTGGTTTGTGCGCGGCGCGCGATTTCGGCGGGAACCTTGCCGTGTGGCGTTTGGAAATCGATGGCGCCCTCGGCGGTGATAATGAGGTCCGCCTGTGCGATGAGTTCGTCCAAGGAGCCGGTCGGTCCAGCGGAAACGCTACCCAACAGCACATCGAATCGGTTTTCTAGCTGTGCGCCGAGCGCGGCAAGGCCCGCACCCAGGCCTCCGGATGCGCCGGTGCCTGGTCCGGTGTACAGGTCGACGGTGGGGGAGCAGTGTTCGGTAAGCAGGCGAGCAAAGTTGGTGAGCGCGGCGTCGAGAAGCGACACTTGCTCCGGAGAAGCCCCCTTCTGCGGCCCGAAAACGGCGGCCACGCCGCGCGGTCCCGTAAACACATTATGCATATTACAGGCGAGCTGCACCTTTGCGCATTTCCACGCCGGATGCAAACCAGACGTATCGACGGCCGCGGCATCGATGAGCGCAGCACCGCCCGCCGGGATTTCAGCTCCACGCGCGTCGAGTATGCGCACGCCAAGGGCCTGGAGGGCACCCGCGCCACCATCGCTGGTGCCGGAATCCCCGCAGCCGACGATGATGTGCCGCATGCCGTGGTCCAGGGCATCCGCAATGAGCTGTCCGACCCCAAATGTGGTGGTCGCGCCGGGGTCGCGCTGGTCGTGCGGAACCAAGCGCAGGCCCGCGGCGGAGGCCATTTCGATCACGCCGGTGTGGTTTGGCAATTCCAGCCAGGTGGCGGTCACGCTGCGCCCGACCGGGCCGGTGACTTCGAGGCTGTGGGGGATGGTTTCGGCGCGGGTGGCCAGGATCTCCAAGGTGCCTTCGCCGCCGTCGGGAACCGGGTAGGTGTCCACGTGGACGCCGGGGTACACGCGCCGCACACCTGCGGCGATGGCGTCGGCAACTTCGATGGCGGAGAGGCTTTCCTTGAAACCTGATGGGGCAACAAGAATACGCTCGGGCATATATACAGTCATTGTGTGACTCAGTCCTTGAAAGGTCGTTGGAGGGTTATTGGAATACCGGAAGTCCCAGCAGCGGCCAAATGCCAAAGGCAAACACTAGGCACAGCACTAGGTGCATTGGCAGGAGGAATACGGCTACGCGGAGCAGCTGTTTTTCATCGAATACATCGACATTGGTTTCATTGCCTACGGCCTTAAACATGGCCAACGGCTTAGCAGATGCCGGCAAAGTGTGGCAGAACCCGGCGGCGGCGGTGGAAATAAACGCCGCGGCGATGGGGTTCACGCCCACGCTGGGGGCCAGCAAGATCACCAGGGGGATCAGCACTGCGGAACGGGCAGATCGCGATTGCACCACCAGGTGCGCGAATGTGGAGAGCAGGATCACCGTCACGATAAAGATGATCCCGGCGAACACATTGTGCGACGGCGTGCTGAGCAGCGCGTGCGCCAGTACCTCGGCGGCACCGGAGTGGGACAATGCGCGGCTCATGGTCAGGGTGGATGCCATAAAAAGCAGCAGTGACCAGGGGATCTTTTTGATCGCGTCGCTGAGCGTGACGGAACCGAAACACGGGCAGGTGATCAGCAGGCCGCCGATCAGGGCCACGAGGGCTGGATGGATTCCGTGTAGGTTTTCCGTGCTCCACAGCACCACGGAAATAATCAACACCAGCAGCGTGCGGATCTCCCAAGAGGTCAGCGCGCGGGTGTTTTCGCTGAAGGCGTCCGCATTGATATCGATCTCGGAGCGGCGCTGTTCCTTGGTGGTGGTCAGGAACAGGATCACCTCCGCCGCCCCGTGGGAGGAAATGAGCGCCAGCGGCAGGCCGAAGAGCAACCACTGGGTGAAGCTGATCGCCTCCAGGCTGTTCGCGGTGAGGATCTGGTTGGTGATCAGGTGCGCGCCGGCGCCGATTAGGGAACCCACGGCGGAGAACAGGATGGTCACCGGGAAGATCAAACTTAGCGATTGAGTCAGCCAGCGATCCCGTTCCCCGAGGGCGTGGGCGAGGGCGAGGAACACTGGGATCACCAGTGCCGCGCGCCCTGAGGTGGCGGGCACCGCATACACGGTGCACACGATGGTCAGGGTAATGAGGTGGACAAGGACGCGCGGCGAGGTCACGCCGCGGGTGATACCGATGGCGCCCCGCTCCGCGAGGCCGGAGGCGGATACAGCAGATGCGATGATAAACGCGCCGATCAGCAGCCACACGGTGTCATCCCCGAGCGTGCCATAGAGCTCGGATACGGGGATGACACCGGCGACCGTGAGGATCGTCGCGGCGCTGAGCGCGATATACGTATCGTCGATATCCGTGAACACCCAGAACCAAACCGCGGCCGCGAAGGTGGTCAACGTGAGTTTCGCATCGGAGTTGAGGTCCTCCGGCATGCGGGTGAGCAGCGATACGAGGATCAGGAAGCCGACTATCGGCGGCGTGATCTTTCGCCATGGGGGCATGGAGAATTGGGTACGCGGGCGTTCGTATTCCTGCGTGCTCGGAGGCTTGGTGGACCACCGGGCGGGGCCGGATTGTTCGGGGAGTTCGACTGCTTTTATTGGAACTGTAGCTGCACAGTCGTCGTGCATTGTTTCACCTCAATCGATACCCAGTGCCGCGAACCGTTTCCACGCGCTTCGCGCCGATCTTCTTGCGAAGGGTGCGCACGTACACGTCGACGACGTTCGAGCCTGGGTCAAAGTCCATGCCCCACACCTTGCTGAGCAATTGGGCGCGGGACAGAACCTGGTCGGGGTGCCGCAAAAACGTTTCAAGCAGGCTGGCTTCGCGGCGGGTCAAGTCGTGAGTTTTGCCTGCAACATGGACTCGTTGGGTCCGTAAATCAAGGGAAAGATTTCCACGGGACAAAATATTGGTATCGCTGTCCCGAGTATTGCGGTCCGTCAGGCGCAGCTTTACGCGCGCCAACAATTCCGCAAACTGAAAAGGCTTCGGCATATAATCATCGGCCCCTCCTTCCAGGGTACGCACCCGGTCTTCAATCTTCGTGCGCGCCGTGAGCACGATCACCGGGAGGTTGTTTTTCGCCTTTCGTAATTGGCTGAGCACCTCGCCGCCATCCACCTCGGGCAGCCCCAAGTCCAAGATCAGGAGATCGTAGGCACCCGAATTGGCCAGCGAAAAGGCCTCATCGCCGCTTTCCGTAATCGTGCAGGCGAAGCCTGCCGCGGTGAGGCCGCGGTGGATAAAGTCTGCAATGCCGTGATCATCTTCAGCGATCAGGATGCGGCTCATGAAGGGTCCTCCAAGGGGTCTAGGTCTAAGTCTTGGTCGATGAATTCGGGGGCCGGAAGATCTAGGCCGAACGTGGACCCCACATTCACAGTGGACTCCACCCAGGCGCAGCCATTATGGGCGTCTGCAATCGCCCGGACGATGGACAAGCCCAAACCGGCACCGTGCTTATTGCGGGTGCGGGTATCCCGGCTCGCGCCATCGGCGCGGGTAAAGCGGTCGAACAGCGTGGGCAGCTTGTCCTCCGGGATGCCGGGGCCATGGTCCTTCACCCACAGGCGCAGCAAGCGGTCCGGGCCGGTATTCAAAAAGGCGCTGCCCAATTCGATCTGGTCGCCCGGCATGGTGTGGCTGACGGCGTTATTGTAAAGCTCCAACATCGCCTGCGTGACGCGCTGCTCATCCAACACCACCTGGCCCTCTGCTACGCCTGTAATTACAACGTCACGGATGGCCATGACCAGCGCCTTTTCTTCGATATCGATCAGAAGTTCCGCAGCATCGACCTTGGCGGTGGTAATAAAATCTGCGGAATTCGCGATGGCCAGCGTTAACAGATCCGTCACAATGCGGGTCATGCGATCCAGCTCGGTGATCGCGAGGGCGACCGAACGATCACGCTGATCCTCGGTGGCAACTTCCAACAACTCGAGCTGGCCCCGGATCACCGTAATGGGCGTGCGGAGCTCGTGTCCCGCGTCGTCGACAAACTGCCGTTGCACCTGGTATGCGGCCTCCAGCCGGTCCAACATATCGTTGAAGGTAATCGCGAGCTGGGCAATCTCGTCATTACCGGCGACTGGGACGCGCCGGGTGAGATCAGTATCGGTAATGCCGGACGCCACCTTCCGCAGATTTCGGATGGGAACCAGGATCTGGCCGGCCACCAGCCACGCGATCAGCACCGTCATGGCCAAACCGCCGGCGCCGACGCTCGCGATCACCGCGGTCTGCTCCGTCACCTGGCGTTGCGATTCATCCGTAAACACCATCACGGCGAAGGAACCGGTCTCCTTGTTATTGGTCACCACGTCCACACGGCCCCAGTGAATCGTGCCCAGCTCATCGTCGTGCATAACGCCGGAAACCTTATCGGAATCCATGATCGTGCCGACAACCTTGCCGATCTTATCCTTATCTTTAGGGATATAACTTTCCGTGAGGGCGGACAGGTCTACCTGCAATAATGCGTCATTAGCGCGGCCCACAAGCAATTCGTCCGGGCCCACCATCTGGCGGGCCAAATACAGCTCGATCAGCTCGCGGGTATCAGTAATCGGTTTCGAGGTCTTAGGGTTGGTGCCTTGCTGAACAAAGGCTCTAAATTCGTTGATTTCTAGTTCGACGGAGGAATTCGCTTCGGCGACGACTTGGGATCGCAAAATCGTACGCGTGGTCAGCGTTACGGCTAACAGCGCCAACAATACGGTCGCCACAATCCAAAGGACGATCCGCCAACGAACTGAAGTGCCAATCCAATTCAAAATCAATCATCCTCAAAGTCAAAGTCGTCATCATCAAGAACCACCGGTGGAACGAAAGGTGGGATATGGATGGGGATTTCGATTTGAGGCAGTGGAGGTAGGGGAGGGGGCGCCGCCGGTGGAGGCGCCTGCTGCTGCGGGGCCGGCGCCGCCGGATTGTTTTGAATGGGCTCCGGCGCCGGCGCGGGGTCAGGTTGGGGTTCCGGCGCGGGCTCCGAGGTCAGTGTTTCCTCCGTTTTTTCTGGGGGAGTTGTGGTTACCTTAAACGTGACGGGCTTGGGATCAATCTTGGGTTCGGCTGTGCCACCCGCGAGTGCCGTGCCACCCACCGCGAGCACCACGAGACCTCCGAGTGCTCCGACGAGAGGCACAAAGCGACCAAGATTTTTCATACATTTCAGTATGAAACGCGAAGGTGAAGCTCGCGTGAGATTTAAATGAAATGCTCTTCATCTTTACTACCCCCGCTCAACCCTTCGCGTTTAGGAAAGACCACGATTTGTTAAGGTTTCTGGCCGTCGTACCTGCGGTTTCTTAGCGCGCGTTCGACTCTAGAACGCTCTTCCGAGATCACGCGAACTAACCCCGCCGGGTGGGTAGCAGATGTGAGGAATGCGTCCGCGCGGGCGAGGCCTGCGTCGGAAATGTCCCACGATGGGTAGAGGCCCACGAGCGTTTTCAGTGCGATTTCGGAGGAGCCGCCAGCCCAAATGCTTGGGGCCAACTCGAAAAAACGCTCATTGAATTGCTGAAGATTCGGACTCGATCCAGCCCATGTGAAGCCCTCCAGCTGATGGCGCAATTGGAGGTTGCTGAGCGTGCCAGAGGTCAACGATTCGAAGGCGGTGAGTTTCGCCGCAGCGGTGTTGACGGCTGTTTGCGCACGCTCAGCAAACATTTGGCTTGTGGAGGAATTGTCACGGGAAAGTTCCCCCGAAATGGTGGACGTGACATCCTTCACTTTTCCGTGCGCGATCAACGCCGTCAGCGCCAGCCACCGCAGATCCCGGTCCACAACCAGACCAGCCAGATCCAAGTCGCGGAAGAAGTCCAGCGCCTCTTCGTGCAGCTGGACCCTGGCCAAGGCCTTGACAAAGGCTAGCTGGAAGTCCGATCCTGGCTCGGCGGCGCGGGCACCGGCGAGGAGGAAACGCGATAGCCGGGCGTTGCCGACCTCCCGCGCCCATTCGGGGTCGGCGTACGAGGTGACGGCGATGCGCGCCTGATCCAGCAGCCGTTCCAATACAGAGATTTCGGTTTCCGCACCCGCTCCACGGATCACCAACTCGAGGAAGTCGCGCGCCCGCAGCTGCGCGTTGCGGGTCATTTCCCAGGCGGCCGACCAGCACAGGGTGCGCGGCATCGGATCGCTAATATCGCCAATGTGTTCGGT
The DNA here is from genome assembly GCF_030408595.1 of Corynebacterium canis. Classification (NCBI taxonomy): domain Bacteria; kingdom Bacillati; phylum Actinomycetota; class Actinomycetes; order Mycobacteriales; family Corynebacteriaceae; genus Corynebacterium; species Corynebacterium canis. The sequence continues at coordinate 2,426,010 of NZ_CP047080.1, read as the reverse complement.
GATAAAGCGGAGCGATTCGGGGTCGAGGCCGATGGTGCAATACGTGAGATCGTCGTCATTGACCAGCACGAGATCCGCCACGGGAACTTCCTTGAGTTCCGGGACCGGCGTCGTGGCACCGGCGACGTCGAGTTCGACGCGGTGGGTGCGTTGGACGCGGCCGTCGATAAGCGAGTAGAGGCCGATTGCGATGCGGTGGTCGCGCGGCTCACCCCCGGATTGCGCCACATCGAAGGTGAGGTAGCAGCCGTTCTGTACTGTGAATTGTGGGCGTAGCGTGGTGATGCCCGTCGTGGTCAACCACTGGTTTGCCCACCCCGACAGGTCGCGTTTCGACGCCGCGGCCAACGTCCTCAGCAGGTCCGCAAACGTTGCATTACTGAACGCATGATTGGCAAAGTGGCTGCGCACGCCCGCTAAGAATGCGTCGCGGCCCACGTATGCTTGGAGCTGTTTGAGCAGGGAGGCACCCTTCGCATAGGTGATGCCATCGAAGTTCTGTTCGGCCGTTTGGACGTCGGCCGCGTCGGCGAAAACGGGGTGGGTGGAGGGGAGCTGATCCTGCTGATAGGCCCAGGACTTTTGCACATTGGCAAAGGTCACCCAGGCGTTGCGGTACTCGGTCGCCTCGGATTGGCTCAGCGCTGCGGCCCAGGTGGCAAAGGATTCGTTGAGCCACAGATCGTCCCACCATTCCATGGTGACGAGGTCGCCGAACCACATATGGGCGAGCTCGTGCAGCACGGTATCGGCGCGGCGTTCGTACAGGTATCCGGTGACCTTGGAGGCGAACACGTATTCATCACGAATGGTGACGCAGCCCGCGTTTTCCATGGCGCCCCAGTTGTATTCGGGGCAGAAGATCTGATCGTACTTGTGGAAGGGGTACGCCATGCCGAAGTGCTCGTGGTACCAGTCGAAACCCTGTTTGGTCTCGGTAAAGAGCCGTTCCGCATCGAGGTGCTCGGCCAGGGACTTGCGGCAGTAGATGCCCAGCGGGACCTCCAGCTCGTGCGGCTGATCGGCCGGGGTTTCCGGGTGGTGCGTCAGGGTGCCGCGCCAGGTATCCGTTACCTCGTGATAGGGGCCGGCGCATACGGCAACGAGGTAGGTGGACAGCGGGTAATCCACCTGGGAGGTGTGGATCAGGCGCTCGCCTGAGGAATCCACCTGCTGCGCACCATTGCCGATCACCCGCCACCCCTGGGGCGTGATCACCTGCAGGGAATAGGTGGCCTTCATGTCCGGCTGATCGAAGCATGCGAACACTTGCTTGGCAAAGGCCGTTTCGAACTGAGTATATAGGTATGGCTCATTGTCGGCCGGATCCACGAAACGGTGCATGCCCTCACCCGTGTGCGTGTATTCGCAGGTGGCGGTGATGCGAAGGGCATGTTCACCTTCCGTAAGGTCGAGCGGAAGGCCCGCTTCCGGTGAATATACGGTGGGAGTGATGTCGCGGCCGTCGAGAAGCACTTCGGAGACTTTCGCGGCGCGCAGGTCAATAAAGGTGGAGCCGGCGCCGGAATGGAAGCGCACAACGGTAATCGAAGAGAACGTAGATTCGCTTTCGGAAAGGTCGAGCGAAATATCGTAATGCTGCACTTTGACGAGTGCCGCGCGGGCCCGAGCCTCCGCCCGCGTGAGGTTAAGAGAGGTCATACTTACCTAGCGTAGTAAGCCCAAAATGTGACCGAGAATTGGCCTAGAGCCCTCCCGCGCGGGCCCACCGGTGATTACTATGAGGGAATGACCCAAGCCACCGCAAGGCGCACCGTCGCCGTGATCGATACAGAAGGTGCGACCTTGCCGCAGGACACCGTTGCCCCCTTGAAAATTGCAAACGGGTTCGAGCAACGTACATTGCGAACGCTGCGAACCGTACCGCTACCACAAGGCGCGTACATGGATGAACTGATGGGATTAGCAGCAGACTCAATGAAAACACATCGATCCTCGGAAGCATGGTGAGAAAAATGACCACAAATGTCACGTTCTGGTTTGACGCAACCTGTCCGTATTGCTGGATCACGTCACGCTGGATCAAAGAAGTGGAAAAAGTCCGCGACGTCACAGTGGAATGGCGGCCCATGAGCCTGTCCGTGCTCAACCACGGGCGCGACCTGCCCGGCGACTACCAGCGCATGATGGAAGCAGCATGGGCACCCGCCCGCGTCTCCGCAGCCGTAGCCGTCAACGACGGGCTGGACGTTCTGGACAAGTTCTACACTGAACTGGGCACCCGCATCCACAACGGCGGAGTGGCACCGAAATTCAGCAAGTCTGGATACCAAGAAACGCTCATCGCCGCACTTGAGGCGTGCGGGCTGCCCGCCGAACGTTTCGACGCCGCCTACACCACCACCTTCGACGGCCAATTGCGCTCCTACCACAACGAAGCAATGGACGCGGTCGGAGATAACGTTGGAACCCCAGTGGTGAAGGTCGGCGACGTGGCCTTCTTCGGGCCCGTGCTGACCCGGATCCCGCGCGGCGAAGACGCCGGCAAAATCTTCGACGCCGCCGTGCAGCTCGCCGCGTACCCGCACTTCTTTGAAATCAAGCGCACGCGCAACGAGGAGTACAAGTTTGACTAGGTAGTAGGCGGGGCGGGCCGGTGCGTTCGGCTGGGCCGGTGGGGGTGCCGGTCCGCTTGCCGCTGGTCCGCGCCGACCGCCCGCTGTGGCCACGCCCGCGCTACACCAACCCGAGCTCGCGGGAATACGTCGTGTCCGCCGCGATGTTCGCCGAGGTTACATACGGGTTTTCCGCCTGAAATGATTTGTGCCAGGCCGAGTTTTCCAGCTGGATAATGTGCGAGAGTTCTTCGACGCTTCGCGCTTTCGCCGCATCCCACACGCGTTCGATTGCGCGGTGTAACGCTGGGTCTGCGCTTTCGTGGATCATGGGTGGCTCGGTGCCGCCGTCGCTGGCAAAGCGTGTGATGTTGTCGCGTTGAAACTCGCGGAATTCATACAGCACGCTGCGTAATCGCGAGCCGTATTGCAGGGTTTCAAAGGGTTCATCAAACAGCGGTTCGTGTGTTTCCTTTTGGTATTCGCTGGCAATGAAGTACAGGATGGCTTGCAGTTTTGCCGGGTTGATGGCGTTGTTTTCTGCGAATGCTCGCCGTAATACATTGTTTGCTATGAACGTGGGGGCGTATTCCATCGGTACCACCTCTTTTTACTTTGCACTGTAGCAATGCGCGCGGGTTCGCGGTGGAGGTTGCACCGAGCCTGTTGTACCGGTTTTCGACGCCGCGGCCCCCTCCGCAGCCGTCATTTTTAGCCGTTTCACGTCCCCGATGAGGCATCTTCGGGCCCGCCATTCCCTCCTTGAAACGCTCGGGGAACTATCGCGGGCGCGCTCGGGCGTGTTACGTAGTCCCCTAAAATGGGGGCGTTTGCGATTGGGGCTCGTGTGTTCCGCGGTGCGCCGCATTGCCCGCCGATCCGCTGCGCGAGCTTAGCCCATTTCGGGGGTGTTAAACGGAGCTTGGGCTGTCTCGTTGGATCGAGCATTCGGGGGCGGCGGATTATCTGTGCATATTGTTAAAGTTTGGTTTTGCTTAAACCTTGCTGGATGCCCCGATTTCCCGAACGGATGAGCGAAACTTTAGATGGCTTGCGCCTTTTATCGTGGGCGTAGTGAGTGCTGCAATATTCCTACTTAAACGAAACGCACTCCCAGCAAAAACAAACTTACGTTGTGCGAATCTATTTCGCTTGGCGTGTGGTGTATGTGGCAGTTAAGGAGTGTTCGAATTAAATGGTCGGCTAACGGTGCATCGCCGTTCGCGTGCCTGAAATACACGGCATTTGGTGTTGGTTTGCATTGGTGTCTCTTGGTGGGCGATTTTTAGAGTTTGTTTATGCATGTAAGAACCACGTTTTGCAAAATGACTCATTTTGGTAAATATTTGCTAACCTACCGTTCTATGTCGCCTGGGTGTGTAACGAAGTTTGCGCGTTCTTTATGTCAATGTGATTTCAAAGTGTTGGTTTGTGATTTCCTCGCAATAACTACACCTTGCGCCAAGGTAAAGCGTGCGGCAGGCATTGATCTCGCGGCTTTTGCGCAGGTCAAAGCCGTTTCGGAAGCGTGATCTCCCCCCCTGTTTGGCCCCGAATTTGCGGCATTTCGCCCGCTCAGAATAAGAAAAATGAAAATAACATGAGGTTTTTTCGGGCGGCAATATGAAATATCTTACAGCCGCAAATGAAAAATGAGCTAGCGCAAAAAATATGCGTCGCGTACGGTCGGTTGTGTCGAAAGAAAGGAGGCGAAAATGTACACCGATTTAACACCGGCTGAGGTTGTTAATGGATCGCGGTGCTCTGCCTGCTCTGCAGGAGCAATCTGTGCACTTACCGGTCCAATTCCGGACTTTGAGTTCGGACTGGGGCTCGCACTCTTTCATCTGAATTAGTGCAAGCCCCAATCCTCCAACCCCACCGAGCGTTCGTTTATTTTCCGAGAGTCTGAGCGCTCGGTGGTGTTAGGGGCAATGATACCAAATCATTGTTTCGCACAGTGTAAAGATGCACAAGGAGAGGATCATGAACTTCGTCATCAAAGCAATTCTGACCCTTATTTTCGCTGCTATTACTGTCATGCTGTTCGTGCGCAATGGGGTAGGCCCAGATAGTTTAATCATGGGTGCAGGTACAGTCGTGCTGGCCGTGGCCACCATTCAGGCGGCGGCGAAGCGTTCGAGTGAACCCAAGAACGCCGAGTAGCCCAATGGCACCGGAGGAACTCAAGGCTCCCAGGTTGGCGGCCGAGGATATTAAGGTCTGGTACCAACCGGACACGATTATCGCCTCGGCTGCGCGGCTTGAAATCCCAGCAGGCAAGGTCGTCGGATTATTGGGCGGCAACGGTGCCGGGAAGACAACTTTGATCAAGGGGATTTCGGGTATCCTGCCCGGCTGGCAGTGCGGCAAGTTTTCCGTGGATGCCAAGCTCACCTCCCCAGCCGATCGTGCGTTCAAGGCGCAGCGCTATACCGTCTTCGCCGACGATCGTAGTTTTTTCACCTGGAGTTTCCGCCAATTCTTGGATTATTTGTGCGGCGTGTATCGAGTCGAACCGCAGGAGGAGTTTATTAGCTCCTTGGTGGAGGGCTTTCACTTTGCACCGCACAAGGATAAGCAGATGCGGGACCTGTCCAGCGGCAACAATAAGAAGGCGCGCCTGATCTGTGCGTTTGTGCTAGGCAGGCCGTTGCTGATCTTGGACGAACCGGTGGATTTCTTGGATTTCGTTGGCACGGAGTTTTTGTATCAGTGCATCAATGCCTATTCCGATCAGGGCCATTCGGTGTTTTTGAGCTCGCATATTGCGGAGTCGTTTACTCGCTGTTGCGACCTGTTGTACGTACTGAAAGAAGGTCAACTCAGCGGCCCGTTCGCGGTGCCGCGGGAAGCTAAAGATGTTGTCCAGCTCCTCTCTGAAAAACCTCGATCTGCGGTGGAGTATCCACGCCGTTATCGGCGAATTTTTGAACCGTAGCGTTCTTATTACGTGCGCTTCGGTCCTGATTTTGCTGTATTTCCTGTCGGACATGATTCCGTCCATGGAATATAACGCCCTGTATCTCGGGCTGAGCCTGAGCGCGGTGTTTTTCGTCCGTACGATTCAAAACGGCTGGCTTGCCGAAGGGCGTCTGGAGCGCCTGCTGCTGTACCCCTTCAGCGAAAAGACACTGGTCGCGGCGTATGTTCTCGTCGCGAGCGGGGTGTTTATTCTCGAAGTCTGGATTCCACTGTTAGCACTGCTGTTCATGGTGGGCAAAGGTACGGCCGGCGCGTTTGCCGCACTTATGCTGTACCTTTTGCTTATCGACGCCGTCTTGTTCCTCACCCAAACTATTCCCGTGCGGCGCGCAGGATACATTGGGTTCGGGATAGTTGCTGCTATCGGCTTGGCGGCGCAATACGTACATCCCTGGTTGGGTATTGCGTTGTGCGTGATCGCGTTGGTTGCATTATCTCTGCTTCCGTGCAGGATTCCGCGATTGCGCACGGGGAAAGAATCCGCGGTTTCGAGGTTTGTGCGCACCAAGGTCAATAACTACTTTGTGGTCAATGGGCTTTTGGATACCCGTGCGTGGAGCAGCTTCCTGCTTATTAATGCGTTTGCGGCCATGGTCGTATACGTCATTGGCAAGGAGGACGGTCCGGTGCGATTGTTCTGGATCCTGGCCTGCGTGAATACCCCACTGACCTCGATCTTGAGCCGTGAGGACGATACCCGCAACCAGATTCATCTTATCGGTGATGAGCGGGGAAGCGCGCTGCGCATGGGTCTTGCGATCTTCCCGATCTTTGTTATTGGCATTGCGTTTCTAAATACTGTTGCGGCGTGGTTGGGGATCTTCCAACCGCTCGACATTGCATTTGGTTTGTTTATCGCGCTGCTTGCCACGGCGATCAGCGTGTTTCTCGAAATCAAGTTCCCCTTGGTGAACGTCAAGACGGAACGTGATGTGTTTCGGCATCCCCGCAAATACATCGCACCCGTGATCGCCGGCGCGGTGATCGTCGCCTACGAGTTCACCTTTGGGGCGATGGTGTAGCACACCATCCCGACCGAGGTAACCTTATGCCGCTTCTACTCGAACCAGCCCCCGAACTAAAGATATATTCCACCACAAACGGAAATACCGTTGCGTACAAGAAACCCAATGATCAAGGCGCCCAGGTATGGGACGGTTTCGACGTCAACGATTCAGCGGTATTGCTGTTACAACACCTCCAAGAGTGCCAGCAAGCATCAACATTTGTTTCTTCGTTTTGCACAAAGCATCACCTCGATGAGGCGAAGGCTCGCGATTGGATCGAACGCTTCGTCCTCCAAATGGTGGAGCGCAAGGCAATCACGGTGAGTGAGTCGGCGGGGCGTGGCAAAGCACCCGCCGTGGAAATCCCCGTGCTGAAGTCCGCGAAAGCCTCCTCGCCGCGTTCGGTGATTGTAGAAATCACAAACACCTGCAATGAAGCGTGCGCGCATTGTTACCTCGCTGCGGGGCCGAAACGTTTGGACAAAATGGATCTTGCGGCGTTTACTTCGCTGTGCCAACAGATGCGCAAAGCCCATGTGTATCGCATGCAACTCACCGGTGGGGAAGTGTTTATGCACCCCAAGTTTCCGGCAATGCTGGAGGTGGCGCTGGCGGAATTCTCCGAGGTAGCGGTGTTTACAAACGCCACGATTCTTACCGAACGCGTGCTGGAACTCTTGGTGGCGCATCGCGAACGCATCACCCTATCCATTTGGTTGGATTCCGCGAATCCGGAAACGCACAATAGGTTGCGGAATCATCGGCGCGCCTACGAGAAAACCGTGGCGAATATTCGCAGGCTCACCAATGCAGGAATTTTCGTGCGCATCAGCGCTGTGTTGTTCGATGAAAACATGTGGGAACTCGAAGCGATGGCGCAGCAGGCCCACGAACTCGGCGCCAAAATGTTTGTGTTTAATTTCATCGAAGGGTTCGGCCGTGGCAAAGACATGGTGGAACAGCAGGCGGGCCAAGGCGGCCAAGAATACCTGGATTATCTCGCCGAAGTGGTAGAGAAATACAAGCACATTCTGCCCATCGTGGAGGAGGAGCAACGCTCCGAAATAGCCGTGCGGGATAATTGCGGCGCCGGTTCGAATTCCGTTGTGGTGAGCGCCAATGGTGATCTGCGTCCGTGCAATCTATTTCCAGAATCGTTTTCATTTGGAAATGTGCACCGCGATTCCTGGGAGGATCTCTTTGCCCAGCCTATGGCGCTGAAATTGCGGGAAACCCCCGCACCCAGCGAGGAGACTGGGTGCCCGCCGGAATGCGAACATCTCACGTATTGCCGCGGATGTTTGTTGCATGCGCTCAATGTGAATGCGGTGGATCGCGCCGAGAATTATTGCGCCTGGGTGCGCGACAATCGGGCCGAAGCGCTGGTTACGTTGTTTGCAAAGTCCGTGTAAGGCGGAGTGATTGCTATGGCGCAACACGTGACCATTTCCCCCACGCGATTCACGTATCCGCAATACCTGAGCGTGATGCCGTTTCTGCGGCGGTGCTCGGCCGCATATACGAGCCCTTATCGAAAGAATAAAACTCAGGTGAGGTACGGAATCGTTGGCAACTATTATACTGGATATTACCCAGTGGCTTTCTCATCCGAACTGGGGTTTGTGCCTACGGTAGTTACGCCAGTGGGCAAAGAGTTGAGATACGTCTCTGAGGAAGAATTCTTTGCCCACCACGAACCGCCCGAGGCGAATATTGGTCTGGTAGCAAAGACCAATCTCGCCGGCACGGCACACACTTCTGGGGCGCTGATGTTTGAGCCACTTGGGTTTTTCTCCCTAAAACGCCTGATTGCGTGGCGAATGCTGGAGAGAATGTTTCAAAACAACAATCCGCATTCCCCAATCAGAAGCGTTATTGAAAACGGATTGTGTTACGACTGTGAAGTGATCTTCGACGAAATCACACTCGCATTGCGCCTTTCATTTCGCTTCCGAAAGCCCACCGGATTCGATCCGATCGCCGATTGCGTGGCCGCCAGCCTGCGGCATCCGGATTGGATCGCAGATTCGCTAGCCGGTACGAAAGCGGGCATGGTGTTAAACCTGCGCTTCCAGCCACCCCATTTCAGGGGTACAGCGCTGCTTCCGTATCGGCTCATGGAACCCCGCTGCACCTGGGACACGCTCCTCGCGGAAATCCAGACCATGACGGCCGAAACGCTGTGCGCCGAGCTGTATTCGACAGATTGTTCATTGGATTTTGTATGAGCATCTCCGCATTACTTCAGCGCCGCGCCAGCGAATTCCGAGACGCCGACGAACGCGGCCTCGGCCCCATCACAGCTTGCCGCATCGCGTGGCCGTGCGAATGCAAGGTCGTGATCATAGACCTGCGTTTGCCTATCGACGCCGCGCATCCCACCCGCCTTCATTTCCTCGAGCATTACATCTTGCGGAGCAACGAGGACTCCCTGGCCCGGATATATAACGCCGGTGGTACCTGCAATGCCTTTACCACCACTGCCGGTATGCAGTTCTTTTTCGTGCTGCCCGCCGGGTTTGACCTCGACGTGTCGGAGTTTTTGACCAAGCGTTGTGCGCCGGAAGCCTGGCGCAAGGAGCAACGGATCCTTGCCGCGGAGCTGGAACGGTATCGCGGGCTCAAGGACCCGCGGGTTCTCGGGCGTGCGAGCGAACTCGCGGCGGTGCGCGTGCCGCACCTTGAGGCGTTGCGCGCCCACGCGCTGCGGGAATGCGTGGTGGTGGAGGCGGATCATAGCGCGAACGAACGTATGTGGGTGGATCTCTCCGAGGTTGTCGCCGTGTGCTGCGCGAACGCTGCGGTGGCGCAACGCCTCGGCCAGCGCATCTACGGCGCACAATGGGATCCCGAGGATACCGGCCTGGTGGGCCGTCCGGTGGTGCAGGCGGATTTCGAAACTGCGTTGCAACAACCCTTCCAGCTGGTGCAAGTGCTTTTGGAGTTGGTGCGCGATGGACAGGCGTAGCCGGTTGCTAATGCGCCTGCGATACTTCGGGTTTGTGGCGTGCGCCTTTGTGCTTTCCATTGCATCCGTCCGAATGAACTTTCCGAAACAGGATGCGGGCGAACTATCCAGCTTTGCATTGCTTTCCATAATCGGTTGCCTGATGTGTGCCTCCTGTTTGAGCGGCCTGGTGTATTGCGTGCTGTTTTGGTTGATGGGAAATATGCGTAATGCCGACCCAATTAGCATCGCGCAGGCCCTTGCCTCGGTGATACCGATGGGATTAATTGCGCCGAGTCTTACCTTTATTCTGTTTCGCGCGCTGGGTATAGAGCCGCCCCGATTGCCCATCCCGCCGGACCTGTTTCCCTGGCTGGTGGGCGTGGTAAATATGCTCGTGTTTTTCAAAGGCATGCCACCCACCCGGGAACGCATGACGCAATGGAAATATTGTGCGATGGTGGCGGCGGCCTTTCTGGGGTCTGCGTACCTGGGATCCTCCCTGACCGCGGGCGACCTGTTCCTGCTGATCCCCGGCCTGACAGTCGCGTGGTTGCTGGGCATCCTGGGCATTCCGCCGGGCGGGCTAAAGACCTACCTGATGGTTAGTGTGCACGGCACGTTTTTATGGGGGTTGCTGACCGTCGCGGCTGGTGTGTTTGAGACACGAACCATGACCATACTGGGCCTTAGCCTGGTGGTTTTTATTTCACTGGCCGGGCTTATCACGGGCAACCACCTGTGCGAGGTGGATGCGACGATAGCGCGGCCGGCGCGGCGTCGACACGCAAAGGCGGGACGTCACCGCGCGGATTCGCAAGCAATGCCGTCGCCGTCGCCATCCATTTCGGGGCGGTACCCCGGCTGGCCGCGGTAGATCGGGGCGGCACCCGCCGCGCGCGCTGCCTTGCAATCCGGATACAGCACATCCGAATCTTCTTGCGAAGGCGCGGGGGTGGGATCGGCGGGCATCTGCTGCTGCCCGCAGGAGGCCAAAACGCGGGCCATGGCTTCCTTTTCCGGCGGGGTGACCCACAGCCCGTAACTGGCCTTGACCTCGATCTGGCGCTGCACGTACTCGCAGCGGAACGCGGCGTTCGGGGGGAGCCAGGTCGCGGCGTCGCCATCGCTTTTTTGCTGGTTGGTGGGGCCATCCACGGCGAGTAGGTTGCGCGGGTCGTTGGCAAAATCCTGGCGTTGCTCGGGCGTAAGTTGCTGCGCACCGGTCTGCCAAGCGTTCGAAAGGGAGACCACATGGTCGATTTGCACGAGCGGGGAAGTGGCCTCGCCGCGCTCGAAGGCGATCTGGGTGTTCGTGTACGGGTCTTGCAACGTGCCGCTGAGCACCAAGCAATCCCGCGTGCCCGGCTTAAAAGTGATGTTCACCAGGTCGCGGCCGAGTATATCGTTGCGGGTATCGCAGCCGTTATGGCCGCCATCAACGGTGACGTTATCCGACCAACGCTCCCCAAACGCCTCGCGTGAATACCCCGTTTTTGGCGCGCGGCCCTTCACCGGCAGCGCGTTCAATTCGGGGAACTCTTGTTCGGGTTGTGGGAGGGGTTTGGTATCTATGATTTGGGAGCCGGCACAGCCCGTGAGCAGCAACGTTAAAGCGCAAATCCACGCAAACCTCATGGGCCATGATGTTACGCCACCGGCCTAACTTGCCGCCTTCCATGCGGGGGGAATGTAGGCGCACGTGGGGTCGGAGGCGCGATAATCGCCGGTCAGCGCGTAGGCGGTGGAGCGGGAACCACCGCACACGCCGTGGAACTCGCAAACGCTGCACTTGCCGTGCCAGTTATCGGGATCCCGCAGGCGCTTGAACACCGGGGAATTGGTGTAGATATCGTGGAAGTCCGTTTCCGCCACATTGCCGCAGTGCAGGGGTAGGAAACCGTTCGGGTAGACATCGCCAATATGGTCGATAAACGCGAAACCGGAGCCGGAGTTTACGGCCATTGGCGCGCGCGGCGGGCGGGGGCGTTCCGGCTTCGCGCCGAGCAGGCGGGTGGTCTCCTCGGTCAGCTCGCGGTACAGCTTGCCGCCCACAAAGGGCACGCCCTGTTTGTTTTGGATAACCACGCGCCGGTACTGCGGGGCCTCTGTCGTTTTAATAGCAATTCTGTTCGAGATGTCCGCGAGCCAGTGCAGCGCATCCTCCCGCTCCAATGGGTCCAAGCAATTCAGCGCCGCGCCCCGGCCGGTGGGCACCAGGAAGAACACGTACCACATCTTCGCGCCCATATCCATGACGCGCTTGAGCAGCGCCGGGGCCTCGTGGATATTGCCGCGGGTGAGCGTGGAATTGATCTGCAGCCGGTAGCCGAGCTTGGTAATCTCCGGAGCCATCGCGATTGTTTGATCGAAGGTGCCGGGGAAGCCGCGGAAGGCGTCGTGGGTGGCCGCCGTCGCGCCGTCGAGAGACATGGACATCGCCTTAGCGCCGGCCTCGCGCAAACGTGCGATGCGTTCCACGGTCAGGCGCGGGGTGACGGAGGGGGACAAGGAAATATTGAGCTCCAAGGACGTGCCGTACGCCGTGAGCTCTTCCAAATCCTCGCGTTCGAACGGATCGCCGCCGGTAAGCACGACCAAGGGGCGGGGCTTGTCGTATGCCGCCAAGTTTTCCAGCAGCGCCCGCCCCTGTGCGGTGGTGAGTTGCAGCGGATTCGGTTCGTGCTGGGCGTCCGCGCGACAGTGTTTACACACCAGGCTGCAGGCGCGCGTGACCTCCCAAATCACGATAAAGGGTTTTACGTTGATGTCATGTCGAACCTTGCGGACCACTGGTGCGTGGGACATGAGTAGCTCCTCTGGGTGAGAAAATCTTTGCCCTCTAAGCTAAACACATATCAACCGAAAGTTGGATTCTGTGATCCAACTCCGAGCCGCTCAGACTGCGGGTAGGATAGCTAGTATGCGCGTTTACCTAGGAGCAGACCACGCCGGTTTCGAGATGAAAAACACTCTTGCGGAGCATCTGAAAGACAAGGGACATGAGGTGATTGATTGCGGCGCACACGTGTACGACGCGGAGGATGATTATCCAGCGTTCTGTATCGAAGCCGCATGGCGCACCGTCAACGATCCTGGATCGTTCGGCATTGTCCTAGGCGGCTCCGGAAACGGTGAGCAAATCGCAGCTAACAAGGTCAAAGGCGCCCGCTGTGCGCTGGCCTGGTCCGTGGAAACCGCCCGCCTCGCCCGCGAACACAATAATGCGCAATTGATTGGCGTCGGTGCGCGCATGCATTCGGAGGCGGAAGTGCTGGAAATCGTGGACGCGTTCCTGGATCAGGAGTGGAGCAAGGCGGAACGCCACCAGCGCCGCATTGATGTCCTAGCCGATTATGAGAAGACGGGTATTGCGCCCGCAATTCCGGAATAGAATTCGCCGCCGCACGCCATTTGCAAAAACAAGTGCGGCGGAATTTAGTAGCCTTTTCAACAAAAACAACGCCCCGCAAAACTTTGCGTGGGCGTTGCCGTATTTTTGGGGGTGGGGCGGGGGTGTTAGAACACGTCGAAGTCCATGCCACCCTCGCCGTCGAACAGGCCGCCGAGGAAACCGTCGTCCCCGCCGCTGTCACCCCCGCAGTCGCCGCCCCCGAAAATGCCATCGAAGAAGCCACCCTCGTCACCGCTCAGCTGTTCGGTAGCGCCTTCGGCGCCCGCAGCTGCGTCACTAAGCCCCTCGGCGTAACCTTGTTCGAATGCCGCGGCGGGGTAGGTGACGCCGACCATGCCTTGGAACATCGCGGAAAACAGCATGACCGAACCGGCGGTCCAAATACCTGTTTGCAGCGCGTCTGCCCACCACGGGCGGGAGTACCAACCCGCGGGGACAGGGCGCCCAGCGACCATACCGCCGGGGTAGTAGTTCGGCGTATCAGCCGTAGCAACCGGAGATGCGGTGATCTGCTGGCCTTCGTGGGTAATTGTGCGTTCCTCGGTGACTTTGCCGGCGGCCCGCTGCCCCTCAAGCGGCGGTAATTCCGGACCGGCGGGCATGCCCATGATTTCCCGCGCGGCGTTCATGTAGTGCAAACCTTCGAGCGCGGATTCGCGTGCCAGTTCGGCTTGACGCACGGTAGATGCGGTACTGATCTGCGAAGACGCTGCGTTGAAACGTTCGGAAGCGTCTGCGATGGCCTGTGTCGACGCGGCGTCGGTACCCGCGATAGTGAGGACTTGGGAGCCGAGGCGGTCAATCCAGCGGCGGGCGTCTGCGACGGCGTCATCAAGCTTGGCGGTTTCGAGCTGCTGCTGATTCGACTGGCTCTTGCGCGAGACGATAAAGACGGCGGCACCGACGGTGATGGCGATGAGCAGAAGGACTTCCACGGAGACGAACTCTCTTTCCAAGTGGGCGTACAGGGTTACCTGTAAAACGCCCCACAAGGCGGAATTGTTCCGGCCGCTTATCGACGCCGCGACCGCGCGACGTGGCAGCGTACTGCACAGCCTTGCCTATGGCCGCGCTAGATGCCGTGTAGTGGCGTTGCGCGGCGGGTGGGTGCCTGTCGTAGTGGTTTGGGTTGGTTAAGCCTCTCCCGCGAGCTCTGCGGCGCGGCGGCGGGCTTTCTCCCGGCGCTCGTCCGTCCACTCGCGAACAGTGTTGGAGTCCCATAGGGTGAGACCGTGTAATTTCGCCACAGGTTTGGGGGCGCGGCCGCGCCCCGCGTAGCTCGTAAAGGTGCCCCGCGCGGTTCCTGAGAAGGTGGCGCACTCAATGGCGGTCCAGAGTTCGGTGCCGGTATCGGCGTCAATAATCTTCGGTTGCATGGGGGGTACATTACGGGACAACACAATTGGGGCATAAGTGAAAGCATGAAAATTTAGAAAAAAACCAAGCATCCAAACCTATTAAGTGAGCAAATTCACATCTTGAGGTGATACCCCCGAATTTGAAGGATTGGATTTTTCCTGGGGATTTGGCGTTTTGGTTACGTTGGGGTAACGTAGTGGGCCGAGCGTCACTTAAGTTGGCGTTGTGGGAACGTCGTATAGTGGCTAATACCTCAGCCTTCCAAGCTGAAGACGCGGGTTCGATTCCCGTCGTTCCCTCTCTGGCCCTCCGCCCGGAAGATGTACTTCCAGGCGGAGGGTTTTTGTTTTTCCAGCGCTTGGGCCATGGTGGGGCGGGTCGGGGATCGGTGCTGGTGAGGGGATTTATGATCCCGTTACGTTTTGACCAAAAGTGTAACGCGCGAAAAACCTGCAAATGTGCTTTTCTAGAATCTAAAGCAAGGTACCAGTATCAAGGTCACTATTGCCCGATAACATAAAAGATGAATCTGTCAAGTAGGATTGGTGCGACAAATCGATATTGAAGCTTTTAATTATGTCCGTTTTAAGTTTAAACCTAATGTACGCTTAATAATTGCACGCTTTATTCTTTCTCTCTCGCGCTTCCCCCACGGTGGTTTCGTTACTTAAAAACCGGAAAGAAATGTTGGTTTTTCACGCATCGGGGGTGACGGTTTCACCTGCCCCCGAGTGTGCACGTGCGCGGGTGTGTGGCGGGTCTGCGGAGGGTGGCCGTTACAGGCCCCGTAAAACCTGCTGAAAACCTGCCTGTTACCTGCTTGTTTCGTGTTAACGGGACCCCTAAGTGGGCCTACATATATCGTGTGGGTACACTTGACATCCGAACCGCCAAGCAGTGGTGGTCGGACAGTTAAATAACGGGGCGTGGCGCAGCTTGGTAGCGCACCTGCTTTGGGAGCAGGGGGTCGCAGGTTCAAATCCTGTCGCCCCGACTAGGACTCACGCAACAGAGTCTTGGAGATGACGCGGTTACTGTATTCCGCGTCGTCTCTTTTTCATCACAGCAATATATCCAGGAGAGTGGCTCGTGAAGAGTTCCGTCGAGCACCTGAACGACACACGCGTGAAGCTCACCGTCGAGGTTCCCTTCGACGAGATGAAGCCGGAATTCGACCAGGCTTACGAGGCTATCGCGCAGCAAATTTCCGTCCCCGGTTTCCGCAAGGGCAAGGCACCCCGCCAGCTGATCGAGGCCCGCGTTGGTCGCGGCCCCATCTTGGAGCAAGTGCTCAACGATGTGGTTCCGTCCCGCTATTCGCAGGCGGTCGACGAACACAAGCTAGTTGTCTTGGGCACCCCTCACTGGGACCTCTCCAAGGTAGAGGACGGCCAATTTATCGAATTCGTCGCCGAAGTTGATATCCGCCCGGAGATCACCGTCCCCGACTTCGCTGAGATCAGCGTTGAGGTCCCCGCCATCGAGGTAACCGAACAGGATGTCGCATCCGAATTGGATGACTTGCGGTCCCGTTTCGCCTCCCTTGTCGAGGTTGACCGCGCGGCGGAGAACGGCGACTTTGTTTCCATCGATTTGGCGGCGATCGTCGACGGCCAGGTCGTTGAAGAATCCGTGACCGAAGACCTGTCCCACGAAGTTGGCTCCGGCAACCTGATGGAAGGCCTCGACGAGGCTTTGGTCGGCGCGTCCAAGGGCGAGGAAAAGGAATTCAACACCACTCTGCTCGCCGGTGAGCACGAAGGCAAAGAAGCCGCCGTGAAGATTACTGTCAAGAGCGTGAAGGTGCGGGAGCTGCCGGAGGCCGACGATGAGTTCGCACAACTTGCCTCCGAGTTCGATTCGATCGAAGAGTTGCGCGAAAGCCTGACCGCTTCCATCGAGGAGGATCGCAAGAGCTCCCAGGCCGGCAATATCCGCGATGATGTGCTGAAGGCCGCCCTCGATAAGACCGAGTTCCCGCTGCCCGAAGGCTATGTGCAGTCCCAGGTTGAGGGTCAGCTGCAGCAGCTGCTGGCCCAGGTTGGCGGCGAGGAAGCGATCCTTAACAGTATGCTCGAGGCGCAGGGTACCACCCGTGCACAATTCGACGAGGATTCCCGCCGGAACGCCGAGGAAGCCGTGCGCACCCAGCTGTTCCTCGATGCGCTGGCCGATGAGCTCGAGCCGACGGTGACGCAGCAGGACTTTACCGACCACATCGTGTTTACCGCCCAGAGCTACGGCATGGAGCCGATGCAATTTGTGAGCCAATTGCAGCAGAGCGGTCAGATCGCAAACGTGTTCGCGGATCTGCGTCGCGGCAAGGCGCTCGCGGCCTCCATCTGCAAGGCCACCGTCACCGACTCCAATGGCGCTCCCGTGGACGCTAAGGCATTCTTCGGCGAAGAGGACGAAACCCCCGCCGAGAACCACGAGCACCACGATCATGACGATCACGACCACGACCACGATCACGGCGAGAACGCCTAGCAGGCGGACTAGCCACAACGGCGCGTTAACCTGAACAAGGCCCAGCTTCGGCTGGGCCTTGTTTGTGGGCGCGGTGGGGCGCGCGGCGTGGATACGCAGCAGGGGCGTTACGCTGACAGCGAACAGAAGGCATCTTTGGCCACAACCTGCGTTACATTGGGTGACAGCATAAAAAACATCAATCGAATTAGGAGCATTTTCATGACTTCACCGGCTGGCATGAACCTCAGCGACTCAGTGTTCGAGCGACTCCTCAGAGAACGCATTATCTTCCTGGGAAGCGCCGTTGACGATGAAATCGCCAACAAACTGTGCGCGCAAATCCTGCTGCTTTCGGCGGAAGACCCCACGCGCGACATCTCACTGTACATTAATTCTCCCGGTGGTTCCGTGACGGCCGGTATGGCTATTTACGACACCATGAAATACTCCCCGTGCGATATCGCCACCTATGGCATGGGCCTGGCCGCATCGATGGGCCAGTTTCTGCTTTCCGCAGGCACCAAGGGGAAGCGCTATGCCCTGCCGCACGCCCGCATTATGATGCACCAGCCTTCCGCGGGCGTCGGCGGTACCGCGGCGGACATCGCTATCCAGGCGGAGCAGTTCTCTCACACCAAGCGGGAAATGGCCGAACTGATTGCCGAGCACACTGGCCAGACCGTGGAGCAGATTACCAAGGATTCTGACCGTGACCGCTGGTTTACCGCAGCGCAGGCCAAAGAATACGGTTTCGTTGACCACGTGATCACCGCCGCCAAGGGCGACATTTCGAACTAATCCCCGAAGGAGAAATACACCATCATGAGCAACGGTATGCAATTGCCTTCCTCCCGCTACGTGCTGCCCTCCTTCGTGGAGCATTCCGCATTCGGCGCCAAGGAATCCAACCCCTACAACAAACTCTTCGAAGAGCGCATCATTTTCTTGGGCACCCAAGTCGATGATGCGTCCGCCAACGATGTCATGGCGCAATTATTGGTGCTCGAGGGCCTCGACCCCGACCGCGACATCACCATGTATATTAATTCGCCCGGCGGTTCTTTTACCTCCTTGATGGCCATCTACGACACCATGCAATACGTTCGACCAGACGTGCGAACCGTATGCCTGGGTCAGGCGGCTTCCGCCGCCGCCGTCTTGCTCGCCGCAGGTGCTCCCGGCAAGCGCGCCGCCCTTCCGAACGCCCGCGTGCTTATTCATCAGCCAGCCACCGGAGGCATTCAGGGTCAAGTTTCCGATCTTGAAATTCAAGCCGCGGAGATCGAGCGCATGCGGAAGCTGATGGAAGAAACCTTGTCGCGCCACACCGGCAAGCCCGCCGAGCAGATCCGGATTGATACCGATCGCGATAAGATTCTCACCGCGCAGGAAGCCGTAGAATATGGAATTGTTGATCAGGTATTCGACTACCGTAAGCTCAACGCATAGGCGAATAACACACGTGTAATTGGGTGTGGGCGCGGCTATGACACGATCTAGCCACCCACACTCTTGGCGTATAACCGGTTAGAGTGTGTGAAGACCCGTTTCAAGGGCGTGCATATTCCCCAATTGATTGCGAGACGAAAAGCTCCTCATGGCACACATGCAAGAAAGCGCAGACCTGTTGAAGTGCTCGTTCTGTGGAAAGAGCCAAAAGCAGGTGAAAAAGCTCATCGCCGGCGGCGGCGTGTACATCTGCAATGAGTGCATTGACCTATGCAATGAAATCATTGAAGAAGAACTCAACAACGCCGCAGCGGAAAATGAGCACAGCGAAAAACTGCCGCGCCCGACGGAAATCTCCGCTTTTCTAGACAAATACGTGATCGGACAGACGGCCGCGAAACGGGTCCTTTCCGTCGCCGTGTACAACCACTACAAGCGTCTCCGTGCGGAGGAACAGCGCACCATGTCGCGCCGCGCGGAGGACGATGTGGAGTTGGCGAAGTCGAACATTCTGATGTTGGGGCCCACCGGCAGCGGCAAGACTTACCTCGCCCAGACCCTCGCCAGGCTTCTCGACGTCCCGTTCGCCATCGCCGACGCCACCTCACTCACCGAGGCGGGCTATGTTGGCGAGGACGTGGAGAATATCCTGCTGAAACTGCTCCAAGCTGCGGATTTTGATGTGCAACGGGCGCAGCGCGGGATTATTTACATCGATGAAGTGGATAAGATTTCCCGCAAGTCCGAAAACCCGTCCATTACCCGCGACGTCTCCGGCGAGGGCGTGCAACAGGCGCTGCTCAAGATCTTGGAAGGCACCGTGGCGGCGATCCCGCCGCAGGGCGGCCGCAAGCACCCCAACCAGGATTTTATCCAGTTGGACACCACAAACATCTTGTTTATCGTCGCGGGCGCTTTCGCCGGATTAGAAAAGGTGATCCAAGAGCGCCGCGGCCGCAAGGGCCTCGGGTTCGGTGCAGATATCACCCCTGGCGCGGAACAGGATGAGGTGGATATCTTCCGCGACGTGCGCCCCGAAGACCTAGTGAAGTTCGGCCTGATTCCCGAATTCATCGGCCGCCTGCCCGTGGTGGCAACGGTGGGCAATTTGGACAAGGACTCGCTGATCTCGGTATTGACCGAACCCAAGAACTCGCTGATCAAGCAATACAAGTGCTTGTTTGAAATGGATGGCGTGGATCTGCGGTTTACAGACGAGGCGCTCGCCGCAGTGGCCGAGCTCGCCCTCGAACGCAAGACCGGTGCCCGCGGCCTGCGCTCGATCATGGAAGAGCTCCTTGTTCCGGTGATGTTTGATATCCCGGATCGGGAGGACGTCAAAGCCGTGCTGATCACCGAATCCGCCGTGCGCGGCGAATCCGAGCCGGAATTGCTTCCGCACAGTGCGGAAGACGAGGCCTCCCGCACCACCGCCTAGCGGCGCCGACGTCGCGTGATAAACACGATCACGGCGATCGCCACGATAATGATCGCCAGCAGGATGTCGATCAGTGTGCCGTAGCGCAGCAACTTCGCCAGGTTGCTGGTCTGCGCAATATCCGTGGCGGTGGTCGATTCGCTGGACTGGGGGGGCGTGCTGGTTTCCGAGCTGGTGGCGCTGCCCGCTTCGAACGTTGGGCCGGTCACGGCGTCGCCACGCGGGGCGACGGTGATGCGGTACTTCACGGGGATGGATTGCGTGTCTGCGGTGGCTTTTTCCTCGCGCCTGTCATGGGAGAAGCTGACCTGGATAAAGTGCTTGCCGCCGTACCACGCGGGGCTGCCGGCTTCGGCATTGCCAAACGAAATCGGCCGCTCCGTGCCAAATACCGTGGGCGAGTTTAGCTCCGAAACTCTGAGCGATTGTTCCCCGACCAATTTTTGGGGTTGCTGCAATTCATTGAGCACATCGAACGAGAGTTTGCGGCTAGGTTGCCGGCTGAGCTCCACCTTGTCCGCGCCGAGGTCTTCGATGACTTCAACGCTCACATCTAGGGTTTGGCCCCACTCCACATCGACGGGGAAGTATTGGGTTTCGCCCTCCACGATATCCGCAGTAATAGAACTTTTGATCGATTCCCCGGTGGGGTCCGGAAAAGCGAGCGCCGGCACCGAGGCTTCGGTATCCGTTTGCTTCGGTTCTTGGATGCTTTCCTTGGTGCGCGCCGCAGACGCGTTTTTGTTCGAATCGTCGCCGTAGTTCGAAGGTTTTGTCGGAACAAAGGCGAGGGTCATATCCATATCGTCGGGAGCGTCGAAGGTCTCATGGGTATGCAAGTAAACAAAGTCCTCGTCGCAATCAACCCCTTTTTGGCTCTTGTCTTTGGAAATGATAAAGCCAGACGATGGGTGATCGCCAACAATATCGACTAAGCCGCTGCGTTCGACATGGCAAGGTCCGTCGCTTTGATTGTTGGCAGTGATAAAGAACCCATAGTTATCCTCGAGCGCCCTGCGCGTGCCAAACTCCGGAACGAGTGTGTAGCCTACCTGAAGGCGCATGTTATCCGGCAGTTTTACCTTGGCATAGGCTTCTTTTTTGCCGCCTGGAGGAAGCAGCGCGTGGATGCGTGTGGGGTTCTCGATATCGCCGACGCTGATTTCCGGGGCGTCATGAAGCGTGTTCGAAAATTGCACTTGCTTTGTGGGCAGCTGATATTCCGTGCCGGAGCGGGTGGCCGCGCGTGTGAGCGTTTCCGTAAGGCCGTCGGTGCTGGAGGCGTCGGAATAGGTGCCGCCGGTGGCGTCGGCCACGCACTGGAGTTCGGCGCGGGCGGCTTCATCGACCATAAAACCGATGGTATGTACGACGAGGTCCGTGCCTTGCTCCTTCAATTGCTTTGCGACGTCGCACACTGGCGGCGGGGCGCACGTGTC
The DNA here is from genome assembly GCF_030408595.1 of Corynebacterium canis. Taxonomy (NCBI): domain Bacteria; kingdom Bacillati; phylum Actinomycetota; class Actinomycetes; order Mycobacteriales; family Corynebacteriaceae; genus Corynebacterium; species Corynebacterium canis. The sequence goes on along the minus strand of NZ_CP047080.1, from coordinate 2,404,923 downwards.
TATGCCGTCCGAAACCAAAACGATGGAGCGTTTCCCTTCCTTGGGCAATAGCTCATTCGCACGTAGTAGCGAATTTCCGATGGGTGTGTAGCCGCGCGGGTCGAGGCCATTCACGGCGTCCTTGAGCGCGCCGGAGTCTTTCTCGCCGAGTTCGGCAAGCACGGTGATATCGCGGCAGCCGGCCTCCTTTTCCTCTTCGCCGCTGCCGGTGCCGGTGCCATAGGTGACTAGCCCTAGCTGCGCATCCCCGGGGACCTGATCTAGGAACCTCGTTACGGCTTGCTTGGCGGAATCCATGCGGGATGTGCCGTCAACGTCTTCCGCAGTCATGGAACCCGAAGCGTCTAGAACGACCACGGTCGGATCAAGGGTAGTGCCCTGTGCGTGAGCGACGGGTGAACTGAGAAGCGCCAAACCAAGCGTTGCCACCACCGCTACCGCAGAACGAAAACTTCGCATGATAGGTCCTGTGTATGTAATAAATAACCTTTGACTGACTATTTAGTAAATTACACGACCCAAACGGATATTGATATCATAAATGCTGGGCTTTTCGCCGCATCAAGAGATGTAGCCGCAGGTAACCTCGCATAAATTCAGTATTAAGAAATTGATTTGCTGGCAACACATCTGAGGGATCGTGCGGCGATTCGGTAGGCGTGTGCGGTGGGCTTGGGCGGGGCGTCGATAAGCGGGGGCGGCGGTGAGCTCGGGACGGGCGCTGCAGGTTCCCCAATTGCAACGACCCCGCCGAGGGTGGCGGGGTGAGTTGGGCTAGATTCCGTAGATGTCCCCGGAAACGTCTTGGTCATCGCCGCCCTCGGGAGCATCGTGGGGTATCACGTAGCTCATGCCGCCCGTATTTGGCATGTTCGAAGTGAGGAACGACAACGCCGCATCCGTGCACAATCGGAGCATGCCGTCCGTGTTTTCCTCGCTGAGCAAGTCCGTTTTATACAGCATCAAGAAGGTGTCGTGGTTGGACACGCGGAACATGCAAATCGATGCGATCAGGATGTACACGTCGAGAGCGGAAATGCCCGGGCGGAAGGCGCCCGCGTCCTGGCCCAGCATAAGGAGTTTATCCATCTGGAGCAGCACACTTGATTGCTCCGTAAACGCCTTTGCGGTATCAATTTCGCCATAACCGAACAGGTTTTCCATTAGGAAAAGGCGGACGGCATTCGGGTGAGTTTCGAATTGCCGATAAATCACTTCCACTACTTTGCGAACGCCATCGACGGGGACGGTCGTTTCTAATTCAAGCGCTTCTGGGGCGGGGCGGAGTTGCGCAATGGCTAGGTAGAAAGTTTGTAAATACAAACCTTTCTTATCGCCAAAGTGGTAGTGGATCATTCGCTTTGACATTCCGGATTCTTGGGCGATGGCCTCAAGTCTAGTTTCGTCAAATCCATGTGTGGCAAAACTGTGGAGAGCGACCTCAACGACCCTATCTGTGGTGACTACGCCAGCCTCAGTATCGGTCAGTGGGGCGTTCATGTTACTTCCTTTCTAGTGCTTTGGGCATGCGAATGATTCGGGCAAATGGTGCTGCACTATTCAATGAACAATGTTGCTACAAGGTTGAAGAGACGGTGATAGATCGTGTGATAGATGTCGGCATGGCAAAACGACGCTTTAACTACGGGAACTAAAGGTATTGGTTTCATCGTGCCCTATTCCTGAATTCTTTCAAGGGTCAGACGAGAGAGGCGGCTGTTGCCGCAGGTCAAAAATCCGAATTTGGCTATTTCGGGGGTAATTTTCGGAAGTCCTCGGACATCTGGGGTGACGCCGTTGGGCGCCTAAGTTCGGTTCGACCACGTGTCTCTGTGGGGGTCCGGTGGATGTGAGTAGTGACCTTTGCCACAGCGAATCGTGCCTTGTCGGTTCGGAAATGGGGGTGAAATAGGGGTAAAAACTGGCAGGTTGGGAGGGGTCGAAAGGTGCCGTTCGGGCACCGAGACTCGCCGCTGGCACCGATACTAGAACGCTTGGTTGGGTAGGTGTTTGATTGTGTTTATTCGGGCAATGCGAAGCAGAGCTGCAACGGCTAGAGTTGTTCGTGGACGACGGCCGTGAATCCAAGGGCATCTGCTATTTAACTAGCCCAGTTCTCGGAGCGGAATCAGCCGTCGAAGAGAACTATTCACACCAAGGAAGAAGAGGACCATCCCATGACCGTTACCCCGAAGAAGATCGTCGTTACTGGCGCTGCCGGGCAGATCGCGTATTCCCTGCTGTGGCGCATCGCTAATGGCGATGTGTATGGCAAGGATGTTCCCGTGGAACTCAACCTGCTGGAGATCCCCGCTGCGCTCGGCGCTACGGAGGGTGTTGCGATGGAATTGCTCGACTCCGCGTTCCCATTGCTCAAGGCGATTAACATCAGCGACAACCCCGATGTGGCTTTCGACGGCGCGAACGCGGCCTTCCTGGTAGGCGCAAAGCCGCGCGGCAAGGGCGAGGAGCGCTCGGACCTGCTGGCGGCTAACGGGCGAATCTTTGGCCCCCAGGGCAAGGCGATCAATGACCACGCCGCCGATGATGTGCGCGTGTTGGTGGTTGGTAACCCCGCGAACACCAACGCCCTGATCGCCATGAACCATGCTCCGGACGTTCCGAACGAGCGTTTTAATGCCATGATGCGTTTGGACCACAACCGCAGCCTTTCCCAGCTTGCCACCAAGCTTGGCAAGGACTCCGACGCCTTTGAAAAGGTAGTCGTGTGGGGCAACCACTCCGCTACGCAATTCCCGGATATCACCTGGGCAACCGTAGATGGTGAAAAAGTTTCGGACCTGGTCGAGCGGGACTGGTACCTCAACGAGTTCATTCCGCGCGTTGCCAAGCGTGGCGCGGAGATCATCGAGGTACGCGGCAGCTCCTCTGCGGCATCCGCAGCTTCCTCCGCCGTTGATCACATGCGCGACTGGATCCAGGGCACCGAGAAGTGGGTTTCCGCCGCCATTCCGTCCGAGGGCGCGTACGGTATCGACGCCGGCCTGGTCGCGGGCGTGCCGACCGTGTCCCGCAACGGCCGCTGGGAGGTTGTGGAAGGCCTCGAGCTTTCTGACTTCCAGAAGGAGCGCATCGCCGCAAACGTCGCCGAGCTGAAGGAAGAGCGCGACGCCGTCGCTGCCGCAGGTTTGATCTAATCTGGGCGCGGTTTGCGGGTCACCGTCACGATAAGTAATTCGGCGCGGGTGACAGGGTCATCGAGGTTGACCTCGCAGATCTCCGAGATTTTTGCGAGGCGGCTGCGCACCGTGTGGCGGTGAATCCCGAGCGCTTCGGCTGTGGCTTTGATTTGCGCGCCGCGCTGCAAATGCGTGGCGAGCGTAAGCCGCAGGTGGGCGCCATACAATTCGTCGTAGTGTTCGAGACGGCCGATGGTTTCGTGGGCGTGTTGATCCAGCGCCTCCATGACGGCCGCGCCGCGCAACCAAGCCAGCGCGTTATCTTGGGGGCCTACGTAGCTGCCTACGGGGATGGATTTGGCGGATGTAACCAAGGATCCGACGAGGGGGTGGTCGATATTTTGCCAGGGCCTGGCACCACCAACGCAGATGCGAATCTGGCGCGCGAGCTCGCCAAAGAGTTCGATCACGCTTTCGACGGAGCGGGAACCGCGGACGAGCAGTAGGGCGGTGCAGGAGTCCAGGTTGATGGTGCAGCGCTCGCGGGTGCCGGCCCATAAGCTGTGCTCGAGGGCGGCGAGCGCTTTGGCGAGATGATCGGCCGTATCGGCGTGGATCACCACGGGGCGCACCTCGCCGCGGGAATCGGCGATGCGGGCGAAAACCGGTTCCATTTGGGCGGCTTCGCCGGCGAGACCAAGCAGCATGGAAAGCGCCATGGAGTTCAGTTCGCTGCGGGCATTGCGGAGCGAGCTTGGGCGCTGCAGCAGCAGGTCGGCAAGGCTGCCGCAATGTTGAATCAATATTCGATGTTCGGGGCGCAGCGGGGAACGGCTCACCGCGATCAGGCGATGGTAGCGCTCGCCGAAAGTGAGCATCTTGTGGCGCGTCACGTGGCCAGCCGGATCCGGCACCGAGGCGTCGTATTTACCGTGGGTGACGTGCGCTATCACGCGCTGATCATTGTCCTGGATACACAATGCGGCGTGCACCTCGTCGGCCACACATTCCAATAGCTCGGGGATGCCGCCAGCGATGGCGGCGCGATGGGCGCGCCGCTGCGCGGCATTCAAACGCTCTTGCTGGCGCATGTGCTGACGGGAGATTTCCGTATTGACGGTGCTTTGGATCGAGATAAACGGTGTGTCGTGCGGAACCTCGAACAGGCCTACGTGGTGGGCGGTCGCGGCGTCGATAAGCGCGGGCGGGACGGTGGCGAAACTGAGGCCGGTGCCGAAGCCAATGGCCACGACATCGGCGGCGGCCAGGGTGGCAACGTACTCGTCGAACGCTTCGGGTTTATGTTCGAATGCCATGCCGAGGGTGAGGACGATGGAATCGGGGAGGAGGAAGCGTGAGGGGTCGGCAAGTTCGCTAATGTGTACGACCGTGAAACGGTGCGGTGTGGGGACGATTTCGCGCAAGGCGAGGCCGTGTTGATTGATAAGCCAGCGGACCGTGAGCTGCCCTTGACCGGCCGTGGCGTGCATAATGACCCTCCCAAGTGGCTATTCGCGCGCGATTCTTTCGCCCTTGTGCACATGGCATGCGTTGTTCGTCACAATACATGATGTTCGGTGAATTAGATATCGCCGAAAGGAGCCCATGATGTTTGACCTAGAATATAGGCTACCTCAGGAACGTCGCATAAAAACCCCGCTGCCTGGGCCGAAAAGCGCGGCGCTCGGGAAGCGGCGGGAAGCTGCCGTGGCGCGCGCCCTGTCGCCCGGGCTGCCCGGATTTATCGTCGACGCGGATGGCGGCGTCCTGGTCGACGCGGATGGAAATTCGTTTATCGACTTCGCCTCCGGCATCGCGGTGACCACCGTAGGCGCCAGCAACCCCGCCGTGGCCCGTGCCGTGGCCGAAGCCGCCAGCCACGTTACGCACACATGTTTTATGGTCTCCCCGTACGAGGCGTATGTGAAGGTCGCCGAGGAGCTTAACCGGCGCACCCCCGGCGATCACGAAAAGAAAACCGTGCTGTTGAATTCCGGCGCGGAAGCCGTAGAAAACGCCGTGAAAATCGCACGTACGTACAGCGGGAAAACGGGCGTTGTGGTGTTCGATTACGCCTATCATGGGCGGACCAACCTCACCATGGCCATGACGGCGAAAAACAAACCATATAAATCCGGATTCGGGCCGTTTGCCAGCGAAGTGTACCGCGCACCCATGTCCTACCCGCTGCGCGATGGCCGCACCGGCGAGCAGGCGGCGGCGCGGGCAATCACCATGATTGAGCAGGAAGTAGGGGCGGAAAACCTCGCTTGCGTGGTGATCGAGCCAATCCAGGGCGAGGGCGGCTTTATCGTCCCCGCGGATGGGTTCCTGCCGGCGATAGCGAAGTGGTGCGCCGCAAACAATGTGGTGTTTATCCTCGATGAAATCCAATCCGGGCTCGCACGTACTGGCGATTGGTTCGCGGCCGAACACGAGGGCGTAGTGGCGGACTTGGTCACCACCGCAAAGGGTATCGCTGCGGGCATGCCGCTGTCCGCGGTGACCGGTCGCGCCGAGATCATGGACGCCCCAGGTGTCGGCGGGTTGGGCGGCACCTACGGCGGCAATCCGGTCGCATGTGCGGCAGCGCTGGCGTCGTTGGAACAAATGGAAACCCTCGATCTGTGCGGCCGCGCGCGGGAGATCGAGGCCATTATTCGCACGGAACTCGCGCCCGTGGTGGAGCTCGATGTGGTGGCCGAAATCCGTGGCCGCGGCGGCATGATAGCCCTCGAATTTATTACCGAAGACGGCGCGCCCAATGCCGCTTTGACCAGCGCCGTTGCTGCGGAGTGCAAACAAGCTGGCGTGCTGATTCTTACCTGCGGTTTGGATGGGAACGTGATCCGCCTGCTGCCGCCGCTGGTGATCCCAGAGGCGCTGCTGCGTGACGGCCTTCAGGTGTTGCGCGCCGCCATCGAACGCCATGCTGGGGGCAGCGATGAGCGCTAACATTGGGCCGCGCGGGGTTGCCGTGCCGACGCAGCTGTGGCTGGGCACCCGCCAGGCGAGCTCCAATGGTGGAACCTTCCCCGTAATCAACCCCGCAACCGAACAGATGCTCGCAGAGGTTGCCGACGCCACCAGCGCGGATTGGCAGCATGCGCTCGACCTTGCCGACGCCGCGCAGACCGAATGGGCGAGCGTACCGCCGCGCCGCAAGCAGGAAATCCTGTACGAGGTGTTTACCCAGGTCACCGAAAGGGCACAAGATTTCGCCGATGTGATGACGGCCGAAATGGGCAAACCCGTTGCGGAGGCCCTCGGCGAGGTGGCCTACGGCGCCGAATACTTCCGCTGGTTCGCGGAGGAAGCCGTCCGGATCCCGGGCAGGATGGCCGCCGCACCCGCAGGTAATGGCACCATTTTGGTTACCCGCGACCCAGTGGGGCCGGTGCTTGCCATCACGCCGTGGAACTTTCCGCTCGCCATGGCTACGCGTAAGATCGCGCCCGCCTTGGCCGCCGGTTGCCCCATTATTGTGAAGCCCGCGGCGGAGACGCCATTGACCATGCTCTTGCTCGGCGAAGTAATAGCAAATGCGTTCCGCAAGTTTGGGGTTCCGGAGGGGGTGGTCAGTATCGTGACCACCACGGACGCCGCCGGATTGTCTAGCGAACTTATGAGCGATCCGCGGTTGCGCAAGATTACCTTTACCGGGTCTACGCCGGTAGGCCGCCTGCTGGTCAAGCAAAGCGCCGAGCACCTGCAACGCGCGTCCATGGAGCTCGGGGGCAATGCGCCTTTCGTCGTGGCCGCGGATGCCGACCTCGACCTCGTCCTCGGGTGCGCGCTGCAGGCCAAGCTGCGCAATGGCGGCCAGGCGTGCATCGCCGCCAACCGTTTCCTTGTGGACGAATCCATCGCAGAGGCGTTCGTCGAGCGCCTTACCGAACACATGTCCGGTTTCACCTTGGGTGACGGGTTCGACGAGGGCACGAAGCTGGGTCCCGTAATTACCGCCACCCAACGCGACCGCATTGCCACGCTCGTTGAAGACGCGCTGGCCAAGGGCGCCACGGCAACCACCGGCGGCAGCGTCCCCGAGGGGCCCGGATACTTCTATCCCGCAACGGTATTGGTAAACCTGCCGGAGAACTCCGCGATCTTGAGCGAAGAGATATTCGGGCCTGTAGCCACCGTAACCACGTTCAAAACCCTTGAGGAGGGCGTGGAGCGGGCGAACGCTACGCCCTTCGGGCTGGCGGCCTATGGGTTCAGCGAAAACGTGCACACCGCGCAATACCTGGCGCAGCACCTCAAGGCGGGCATGGTCGGCATCAATCGCGGCGCGATTTCCGACCCTGCGGCGCCCTTTGGCGGCATCAAGGCGTCCGGGTATGGCAGGGAAGGCGGCACCGAAGGGATCGAGGAATACCTGAGCCCCCGATATATTGCTTGGACCTAGGAGATGTGTAAGCCGCGTCGGCGCTTAGTACCTAGTCGGCGGGGCGAGTTGCGGTGCTGCTTAAGATAGATTGCATGACTCAACAACGCCGTGCCGATGCATTGCCCGCACAATGGGATCCGAAAGCCGTTGAAGCGACGCTGTACGAGGAGTGGGTGAGCCGCGGGTACTTTACCGCCGACGCGGCTTCAGATGCGCCAGCGTTTTCGATTGTGCTGCCGCCGCCGAACGTGACCGGCCAGCTGCATATGGGGCACGCGTTAGATCATGTGCTGATGGATACCATTGCCCGCCGTAAGCGCATGCAGGGTTTTGAGGTGTTGTGGTTGCCGGGCATGGACCACGCCGGCATCGCCACTCAAACCAAGGTGGAGGCGATGCTGAAAGAAACGGAAGGCAAGGACCGTTTCGATTACACTCGCGAAGAATTCGTGGCCAAGGTGTGGGAGTGGAAGCGGGAGTACGGCGGCCGCATCGGTGGGCAGATGCGCGCGCTCGGCGATTCCGTGGATTGGTCGCGCGAACGGTTTACGCTCGATGAGGGTCTGTCCCGCGCCGTGCAGACAATATTCAAAGAGTTGTTCGATCGCGGGTTGATCTATCGGGCGAACAGGCTTGTGAACTGGTCGCCGGTGCTGGAAACCGCCGTGTCCGATATTGAGGTGGTGTACAAGGACGTCGAAGGCGAGCTCGTGTCCATCCGCTACGGCAGCTTGGATGACGCCGAGCCGCACGTGATCGTAGCCACCACCCGCGTGGAAACCATGCTTGGCGACGTCGCGGTGGCCGTCCACCCCGAGGACGCCCGCTACTCGCACCTCGTGGGCCAGCGCTTGCCGCATCCGTTTATCCCGGACCGTGAATTGCTGGTGGTAGCCGATGAATATGTGGACCCCGAGTTCGGCACGGGCGCGGTGAAAATTACCCCGGCGCACGATCCCAATGACTATGCGTTGGGGTTGCGCCACGGCCTGGACATGCCGACGATCATGGACGCTTCCGGCCGGATCGCGGGCACGGGTACGCAATTTGATGGCCTGGATCGCTTTGCGGCGCGGGTGCAGGTGCGGGAGGCCTTGGCTGCGCAGGGCCGGATCGTGGCGGAGAAGCGCCCCTATGTGCATTCCGTTGGCCATTCCGAACGTTCTGGCGAGCCCATCGAGCCGCGGCTTTCCGAACAGTGGTTTGTAAAGGTTGAAAGCTTGGCCAAGATGGCCGGCGACGCCATCCGCGAAGGCGATACCAAGATCCACCCGGCCTCCTTGGAGCCGCGCTACTTCGACTGGGTGGACAATATGTATGACTGGACCATTTCCCGCCAGCTCTGGTGGGGGCATCGAATCCCAGTTTGGTACGGTCCCGAGGGGGAAGTGGTGTGCGTCGGCCCGGACGAGCAGCCCCCGGCGGGGTATGTGCAGGACCCAGACGTGCTGGATACCTGGTTCTCCTCCGCCCTGTGGCCGTTTTCCACGATGGGCTGGCCGGACGCCACCGCGGATTTGGCTAAGTTCTATCCCACCTCCGTGCTGGTCACGGGATACGATATTTTGTTCTTCTGGGTGGCGCGCATGATGATGTTCGCCACGTTCGCCGCGTCGCTGCCCGATTCGCCGTTGGGCGCCACTTCGCAGGGCCGCCCGCAGATTCCGTTCCTCGATGTTTATTTGCACGGCCTGTTGCGCGATGAAAAAGGCCGCAAGATGAGCAAGTCGCTGGGCAATGGCATCGACCCGATGGATTGGGTGGAGCGCTACGGTGCCGACGCCCTGCGTTTCACCCTGGCCCGCGGCGCGAACCCCGGCGTGGACCTGCCGGTGGGTGAGGACGCCGCCCAAAGCTCCCGCAACTTTGCCACGAAGCTTTTCAACGCCACGAAGTTCGCGTTGCTGAATGGGGCCGAGGTGGGCGAGCTTCCGGAGGTTGCCGAACTGACGGATGCGGACCGTTGGATCTTGGACCGCCTAGAGGCCGTGCGCGCCCACGTTGACGATTGCCTGGACCGCTATCAATTCGCAAAGGCATTCGAGGCGCTGTATCAATTTGCCTGGGGCGAATTCTGCGACTGGTACCTAGAAATCGCCAAGGTGCAGATTCCGCGCGACGCGGCCGCCGCCGCCCCAGAAGAGCTGACCTGCGGCACGAATACCCGCCTAGTGCTCGGACATGTGTTGGATAACCTGCTGCGCCTGCTGCACCCCGTGATGCCCTTTGTCACCGAGTCGCTGTGGCGTGCGCTTACCGACGGCGAGTCGCTCGTCGTCGCAGCTTGGCCCGCCGCCCGCACCCCGCGGGAGGACGATGCCGTGGCCGCGCGCCGCATGGCAGACCTGGAGAAGCTTGTCACGGAGATCCGTCGTTTCCGTTCCGATCAGGGCGTGAAGCCTTCCCAGCGGGTTCCCGCCCGCTTGGATTTCGCCGCCGCCGACCTTGCCGGGCAGGAAGCGATCACCCGTTCCCTGGTGCGGGTCACTGCCCCGGATGCCGGGTTTACGCCTTCCGCCGCCATCGAGGTGCGGTTGAGCCAAGCCACCATCGTGGTGGAATTGGACACCTCCGGCACCGTGGACCTTGCCGCCGAGCGCAAGCGTTTGGAAAAGGATCTGGCGGCCGCGCAGAAGGAGCTCGATGGCACCGCCAAGAAGCTTGCCAATGAGGCGTTCTTGTCCAAGGCGCCGGAGGCCGTGGTGGCCAAGATCCGTAAGCGCCAGCAGGTCGCCCGCGAAGAATTCGAACGTATCAGCGCTCGCTTGGAGGAGTTGGGTTCATGATTTCTTTCGATGAAGACGGCCTCACCTTGCCGCTCAGCGAGGAGCCCGCGGCGCCGCCGCCGCTGGAGGTGACTCCGGAGGATTTGCAGGAGCTCGCCGCGGTGGAGGCGGAGCTGGATCAGCGCTGGTCGGAGGTGAAGATCGACCCCACGCTGCGCCGCATGGAAATGCTTATGGACCTGCTGGGTAACCCCGAGCGTTCCTTTCCCGCCGTACATGTCGCCGGCACCAATGGCAAAACCTCGACCGTACGTATGATCGAGTCGCTGTTGCGGGCGTTTCATCGCCGCACCGGCCGCACGACGAGCCCGCACCTCCAGCTGGTTACCGAACGTATTTCCATTGATGGCGTGCCGCTGCATCCGCGCGATTACGTGCGCATCTGGCGTGAAATCCAGCCTTATGTGGAAATGGTTGACGCCGAATCCGAACGCCAGGGCGGGCCGAAGATGAGCAAGTTCGAGGTGCTTACCGCCATGGCCTACGCGGCGTTTGCCGACGCCCCCGTGGACGTCGCCGTCGTGGAGGTAGGCATGGGCGGGCGTTGGGACGCCACCAATGTGATCAATGCCGATGTCGCTGTGATCACCCCCGTGGGCGTGGATCACACCGATTATTTGGGCGATTCGCTCACCGAAATTGCGGGCGAAAAGGCCGGCATTATTAAGTCGCGTTGGGACGCCACGGATTTGCTTGCTCCCCCGGATAACGTGGCGATTGTCGCGGAACAAGATCCCGAGGCCATGCGCGTGATCCTCGAACAAGCGGTCAAGGTCGATGCGGCCGTCGCACGGGCGGGATCCGAGTTCGGGGTGGTGCAATCCACCATCGCCGTCGGCGGCCAGCAGCTCACCTTGCGCGGCCTCGGCGGCACCTACGAGGACATCTTCCTGCCGCTGTCCGGGGAGCACCAAGCGCGCAATGCGGCCTGCGCCCTCGCGGCCGTCGAAGCTTTTTTCGGTGCCGGTTCCGGCCGCACCTTGGATATAGATACCGTGCGCCAAGGTTTTGCTACCGTGCAATCCCCGGGACGACTCGAACGTGTGCGATCCGCGCCCACCGTGTTTATCGACGCCGCGCATAACCCACATGGCGCCCGAGCCCTCGGCGCTGCACTCGATAGGGATTTCGACTTTCGGCGGTTGATCGGGGTCGTTGGGGTGCTTGGAGACAAGGATGCACGCGGCGTCGTCAAGGAATTGGAGCCGTATCTCACGGAGCTGGTGTGCACGCAAACATGCTCGCCACGCGCCCTCCCCGCGGAAGATCTCGCGGAAATCGCGCGGGAAATCTTCGGCGAGGAGCGCGTGCATGTGGCGGACGAACTGCCGAACGCCGTAGCCCTCGGAGTGTCCCTCGCGGAGGAAGTTTCCGACTATGGTGAACCAGTATCAGGCTCCGGCGTGGTGATCACAGGTTCGGTAGTCACCGCCGGTGAAGCTCGCACACTCTTTGGAAAGGACCCCGCATGAGCGAGTCCAACGAACAGGTTGAATACGGTCCGCTCGGGCCCGGCCACGCGCCGGAAAAAGACCCGCTCAAAGGGCTGCGCGGGGTGATCGCTGGGACGCTGGTCATGGAAGCGATCGCCATTCTGCTCGTGCTCACCGTGATCGCCCGAGTGGACAACGGCGCATACTGGACCACCTTCAACTGGGTGTATGTCACCGCAGTCGGCGTGGCCATGCTGCTAGCGGCATTCGTGCAAAGCCGACCGTGGGCGATGTCCGTCAACTTGGTGCTGCAGGCATTCGCACTGATCGGCTTTATCGTGCACCCTTCGATGGGGATCATGGCCCTGATCTTTATCGCAGTGTGGTGGTACATCCTGCACCTGCGGCGCAACCTTATCGCCAGGATGAAGCGCGGGCTGCTGACCACCCAACACACGTGATCGGACCCGGCGGCCGGGAAGGGCTACCGGGTCAGGTGCGCGGGGCTTTCCTTAGTGGGAGATAGCTTTCGCTACTCCGGCACCGGTGAGGGAACGAACCTCCATTTCAGCGGCTAGGTCGTCCAAATTATCAGGTTTGCCGATCTTGCTACCAATGATTCCCAAAAGGAATCCCGCTGGTACGGAAATAAGGGCTGGGTTGGTGAGTGGGAACCATGCAAAATTTAGGTTCGGAAGCATGGCCGTCGGTACGCCTGACACTGCGGGAGAGAAAACGATGAGGATAATCGCAGTGAGTAGGCCGCCGTACATTGAAAATAGTGCGCCGGTGGTGTTGAACTTGCGCCAGTACAGCGAGTAAATGATGGTGGGCAGATTTGCGGACGCCGCGATGGCCAGCGCGAGGGTGACCAAGAAAGCGATGTTTTGCCCCATTGCACCGATCCCTAAGAAAATGGAGGCGATACCGATAACCACAACGGTGATGCGGGAAACACGAACTTGCTCTTCTTCTGTTGCCTTTCCATGGCGCAGGACGGAGTTATAAAGATCATGTGCGACAGAAGCGGATGCGGAGATAGTCAAACCAGCAACCACCGCGAGGATTGTAGCGAAGCCAATAGCGGAGATCACCGCCATAAAGAAGGAGCCGCCAACCCTGGCTGCGAGTAGCAAGACGGCGGAGTTGCTACCACCCGGAGCGTTTTGAATAGCTTCCGTGCCTACCAGTGCGGTGGCACCGTACCCCATGACCACGGTAAGTAGGAAGAATAATGCAACGATAGCGATGGTCCAGGTCATTGAGCGACGGGCGACGCGCGCGGAAGGAACCGTGTAAAAGCGCATCAACACATGCGGCAGGCCAGCGGTGCCCATAACGCAGGCAATGGCCAAGGACATGAAATCAAGCTTGGTGAGGGTGTTAGCCCCGTAGCGCAGGCCAGGACCTAGGATTTCCTCGCCGCGGGGGTGCTGGCTCACTGCCGCCTCGAGTGTTGCTTGGAAACCTCCCTGGATGGCTACGAAAGTGAGGAGGGTGATGATCGCAGAACCACCAACCAGTAGCACGGCTTTAATCATCTGCACATATGTGGTGCCCTTCATTCCGCCGACGAGGACATAGACGATCATCAAAATTCCAACGATTGCAACCACGGCTGCTTGGGCGGCTTTGCCTTCGAGCCCCAAAAGAAGAGCAACCAAACCGCCGGCGCCAGCCATTTGGGCGATGAGATAGAACAGGGAAACTGCGAGGGTGGTGATTGCCGCTGCGGTGCGAACTGGTCGTTGCTTGAGGCGGAAAGACAAAACATCCGCCATGGTAAAGCGCCCGGTATTGCGTAGTGGCTCGGCTACTAGCACGAGTGCAACGAGTAGCGCGATGAGGAATCCGATGGAGTAGATGAAGCCATCGTAGCCGTACATCGCGATGGCGCCAGTGACGCCGAGGAAAGCTGCTGCGGAAAGGTAGTCCCCAGAGATAGCCAAGCCGTTTTGCCAGCCGGAAAAGGCAGCACCGCCGGTATAGAAATCGGAACCTTTTTGGGAAGTCTTGCGGGTGGTGCGGATGACCACTGTGAGGGTAGCGACAATGAAGATCGCGAAGATGGAAATATTGAGAATCGGATTGCCGGTATCTACGTTTTGGTTCATGGGGAGAGCTCCAAGCGGTTGCGAATTGCCTCGGTGGCGGGGTCAATTTTGTTGTCAGCGAAGCGAACATAGGCCCAAGTGACCAGGCCTGCGGTGACAAACTGGGCGAGGCCCAGGATCATCCCAATGTTGATGACTCCGAGGACAGGGGTTTTCACAAAATCGGCGGCAAAGGTAGCCGTAACAATGTAGAAGAGGTACCAGCCAAGAAAGCCGATGGTGACGGGGAAGGCGAAACCTCGGAAGGTTTTTCGCAATTGCTGGAATTCGGGGCTGTTCTGCTCAGCCACGAAGGACTCGGATTCTATAATCGGGGACACAATTCTCCTCTCAAGTGGTCTGGATCACTTTTAAGGAATTGAAACCTTTTTAGGTGCTGCTGAGAAGAGGTCTGCGCGATGCATTTTTTAAAAGAGGGGGAGGAGCAGCACTTATAGGTGTGGCCTAAAACACAAAAACGCCCCTTTCGGGGGCATTTTTCAAGCGCTTAAGCTTATCTTTCGGAGAGGTCGGTCACAGAGCGGTTCTCCTTTGCGCCGCACTTGGACAGGCGTTCGCGCGCGGGGTCAGAGAACACCCCATGAATACACCCCAAGGAGTTAGGGTTTTCGCTGCGCCGTCGAGGCCACGGTCTCCGTCTCGGCGGGGTGGTCGAAGACGCTGATGGTTGTGTCCTCCATAAGCACCACATCGTCGGTGGGCAGCCCGCGCCGCAACCCCTTGCTGCGGAAGAAATCGGGGCTGCGAATCCAGGTGACGGCCAGCACCAGTAATCCGCTGACCAGCACGGCCACGCCCAGGATAAACACCAGGCCGATGCCGAATAGCGAGGAGCCGGAGCCATAACTCGGATCCATTGCGTCATAGGAGGTTTGCACAAAGAACACCAGGAGCAGGATGCCCCCAATAAGCGGGCACACCAGCTGGCTTACCAGGGTCTTTGCGCTGCGCCAGCTTTCCTTGCGGAAATACCACACGCAGGCGAAGGCGGTGATCGCGTAATAGAAGCACACCATCATGCCCAATGCCGTAATCGTGTCCCACAGCACGGCCTCGCTGATCACGCGCATGATCGCGTAGAAGGCGAAGGAGATTCCGGCGGCAACCCATGTGGCTACGTCCGGACTCTGATGCTTCGGGGAAATATGCGCAAAGCTTTTCGGAAGTGCTTTGTAGTAGCCCATCGCCAGCAGCGTGCGCGCCGGGCTAATAAAGGTGGATTGGAGCGACGCCGCGGAGGATCCAAGCACGGCCAGCGACATCAGGATCGCAAGCGGCCCCATCACCGGCCCCGCCAGCTCGGCGAAAATATTTGCTTGAATCGCCTGGTTGCCCAATCCATAGCGCCCATCGCTGGTGCCGGAAAAGCTCACAGTTGCGAATGCGATTAATTGGTACAAAAAGACGATCACCAGGATCGTGGCGGTGGCCGCCCTGCCCGGTGTGGAGTGCGCGCCTTCCGTCTCCTCGCTCATGGTGAGCACCACGTCCCAGCCCCAATAGATAAAAACCGAAAGGGCGATCCCCGCGGCAAAGGCGGAGAAACTTTCCACGCCGAAGGGGTTTAACCATTCGAGCGAAATCGGGGTAGCGTCGAACGCTTGTCCGGTATTGGCTTTGAAGAGCGCCATGCAGCTAAAGAGCACCAGCACCACGAGTTGGAAACCCACGAGCGCGTATTGCAGGGTCTTGGTCGTGTCCATGCCGCGGTAGGAAATATACGCCGCGATCACGATGAATACGAAGCAGGTGGCAACGTTGACAGCGGTGTTATTCGCAAGGTCCGCAAGCTCCGGTTTTCCGAACACTTGGGCGAGCAGTAGGTAGAAGAACGAGACCGCAATGCCAGCCAGGTTTGAGAGCACCAGCACCGTCGCCGCAAGCAACCCCCACCCGCCGAGCCAGCCGATGACCGGCCCGAATGCGCGCGTGGCCCAGGTGAAGGTGGTGCCCGAATCGGGCATCGAGGAATTGAGTTCCCGGTACCCGATGGCCACCAAGAACATGGGGATAAAACCCACGAGGAAAATGGCCGGGAGGTGTTCGCCCACCTCGCTCGCCGTGGGACCTAAACCGCCCGAAAGGGTGTACGCCGGGGCGATGCAGCTGATGCCGATAACGGCCGCCGAAATCATGCCGACGGAATTGCTGGATAGGCCTTTTTGAACAAAGGAGTCACTCATGGTGAACCTCCATGGGATATGGTGTAATCGCGCGGCACGACGATCATTGGAACTTCCAGCTCACGAAGGATTTTCATGGACACCGCCCCGAGGAATACGGTGCGCGATGTGGCCACCCGGGAGGAGCCCACGAACAGCAGATCGCCGTCGTGCCAACCCACGCTGCGTGCCGCTTCCGCAACGTCTTCACCCTCGCCGATTTTGATCTCAACCGGCAAGTCAATCCCCGTGGTTTCGATAGCTTGTTTGAGCACGTGTTCGGTGTGCGTTTGGGCGGTGCCGGAATCGGTAGCCAAGGCCACCAAACGCAGCGGAAGGCCCGAATGCTCCGCCAGCGTCAAACCCACGCCTACCAGGGGATTCGCGCCGGGAAGCCGTCCGACCGCACAATTTAAACGCTCGATTTTTGTGCTGCGATGCCCGCGCGGCGCCAACGCGATCGGCACCGGCGAACCGTACAGCAAATCCTGCGCCACGGTGCCCAACCGATGCCGCTTTAACGGGCTTGTCGACGCCGCGCCCACCACGATCATGCTCGCCCCGGCGTGTTCCGCCGCCCGGACCAAACCTGCGGCGGTGGAATGCGCTGATACCAGATGTCCGGTTGCCGTCACATCCGGCGGGATCATCTTGAGCGCGCCCTCAAGCCACGTGAATCCCTGTCGAACAAAGATATCGTCGTTGTGGCCGGTGGGCGGGTATGCCTGATTGAATTCGTCGTGGTGCCGCAGCACCAGCACGATATCCAGCTCGAGTCTGAGGCAACGCGCCAGATCTATGCCGGCGGTGATGGCATCGATGCCAGTGGGGGTGGCCTCGTAGCCAACGATGCACTTCATTATTGCTCCCGCAACAATTCGCTCAAAGTTGCGGCAACCCGGTGCCCCATGCGGACCGCACCGTCGACGTGCTGGTAGCCCGCTCCCGCGATATCGGCGCAGGCGAAGTGGATGCGATCCACCGGGTCGTTGTTATAGCGGCCGAAGCGGCTCAATCCACCCAGATCGTAGGAAGCGGCGTATGCGCCCCGCGTCCACTCTTCCGAACCCCAGTCCGACTCGTAGTAGGCGACAGGATGTTTGGTTTCCTCGCCCAGCATCTCGGCCATTGCGGCGAGGATGGTCGCCTTGCGTTCCGCGGCGCTGAGCTTAAACATCTCGTCGGCCTTCTCGTCCGCCACAAAGCCCACGAGGGTGCCGCGCTGGTCGCCGTGGTTGGTATTGTCGTAGATCTCCTGCACTAGGTGTGCCGCTGAGAAACAGGTGCCGGAAAGGCCCTTGTCCCGCCAGAACGGCGTGTCATAGGTGGCGTGCACCTTAATTACCAGACCCATGGATTGGTATTGGTGCATCAGGTGTTGCAGGCGTGGCATTTCCGGTACGTAGCTGATGCGGTGATACAGGGTGGGTGGCACCGCCAAGATGACGTATTTGGCGCGCACCGTGACGCCGTTGTCTCCGTACACAGTTACGAATTCGGGGTTTGAATAATCGATGGTTCGCACTGGGGTTCCCAGCGTGATGTGTTCGGAACCGATGCGCTCAGCCAGTGCCAGCGAAACTTTCTGCATGCCGCCGATGACGCGGGCGTCGAGAATGAAATCCTCGTCCACGAGGTTGGAGAAACTGCCTGCCGACGCCGCCATATGCACCGCCTGCAACGCCGAAAACGCGTGCGCAGGCTTGGTGAGCATGCCGCCGGCGATAAACAGGCCGATATTATTGCGAGCCTCCGCATCGTCGGATTCTTGCTCCAGCCAATGCTTGAAGCTGACGGTGTCCAGCTCGCGGGCCTGCGGGTGATCCCACGGTGCCTCGGGGTCCATGGCGGCGGTCAGGTCGTCGAGAATCTTGATCAGGCGTTCGATTTCGCGTTGCGTCTCGGGGGCGCAGGGGAAAATTTCGCCGGTGTAACGGCGCACCTCACCGTTCGGCGCAAGGTAGATGGAATCGCCCTCGCGGTAGCGCTGGTAGGTCTCCAAACCCAGTTCCGAAAGCAGCACTTTTAACTCGGTCTGGTCGGGGGACACCCATTGGCCGCCGATTTCGTACCATGCGCCGTCCATGACGTCGCTTCGAGTGCGTCCGCCGACGCGGTCCCGCGCCTCCAAAACGTGGCAGGAAATGCCCTGCTGTTGGAGCCGGTATGCGGCCGAAAGGCCGGCGGGACCCGCGCCGACGATCGCGACTTCGACAGTGTGGTTAGGTTCAGTCATCAGTGTTCTCCTCGAATTAGTGTGCGACCATAACGTGCTTGATGCGGGTGTATTCCTCCACGCTGTAGAGGGAAAGGTCCTTTCCGTAACCGGAATCCTTGAACCCGCCGTGCGGCATCTCGGCCACCAGCGGGATGTGGCAGTTCACCCACACGCAACCGAACTCGAGTTCGCGGCTGGCTCGCTCGGAGGTATGCAGGTCGGTGGTCCATACGGAGGACGCGAGGCCATAGGCGACGTCGTTCGCCATGTGCAGCGCCTCGTCGATCGTGTCGAAAGTTTGCACGGTAAGGACGGGGCCGAAGATCTCTTCCTGGATCTCCCGATCGTCCTGCCGCAGCCCCGTGATCACCGTCGGGGCCAAGTAGTAGCCCTTATCGCCGACGCGGTTGCCACCGGTGCGAACCGTGGCGTGCGGCGGCAGTTCCGCGAGTATGCGCTGCACCTTGGCAAAGTGCTTGGCGTTGTTCATGGCGCCGTAGAACGCGTCCTCGTCCTTGGGGTGGCCGGGCTTGAGTTTTTCCGCCTCGGCGACCAGCAGGTCCACGAATTCAGCCGCCACGCTCGCCTGAACAATGATTCGAGTGGCTGCGGTGCAGTCCTGGCCGCCATTGAAAATGCCGGTGGCGGCGATGGTTTCCGCGGCGGCGGGCAAATCGGCGTCGGCGCACACGATCACCGGCGCTTTGCCGCCCAGCTCGAGGTGGCTGCGTTTCAGGTTTTCCCCGGCAGAACGCCCGACGGCGCGCCCGGCGGGGACGGAACCGGTAATGGCGGCCATGCGAACCACCGGGTGTTCGACGAGGGCGGCGCCGGTGCTGGCGTCGCCAAGCACGATATTGACCACCCCTGGCGGCAGGATCCCGCCGATGAGTTCCGCAAGTTTGAGCGTGGAGCTCGGGGTGGTGTCGGAGGGTTTCAGCACCACAGTATTGCCCGCCGCGAGGGCCGGGCCGAGCTTCCAAAACGCCATCATCAGCGGATAATTCCACGGCGCCACCTGGGCGATCACCCCGAGCGGCTCGCGGCGAATGGAAGAGGTGTGGCCCGCCATGTATTCCCCCGTTGCGAGGCCGTGGAGCATTCGCGCCGCGCCCGCGAAGAACCGCAATTGGTTGGCGCCCGCGAGTACCTCTTCGGATTTCACCATGGCCACCAATTGGCCGGTCTCTTCGCACTGGATTTCGGCGAGTTCGTCGGCGTGCTGCTCCACGGCGTCCGCGATATCAAGGAGGTATTTCTGCCGTTCGCCGGGCGTGATATTGCGCCAGCTTTCGAAGGCTTTTGCGGCGGCCGTGACGGCGCGGTCTATGTCGGTCTTGTCTGAGATCGGGCTTTCGCCAACGGGTTCCTCCGTGACCGGGCTGATCAGCGTGATGCGTTCCGTGCCGTGGGCGTCGCAGAACTCGTTGTTGATAAAGTTTTGTTTATAAAAACTGGACATTGAACTTGCTCCTACCGTGTGCGGGCGGGTGGCCGCAATCGCCGACCGGGCGGGGATAGTGCGTCACCTCACCGAGTATGAGAGGGTGTTAGCTGTGCAACATGGTTGCTATGGTGCCTGTCACAGTGGTATCCGTCTTTAGTCATGGTGGCGAATTTTCCGCATCAATTTGTCCACTTTGTAGATTCGCCTGTTGGGCGCTGACGGCGCGCCAGAAAAGCAAGGTAAGTTATTAACCATGACTGAACGTACCCTGATTCTGATCAAGCCCGATGGCGTCGAACGCGGCCTTATCGGCGAAATCATTTCCCGCATCGAGCGCAAGGGCCTGAAGATTACCGCCATGGACCTGCGCGTTGCGGACAAGGCCACCGCCGAAAAGCACTATGCGGAGCACGTGGATAAGCCGTTCTTCGGCGAGCTTGTCGAGTTCATTACGTCCGCACCCCTCGTCGCAGGTGTGGTCGAAGGCCCGCGCGCCATCGAGGCTTGGCGTCAGCTCGCCGGCGGCACCGACCCCGTGGCGAAGGCGACCCCCGGCACCATTCGCGGCGACTTTGCTCTTGAGGTTGCCGCCAATGTTGTGCATGGTTCCGATTCGCCGGAGTCCGCCGCCCGCGAGATCGCAATCTGGTTCCCAAACCTGTAATTTGCCAACGCACCGCGTGTTCGCCGCTCCGCCGAGGGGCGGCTTTCGTTTTGGTTGTGGGCACTGAGTATCGAATGCGGTGGACTTGTTTATACCCCCGTATTGGGGTGCGGGGGCGCTCCCGTTCGACCCTGGGTGAGCGGAGGTCTGACCAAGCTTACGCGCGAGCTTGAGCCACCATGCGACGCCCTAGGGTCTTACTGATAACGCTTATCGACGCCGCGGCAGTTACGCAATCTGGCAAGGTTCTGGGGGTGCGGTGTGAAACAATGGGTTTGGCGAGGTGCCAAGCACCTTGCGTGAAGCTTGAAAAAGTTCATTCCCTGTGCGGCTCGCGATCTAGGTTTGTGTGCCTCGCGCCCGGGGAATTTTTGCATGCGCGTGGTTAAAGGAGAAACGGTGGCTGACACCACTGGAGATAATTTGAAGAATTTTGATCGTTCCCAATTGGGGGCGAAAACAAGGGTGCACGCATTGGCCAAGATGCTTGGCGTGCCTTCCCGAACACTCGTCATCGAACTCGATCGACTCGGCTTGGTTAAGGTGGCGCAATCCACCCTCAGCCTGTCCGAAGCGAACCTCTTGTTGGATGCCCTTACGCCCGCCGCGGAGCCTAGCGAACCGGCACCGGCAGCAGCGGCACCGTCGGAAGAGGCGAGCGCAGCAGAGGCCGCTACGGAACAAGATGCGGCGAAACAAGGTGCAGTGGAAGAGGCCCCGGTAGCAGAAGCCGCCGAAGATCAGGAGAAGCTGCGGCATCGGGTGGAAAAGAACGTTGCCAATGAGATCCGGCAGATCGAACAAAAGGTCAATAAGCAATTAGAGGATTTCGCGGCCGCAGTCGAAGACGAACAACAGGCCGAACTCCTCGAAGACGTCGTCCCCGAGATCACTCCCGTCCCGGCGGCTGGCCCCAACTTTGTCACGCCGATTTTCATGGCGCCGGAGGATGAGGCGGCTGCGGAGGCGGTCGCGGCGTCGATAAGCGAAGATGAGGAAGCCGAAGACAGCGCCGAGGATGGCGCGCGGCGGAAACGCCGTGGTCGCAGGGGGAAAGGCCGTGGTCGCGGGGCAACGGATACGCTCGAGACGGTGGTGGAGGAGCCCTCGCCGGAACCCGTGGCCATCAAGGGGTCCACGCGGCTGGAGGCGCAACGGCGCAGGCGGGCCGATCGGCGGGAGGAAAACCGCAAGAAGCGGCACATCGTCAGCGAGGCCGAATTCCTTGCGCGGCGCGAATCCGTGGACCGTTCCATGGTGGTGCGGGAACGTCAACGCAGCGACCATTGCGGGCTGATCACGCAGGTTGGGGTGCTGGAAGACGACCTGCTGGTCGAACACTTTGTCACCTCGGAATCGCAAACCACCATGGTGGGCAATATCTACCTTGGGCGGGTGCAAAACGTGCTGCCCAGCATGGAGGCCGCCTTTATTGACATCGGCAAAGGCCGCAACGGCGTGCTCTATGCGGGCGAGGTGGACTGGCGCGCCTCCGGGCTTGGCGGACGCTCCCGACGCATCGAACAAGCGCTCAAATCCGGGGATCAGGTATTGGTGCAGGTAACCAAGGACCCGGTCGGGCACAAAGGCGCCCGATTGACCACCCAAATCTCGCTGGCCGGGCGGTTTTTGGTGTATGTGCCGCACGGCAATAGCGCAGGTATCTCCCGGAAACTGCCGGAAACGGAACGCCGGCGGCTCAAGGACATGCTCAAAGACATCCTGCCGGAGCAGGGAAGCGCCATCGTGCGCACCGCGGCCGAGGGCGTGACCGAACAGGAGATCGCCGCCGATGTGAAGCGCCTGCATGGCATGTGGGAACACATTGCCGAACGCACCGAGGAGGAGAAAGCCGCACGCGGAGCCAAACCGGTGACCATGTACGAGGAACCCGACATGCTGGTCAAGGTGGTGCGCGACCTGTTTAATGAGGACTTTAGCCGGCTCATCGTGGAAGGCGAGCGGGCCTGGAACACCGTCCACTCCTATGTGCAATCCGTGGCGCCCGACCTGCTGCCGCGGCTGGAACGCTACCACGCGGAAGACCACGACGGCGTGGACGTGTTTGCGCACTATCGCATCGACGAACAGCTGACCAAGGCGCTGTCGCGCAAGGTGTGGCTGCCCTCCGGTGGCACACTGGTGATCGATCGCACCGAAGCCATGACCGTGATCGACGTGAATACCGGGAAATTCACCGGCTCCGGCGGCAACCTCGAGGAAACCGTCACCCGCAACAACTTGGAGGCCGCCGAGGAAATCGTGCGCCAAATGCGGTTGCGCGATATGGGCGGCATGGTGGTCGTGGACTTTATCGACATGGTGCTGCCCGAAAACCAGGACCTAGTGCTGCGGAGGCTGACCGAAGCGCTCGGGCGGGATCGCACCCGACACCAGATCTCCGAGGTCACCTCGCTCGGATTGGTGCAAATGACCCGCAAGCGGCTGGGCACCGGGCTGCTGGAAACCTTCTCCACCGAATGCGAACAATGCGGCGGACGCGGCATTATTCTGCACGACGATCCCGTGGACTACCAGGAAACCCGAAGCGGCGGCGGATCGCGGCGCAAGCACGAGGTCGCGGCACGGCCCGCGCAGCAGCCGAGCGCTAAGGCGGAGCGGCGCGAAGAGGAACACGCCGCCGAAAAGAAGCCGACCATTGAGGAACTCGCGGCCGCAGTGGTGATCACGACGGAGGAAGAGGAACAGGCCCCGCAGCGGATGACCTTCGAAGAGGCTGTCGCCGCCTTTGAGGCGTCGCCACGCCGAAAGCGGGCCACCCGCGGCAATTCCCGTTCCGATCGGCGGCCAGACCCCGCCGATTATGTGGAGCCCGAGCAGGCGACGCCGGTTGTGGCGGATGACGATGCCGATGATGCGGTCGCAGAAGTGATCGAAAAGCGTCGCCGTGGCCGGCGCCGAGCGGCCACCAAGCGGCGCGGCGAGACGGTCGAACGTGTGGATGCGGAGGCGGGTGAGAAGCCGCGGCGTCGACAAGCGGCCGATGCGGTAGCCGAACACGTGGAAGCTGTGGTAGAAACCTCAATTCGTCGCGGTCGCAGGCGGGCGGTGCGCAGGTCCGCGGCCAGCGTTGCCGCACCAAAACAAGAACGGCGTACCGAAACCGCCGCGGCGCAGACAGCCACCACAAAGGTGCAGTCTTCCCGCGGGCGGCGACGCGTGGTTCGGAAATCCTACCGATCGAACTAGGCGGTTTGGTGTTTACACCCCGCAAGGGGTAGGCTTCGAAAGTCGCAGTTTCAGGCGGGGTTCGGCCCTGCCGTGGAGCTCAAATGCAGTAAGACAGTAAATTCAGGCCACTGCTTGTTTGAAGTGCGGTGCCTGATCCGAGTTTATAGATAAAGGGGTAGCCCTCCTATGTACGCGATCGTCAAGACCGGCGGCAAGCAGTACAAGGTTGCCGAAGGTGACCTCGTCAAGGTCGAGAAGATCGAGGGTGAGCCGGGTGCGTCCGTGGCTCTCACCCCGGTTCTGCTCGTCGATGGCGCCGATGTGACCACCACCGCTGACAAGCTCGCAAGTGTGAGCGTTAACGCCGAGATCGTCGAGCACGTTAAGGGCCCGAAGATCCGTATCCTGAAGTACAAGAACAAGACCGGTTACAAGAAGCGCCAGGGTCACCGTCAGCCCCTGACCGTTGTCAAGGTCACCGGGATTTCCAAGTAAAAGCCGGTAGGCTGAACATATTTTCCAAAGGAGGGAAATAGACAATGGCACACAAGAAGGGCGCATCCAGCTCTAACAACGGTCGCGATTCCGAGTCAAAGCGCCTTGGCGTGAAGCGATTCGGTGGCCAGCAAGTCAAGGCCGGCGAAATCCTCGTCCGCCAGCGTGGCACCAAGTTCCACCCGGGTGAAAACGTAGGCCGCGGCGGCGACGACACCCTCTTCGCACTGAAGGCCGGTGCCGTGCAATTCGGCGTGAAGCGCAACCGCAAGGTAGTAAACATCGTAGAAACCGAAGCAGTTTCCGCGTAACTTACACATACAAAAACGCCGCCCCGCTGCGTGAAACCGCGCATCCGGGGCGGCGTTTTTGTGTTCGAACGGTGGTGGGTTAGCGGAGGGGGTAGCCGGTGACGGGACCGGCGGTATTGGGCTGCCAACCGAGGGCGGGGGCGACGTGATCGGCGAAATTCTTCAGGATATTGAAGTTGATGTCTGGGCCGAGCTGATTCGGGATGGTGAGCATGAGGGTGTCCGCGGACATGACCGCGGCATCATTGCGCAATTGTTCGATGAGCTTGTCGGGCTCGGCGGCATAGGTGCGGCCGAACGTAGAGGTGAAGCCGTCGATGCTGCCGATCTGGTCATTGCTCTGCGCGTGCTGGCCAAAGAACTGGTGGTCCTCGGCCGTGACTAGGGGGAAGATCGTGCGGCTGACGGAAACGCGCGGGGTGAAATCGTGGTTCCACGCCTTGCGGAAACGTTCGATCTGCTCGGCCTGGAGGTCGGCGAAAGCCGCGCCGTGAGTCTCCGTAAGCAGGGTGGAGCTCATCAGGTTCACGCCCTTTTCCGCGGCCCACTCGGCCGTTTCGCGGGTGCCGGCGCCCCACCAGATGCGTTGCCGCAGGCCGGGGGAGTGCGGCAACACCGGCAGCTTGAGGCCCGCGCCATAATGGGCGGGATCCGCCGCGGCGAGGCCTTTGCCGGAGACCGCTTCGAGAAAACGATCGAATTTGTCGCGGGCTATATCGGCGCCGCGCGGGTCGCGCGAGCCCGTGTAGCCGAAGGCCTCCCAACCCCGCAACGCCTCCTCGGGCGACCCCCTGGAAACGCCGAGGGCCACGCGGGCGTCGGCAATGTAATCGAGCGCCGCAGCTTCCTCGGCGAGGTACAACGGGTTTTCGTAGCGCAGGTCAATGACGCCGGTGCCAACCTCAATGTGCTTGGTGCGCGCCGCCACCGCCGAAAGCAATGGCATCGGGGAGGCGCCTTGGGTGGCGAAATGGTGCACGCGGAAATAGGCGCCGTTCACGCCGATCTTATCCGCACGTTCCGAAAGTTCGATGGCGTCGTGGAGTACTTCGCGGGGGCCGGGTTTGCGTCCCGGGGCCATGCTGTAATGGCCGAAACTTAAAAATCCAAATGCCTTCATACCAGATATAACTATGTTGACGGATCACCCATTCCCGGGTGGTTTGCAATGCATTGGAATGATACTATTAAGCGCTTTAGTAGATAGAGAAATAGGGAAGCTCATGTCTCGCTTTGTTGACCGCGTTGTGCTCCACCTGTCGGCCGGTGACGGCGGGAACGGCTGCGCCTCCATCCATAGGGAAAAATTCAAACCGCTCGGCGGGCCTGACGGCGGCAACGGCGGACACGGCGGCGACATTATTTTGGAGGTCAGCCCGCAGGTGCATACGCTGCTGGACTTCCACTTTCGCCCGCATATGAAAGCCCAACGCGGCGCCAATGGGGCGGGCGACCACCGCAACGGCGCGCGCGGGCAAAACCTTGTGCTTCAGGTGCCGGCGGGGACCGTGGTGATGAGCGAACAAGGCGAAGTGCTGGCAGATATGACCACCGAGGGCATGCGCTATATCGCCGCTGCCGGCGGGCACGGTGGGCTTGGCAACGCCGCGTTGGCCAGCCGCGCAAGGAAAGCCCCGGGATTCGCACTCAAAGGCGAACCGGGGGAACGCCACGATGTGATCCTAGAACTCAAATCCATGGCCGATGTCGGGCTCGTGGGCTTCCCCTCGGCGGGCAAATCCTCGCTGGTGTCCGCGCTATCCGCCGCGAAGCCGAAGATCGCGGATTACCCATTTACCACCCTGCAGCCGAACCTCGGCGTGGTCAACGTTGGGCACGATACCTTTACCATCGCCGACGTGCCCGGCCTGATCCCCGGCGCCTCCGAAGGCAAGGGGCTCGGGTTGGACTTCCTCCGGCACATCGAACGTACGGCAGTATTGGCGCACGTGGTGGATGCTGCGACGCTGGAATCGGGCCGCGACCCCATTTCCGATATTGAGGCGCTGGAGGCGGAACTCGCCGCATACCAATCCGCGCTGGATGCCGATACCGGGTTGGGCGATCTGCGGGACCGGCCGCGGGTGATCATCCTGAACAAGGCGGACGTGCCGGAGGCCCGCGAGCTCGCCGAATTCGTGCTGGAAGAATTGCAGGAAAAATTCGGCTGGCCGGTGTTTATTATCTCTACCGTCGCCCGCCAGGGGCTGGAGCCGCTGAAGTATAAGCTCATGGAAATCGTCGCGGAACACCGCCGCAACCGGCCCAAACAAAAGGCCGAACAGCGGACGATTGTGCGGCCGAAGGCCGTGGCCGGGCAGCGCGAATTTGTTATCGAAGCGGACCCCGAGATCCCCGGTGGATTTCTGGTGCGCAGCGAAAAAGCTGAGCGGTGGATCCGGCAAACCGACTTTGAAAACGACGAGGCCATCGGCTACCTCGGCGATCGCCTTGCCAAACTCGGCGTGGAGGAAGCCTTGGCGAAGGCGGGCGCCCAGGAAGGTTGCACCGTCACCATCGGAGAGCTGTCCTTTGAGTGGGAGCCGACGACCATCGCGGGCGTGGATACGCCCCTTACCGGTAGGGGAACGGACGTGCGTTTGGAGCGCAGGGAACGCACCTCCGCATCCGAACGTAAGCGCGCATCGCAGGTGCGGCGCGGCTTGATCGACGAATACGACTACGGCGACGGGCAAGTCGCGGACCGCGAGCGCTGGGAAGGCTAGCCGATGATTCGGCCTTGGCCGTAAAGCGTGGCTACATGTTTGATAAAGCAGGATGGTTGCTGGCAGGTAATCCCCGTGGTAGCGTCCATAATTAAAGCCTTTGGTAGAGGGTTTGTTTAATCACGTAACCCTCTACCAAAGGCTTTGTTGTATGTGGTGGCACGCCACCGCGCGAAAGGTGTTCTTATTCGCTCAGGCAAGCCTTGCGAATAAAGCCCCTTATCTACCTGCACTTTTTCGTGAGCCATTGAGCGTGCCGAACAATTTTTAAAGGTCAGCGACGATGAATGAAAAAGAATGTACGGATAATGATGTGCTTTTAAAGTGCGATGATGTCGGTATGGTTTTCGGGGAGAAGGTTGCGCTGAACGCGGTTTCGTTTAGGGTGCGGCCTGGGGAAAAGATTGCGCTGCTGGGGCCGAATGGTGCGGGAAAATCCACGCTGATTGAAACGCTGTGCGGGTTGCGTTTACCAACCACCGGCACTGTTTCGTTTATGGGTACCCGCCCGACCAGCGATCCGCACCACCTTAAAGAGCGGGTGGGGTTCATGTTGCAAAAGTGGACCGACCACGGTGAATGGACCGTTGAAGAATTTTTGACCTACCTCCGCTCCGCCTACGAATCGGCAACTGTGAATCGCTGTGAAACCCTTGTCCAACAGCTCGGGCTAGGCGAAATGATGCGGCGGCGGTTGGCCAAACTATCCGGCGGTGAACGGCGCCGGGTGGATGTTGCGGCGGCACTTATGGGGGATCCTGACGTGCTGATTCTAGACGAACCCACCGCCGGGTTTGATGTGAGTATGCGGCGTAAATTCCACGGCACCCTGCAATCCCTCACCAACGAAAAAACGGTGATTTGGGCTACGCACGATTTGGTGGAAGCGGAGGCCGTTTGCAACCGGATTATTTTGCTGAATCACGGGGGAATTGTTGCTGATGGCAGCCCGAGCAGCCTTAGGGAAAAGTTTGAGGGTTATTCAACCGCTGGGGTTTTGCCGGGTGGACTTTCCGACCTCAATACCCCCGAACATAGCAAAGGCGATACAAGGTTCCGCATAATGAATCTATGACAAAACAAAACACAAATGCCTTGTACCGCTGGGCCAATACTAGCAAATGTTCGACTGATGAGATTATCGCGCTAGCCAACGACATCGAAACCGCAGGTTATACACATCATTGCCCCCTTAGTTTGGGGTTAGTCAGTAGCCTGGAATGCGCTTTGGTCTACTACTGGAGCGAAAATCTCCCGCAACGTGTGATCGCCACGATCTATGGGGTGTCCCAACCCACGATTTCCCGCGCCATCAACGCAGTCCTTGACCTTCTGGAACGCTTTCTCCCAACCGCACCAACCGTGGAAGACCTCGTACCAACGCGCCATCGCGTCCTCGATGGGACATTGGTCCCATGCTGGTCATGGAAAGGGCAACAACAGTTGATCAGCGGCAAACGCAAAGCCACCGGCCACAACCTCGCAGTCTTGACCGACCAGAACGGCAATATCGAGTACATCAGCCCGCCAATGCCTGGGAGATCTCACGATAAGCGCATCGCAGATAAGCTGGGCATCACCACCGTGTTGCCAGGCGACTATGTCACCGCCGACCTTGGGTACGTAGGTACTGGTTTTGACATCCCCCAGAAACGCAACAACGGGCAAAAGGTTCTCGAACCCTGGCAGCAGCGCTTCAACAACGCTCTTGCATCCATCCGCTGGGTCGTCGAACAAGCAATCGCCCACATCAAAAACTGGCGAATACTTCACACCGACTGCCGATTACCCATAGCCACCACGAAGCGCACAATACAAACCCTTACCAAGCTATTCTTCTACAGAAACCCCTGAATAACCTTCTTTGATAGCGGTACGCGTGTTTCGTGGGTGGACGCGCAGGGAGATTACCGGGAAACGTGGACCGCTGATCCGATACCTATGTTGCGTGAATTGTTGAGCACGCCGATCCGAGATCTGGAGGTGCGGCGTAGTTCTCTGGAAGACCTGTACCTGGAAATAGTTAAGCCCAAAAACTGACAGCAGGTGGTGATTGCAATGAGCATTGGAACTCAATCAAAAACCACGCGACGCGCCAAACAACTGGTTAAAAGCGCCGTTGTTCGCAGCGGCGTGGAAATCCGCCACAAATTTCGTCCGCTGGCGATTGTGCTGATTGTGGTTGCCCCGGCGGCGCTGTTTGGATTTCTCCTGTACTTTCGAGGAGACCTGCCGGGTGATGATTCCGCCTATGGCACCGTTATGGCCTCCCTACCGGCGATTTCGTTGTCTATGACGGGGATGCTGACGGTATCTTCGCAGATCATGGTTGATCAGGAAAACGGCACAATTTTGCGCGCAAAGGTTCTGCCGTACGGTATGTCGAGCTATATTGCCAGTAAGATCTCCGCCCTGTTTTTGGCCAATTTTCTTACGGTGTTGTTGCTTTTTCTGGTCATGTATTTCTTCTCTAATGTTGAGGTTGGTGACCCAGCACGTGTGTTCCTTTTGGTGTTCCCGCTGTCATTGTTTGTGATGTTGTGTGTGGCGCCCATTGGGGTGTTGTTGGGCGCGATTTCGCCAAGCCAATTGTGGATGTTGCCGGTGATGTTTGTTGGGTACCTTATTTTGTCTATTTCGGGTGTGCTGTTTCCGATTGATTTTCTGCCGGATGCTGTAGCCGCAGTGGCGAAGGTGTTCCCGATTTATTGGCTTGGTGAGATTACTCGTCCGCTTCTTGCTCCAAACGTGTTTGGTTCGGTCGAGTACAAATCGTTGCTGGTGCCTGTGTTGTGGTTTGTTGGCGGTTTGGCGTTTGCCCCGCGTGCGCTTTCCGTTCTCTCGCGCCGTCAGTCGGGCAGCCGGCTGGCACAAATCCAGGGGCGTCGTTTGCGGCAGGGGTATTAGCCGTGTGCATTACCATATACCCATGAGTTCTATGTTGCCGGTGACGCCGTATTTGTCTGATCAGTCCAAGCGTAAGACGTCCAACGGCGTTCCGGGGAGTTTGCGGGAACGTATTTCCCAAGCCAAACGTATCGTGGTCAAGGTGGGTTCTTCGTCGCTTACGGGTCCTGGTTTTGTGGTGGACCCTGCACGAATTGACGCGCTTGTCGACGCCGTTCAAACACGCATGTCAGCCGGCTCCGACGTTGTTGTTGTGTCCTCCGGCACGATCGCGGCGGGTATGGCGCCGTTAGGCTTGACGCAGCGGCCGGTGGATCTTGCCACCAAACAGGCCGCGGCGAGCGTGGGTCAGGTGCACCTAGCCCATGAGTGGGGGCGTAGCTTTGGCCGTTATGGCCGGGTTACGGGCCAGGTGTTGCTTACCGCGGGTGATGCGGGTCGCCGCGATCGAGCCCGCAACGCGCAGCGAACAATTGAGCGATTGCGGCAGTTGCGTGCGGTGCCGATTGTGAATGAAAACGACACAGTGGCTACCACCGAGATGCGGTTCGGCGATAACGATAGGCTTGCGGCGATTGTCGCTCACCTTATTACCGCCGATGCGTTGATCCTGCTCTCCGACGTGGACGGGCTGTACGATAAGAACCCCGCCGAGCCGGATGCGCGCTTTATTGCGGAGGTGCGCGACGGCAACGATCTTAAAAACGTGGTCGCTGGCGACGGTGGCATCGTGGGCACCGGCGGCATGGCTTCGAAAGTATCTGCGGCTCGGTTGGCGTCTCGCTGCGGCATTCCGGTGCTGCTTACCTCCGCCGCAAGCATCACCGATGCCTTGGGTGCGGCAGAGGTGGGTACTGTGTTTTATCCAAAGAAAAACCGCTTGTCTGCGTGGAAGTTCTGGGCATTGTACGCCGCCGACGTCGCTGGCACATTGCGTATCGACGCCGGCGCGGTCACCGCAGTAACCAGCGGCGGGAAGTCACTGCTCGCCGTGGGCATCGAAAGCCTCGAAGGGGAGTTCCAATCTGGTGAGATTGTAGAGATTATGGGGCCTGGCGGGGAGATTATCGGCCGCGGTGAAGTGAACTATGACTCACAGTTGTTGAGCTGGATGATAGGCAAACATACGTCCGAGCTGCCTGCGGGCATGCACAAGCCCGTCGTGCACGCGGACTACCTGAGTGACTACGCCTCGCGCGCCTAGCTTTGCTCGCTCATTTCCGTGAGCGGGTGGATATTGTCAAAGCCGGCTTGACGGGTCGTGATTTGGAATTCCCCGAGCGGAGTTCGGCAGATAAGCGCGGCAGTTTCCCCGGCGCACTGGACGTCGTCACGCGCAACGGTGATCGGCCCGGGCTTTGGGTTGTCCGCAAACGGTACTTGGGGGCGGGCGGTGCCAAGGTCGGACAACTCGGTGCCTATGCGGAACTGGCCGCTCAGCGCGTCCTTGGTTTTCGCGCCGCAGATGATAAACGTGGGGTCCTCGGTAATCCGCTGGTTGCTGGGGATAAAACATGCGAGCTGTCCGCCATCCGGGTCCCGCATCGCAAACTTGTGCCCACGCATGCCGGCGAATTCGGTGAGCACCCCGCCGTGCGGTTCCATCCTGGTGTTCGTGGTGTACAACTCGCCGGACGCCGTTTCCATGCGTTCCCCATCGCCGCGGAAGAAATGCCGTTTCCCCTTCGCGCGAATCGAACACTCGAGTGCCTTTTCGGTGACGGTGCACTGGGCGGGTCCACGTTCAATACGCGCGCCGACGGGTAGGATTGCCGGCTGAGGTTTCTCGTCGGCAGGCTGCTGGCGTTCCTCGTGCTTTACCCCGTTTGGGGTGAGCTTTACCTGGTGTTTTCCCTCCCGGCATTCGATGTGGGAATCCTTGATGGTGCAGCTATGCCCGAATCGGGTGAGGAACTCATTGCCGTGAAAGTCTACCGTCACCGGGCTTGCGGCGGCGGTTGAGGTGCTTGCCGGGCTCGCCTGAAGGGGCGCGCTACATGCGCCGATAAACACGATACTGGCGGCTATCACAAGGGTGGGGCGCATGAGCTTTGGTCCTTTCTATAACTACACCCTCCAGCGTATCTGCCAACCGGGTCCGGTGGGGCGCACGCTACACTTGTGCCCATGAGTGACGCGCGACAACAACAACGGGACGAGGTGCTGGCCAAGGCGCGCGCCGCCAAAGCCGCCAGCCGAGTGATAGCCACGTTAACCACCGACGTGAAAAACAAAGTGCTGTACGCCGCCGCGAAGGCGCTGGAACAGCAAAGCAGCCGGATTTTGGGGGCGAATTCCCAGGATATAGCGGCAGGCAGGGAGGCCGGATTCCCGGATTCCCTGATAGATAGGTTGGCGCTCACGGAAGAGCGCATCGTCGGCATCGCCGGCGGATTGCGCCAAGTGGCGGCCCTGCCGGACCCAGTTGGAGACGTGCTGGCCGGTAAAACCCTGCCCAATGGAATTCGCATGCAGCAAGTTCGGGTGCCGCTCGGGGTGATGGGCATGGTGTATGAGGCGCGCCCGAACGTCACGGTGGATGCCTTCGGGTTGGCCTTAAAATCCGGCAATGTCGCCCTGCTGCGCGGCTCGAAATCGGCCAAGCATTCGAATACTGTGCTGGTGGAAATCCTGCAAGAAACCCTAGCCAAGCACGATCTACCGCAGGCAGCCGTGCAATTGCTGCCCTGCGAAACGCACGATAGCGTGCAAGATTTAATTACCGCCCGTGGCCTCGTGGACGTGGTTATTCCCCGCGGCGGCGCCGGTTTGATCAACGCCGTGGTGTCCAAAGCGACGGTCCCGACAATTGAAACAGGCACCGGTAACTGCCACTTTTATATCGACCATGATTGCGATCTCGACGAGGCCATTGGGCTATTACTTAATGGGAAGACACGCCGCGTCAGCGTGTGCAATGCCACCGAAACCGCCCTGCTCGATGCCGCGCTTGATGACGCTGCAAAGCTCAAAGTTGTGGAATCGCTGCAGGCAGCAGGGGTGACGGTGCACGGGGACGTCGAAAAGCTCGAAGCGTTTGGTGCGGAAAACGTGGTGGCAGCTGCGGAAACGGACTGGGCGGAAGAGTACCTTTCGATGGACATCGCGGTGCAAATCGTCGCCGGCGTCGAGGGGGCAATCGAACACATTGCGGAATGGAGCTCTGGGCACACCGAAGGCATCTCCACGCGCAATATCGCCACCGCGCAACGCTTCGCGGATGGCGTGGACTCCGCAGCGGTGATGATCAACGCCTCCACGGCCTGGACCGACGGGGAGCAATACGGGTTCGGTGCGGAAATCGGCATTTCAACGCAGAAGCTGCACGCACGGGGGCCCATGGCGCTTCCCGAACTTACGTCCAGTAAATGGGTGCTCACTGGCAATGGTCACATGAGGCCATAAAAGTTTGCTGAAACCTCTAGCCTCATGCGCTGCGGGCGCGATACCCTCGGCCTCGGCACGAACCTTCAATCCCGAGTGGAAGGACGAGGAATGCGCACACACGGCGAAACCACCAAGGAAACTCGGCAGGGAATCCGCATCTTCACGGTGCTTACTGGCATGACCGCCGCCGGGACGCTCGCCTGGCACTTCGTAAAAATGTTCGTAGCCGGCGGGGGTTTGGGGGTGGTGGCGACAAACCAAGATTATGTGCTCGCCGCCGCGCTCTTTGGGGTGTTCCTCGGGGGCATTTACCCCGGATTTCTGGGCAGGCAAAGCCTCGGCGGCACCGTAGCGATGTGGGTTTGCGCCAGCCTGCCGCTGGGTACGATGCTGGGGCTGAGCGTGGCCTATATTATTTGGCTAATTGGTTAGGGTGGGGTGGTTGGGCTAGGTGGGGTGGGTTTGTCGGGCTAGGTGGGTGGGCTTGTTGGTTGGCTTGTTGGGTTGGGTTTGTCCGCGCGCTCGCTGCCAAGGCGGTGTTGCGGAGGGTACCTTGGCCTGATGGGGATAGGTTGTGTGCTGTGCATGAAATTTTTTACACCAGAATCGCGGATCTGGTGTAATTTTCATCATCTGGGGCTGGCTGGGGCCGCCGCCGCGATATGTTTTACACAGATTTCTGGATTTTGATGTAAAAAATATCGGTAGACACCGTTCAACTCCTGGCGTGCCGATAGGTTGTGGACGGCCTACCATGTTAAAATGGCGCGATTATTGAGGCGCAGTAATGGTCCAACAAGGGTAGCGAATTTCAAGGCCGCAGAATGGCTGCTATGACGGATCGTTTAAAGAGTTCAAAATTTATATGTGCATCACTATTGTCTTGGTGGCGAATGAAGCGCTTGGATTGGGTGTCGCCTAGTGTCAGTCCGTCAAGGTTTTGCTGTAGTCGACTGCGGGAGTTAGGGAGCGCCTCGGTCGCTATGGATTTATCACATAATTGCGGTGGCTTGCCGATGGTTGGCGTGCTGGGCCGGGAAACTGCGTGCATATCGTGTCGAATGGGGTGTTCGGCAGCCAATGGGATAGGTTGTGTGCTACGCATGAAATTTTTTACACCAGAATCGCGGATCCGTACCTTGCCATTGAAGATGTGAACTTTCGGAAGCTTCCCCGTGATGGTCATGGGGATGAGGAAGGAAGGTTCAAGATGTCTGTACAGATCCCTCCGGTAGATCCGGACCGGACGTTTACTGCGGAGCAGCGCCGGGAGATCGTGTTGGCCCATGCGGAGACCAAGCATGGTCTGAAGGGAGAGTTCCTCCGGGCGGCCGGGGTGACGCCGCGGCAGTTGTATTTGTGGCGGCGGCAGCTTGCGGCGGGCACGCTCGACATCGGGTTAACGCCGCGAGAAAATATTCCTATGAGTGATGAAAATATCGTGGAGTTTTCTCGGCTGACGCAGCGCAATCAGGAGTTGGAGGCGCTTAACGCCGAGCTGGGGGCGGAGCGTGCGAAGCTGGAGACCGAGCGCGCGAAGTGGGAGACTGCGCGCGCGAAGTGGGAAACACGTCACGCCAAATTGGAGGCGCGGATCGCTGAATTGGAAAAGGTGGTTGCGGATAAGGATGCTGCCACCACTGCGCATGCCAAGGCGGTGGAGGCGATGGGAAAAGCTATCGCCGCCATGCAAAAATATACCGATCGTTGATGCGTGGTGGCCGGAAACTTTCCCCAGAGCAGCAAGCCGATTTCGATGAGTTCGTTAAGCTTGAAGACCATATTTTAGAGTTGCTTGCGGCGGCTGGCTATACCCAAAACGGAGCGTTGAAGCTGCTTGGGCTTGCGAAAACAACCCTGTATTACCGGCGGCATCCGCGGCCGAAGAAACCACCACAACACCCGAAGGCCGCGCCGCCGAAAACGATTAGCGCCCCGGAGCGTCAACGTATCGCCGCATTGCTTCGTGACGGTCGTGAGCAGGGATTATCGGTCTATAAAATCTTTTTCAGCCATGTCGATTCCGAGGAGCCCTTGCTCGGCTCATTGCGGACGTTTTACCGCGTGAACAATGAAATCAAAACGGTGCCAGCCCCGCTGCGCCACGGCGCGCCACGGGCGCCGCAACCACCACGAATAGTGACCGCGACACGGCCCGGCGAAGTCCTGTGCTGGGATATCACCTGGCTCCCCGGATCCTTTATGACCAAGGGATTTCACCTCTACACCGTGCTGGACTTGCACTCCCGTAAAATCGTCGGCCACACCGTACAACTGCGCCAAGACAAACACATCGCCACCGACCTCATCGCCCAAGTCATCGCCGCCGAGCAGCTCAACCACACCAAGGTCCGAGTCCTGCACACCGACAACGGTGCTGTCATGACCTCCACCCAAATGCGCCAAATGCTCGACGCGAACGGCGTAGAACTCTCACTCATCCGCCCCGGCGTATCCAACGACAACCCTTTCGAAGAATCCTCCCACCGCACACTCAAACACCACCGCTACGCCTTAACCAGCTACCCCAATATCAAGGCCGCCGCCAACACCATGGCCTCCATCATCGACGCCTACAACAACCACGACCCACACAGCGGCCTCGCCGGATTCACCCCACAACAGGTCTACACCGGCGAATGGAAACCACTACTCAAACACCGCAAAGCAAAGGAAGAAATCTACTACAACACCTACCCCCAACGACGCCCACCACGATCCATGTTCCAACCACCACCAGCCACCGTCGGCATCAAAATCGGAACACCACCACCAACCCCACAAAACCAAGTACAATAAAACCAAGAACAATCAAAGAAGTTCACAACTCAATGGCACGCGGCGATCTGGTGTAATTTTCATCATCTGGGGCCGCCGAGGGCCGCTGCCGCGATATTTTTTACACAGATTTCTGGATTTTGATGTAAAAAATATCGGTAGACACCGTTCAACTCCTGGCGTACCGATAGGTTGTGGATGGCCTACCATGTTAAAATGGCGCGATTATTGAGGCGCAGTAATGGTCCAACAAGGGTAGCGAATTTCAAGGCCGCAGAATGGCTGCTAGGGCGGCACTCTTAAATTGATCAAAACATATGGTTGTATATGCCCCACCGAGCCGGAGCCGATGTGTCTCAGAACTAGGTGCGGCGGGCGTCGCCCTGTCGGGTCTGGCAGCGTTTCTAGTGCTGTCAAACGCGCGGGCACCGGCCGCGCAGAAGTGCAGAACACATCCCGTCGCTTTGGCGCGTTTGGCTCCGCACCGTGTGAGGGTCCGCACCGCGTGTGGCTCCGCACCGTGTGTGGGTCCGCACATTCGCGGGTGGCCTGTGGCCCGCGCGGCAGGGGTACAATGCCAGCTATGCCTTTTCCGAATACCGAGGGACCGCTGTCCCGTCCGGCCGCCACCCCGCGGCGCGTCGGCATTATGGGCGGTACGTTCGATCCGATCCATAATGGGCACCTCGTCGCGGGCTCTGAGGTGGCGGATCGGTTCGGGTTGGACCTGGTGGTGTTTGTGCCCACGGGGCAACCGTGGCAAAAGGCGGACCGGCAGGTCACTGCGGCTGAGCATCGTTACCTGATGACGGTGATCGCCACGGCGTCGAACCCGCGTTTTCACGTGAGCCGCGTGGATATTGATCGCGGCGGGCCGACCTATACCGTGGATACCCTTCATGACCTGCGGAAGGTGTATCCTAACGCGGAGCTGTACTTTATTACCGGTGCGGACGCGCTGGCGAAGATCGTCACCTGGCACAACTGGGAACATATGTTTGAACTAGCGCATTTTGTCGGAGTGACGCGGCCGGGGTACGAACTCGCGCACGATCTCCCCGTGGAGCAGGGGAGTAGGGTGTCATTGGTGGAGATCCCGGCGATGGCGATCTCGTCTACGGATTGCCGGGTGCGCGCAGCCGCCCGTCGCCCGGTGTGGTACTTGGTTCCGGACGGGGTGGTTCAGTACATTGCCAAGCATCGCCTGTATCAACACGCGGTGTCGCGTGACTAGCTTCAACCAGGTTTCTTGTGGGAGACTTGACCGGTAACCAAAACTATAAGGACTAGTGTGACTGCTTCTGATTACTCTCTTTCGTTGGCTCGCACTGCCGCGCTTGCGGCGGATGATAAGCGCGGCCAAGAAATCGCGGTGATTGACGTCTCGGATCAGCTGATTATTACTGATTGCTTCGTCATTGTTTCCGCCGATAACGAACGCCAGGTGAGCGCGATTGTTGACGAGGTGGAGGATAAGCTGCGCGAATTGGGGGCGAAGCCCGTGCGCCGTGAGGGGGTCCGCGAAGGCCGCTGGGCGTTGCTCGATTATGGCGATGTGGTGATCCACATTCAGCGCAAGGAAGAACGTGAGTTCTATGCGCTTGATCGCCTGTGGCGCGATTGTCCCCTCGTGGATATTGCGGGGATCGATACTCCCGTTCGCCCTGAGGCGTGGGCGGGTGACGTGGACGTGCGGAACGTGGCGTCGATAGACGAAATTCCGTTGGCGGATAAAGAGCCGGATGCGGACGAGCTGTGAGGCGCCTCTATTTATTGCGCCACGGGCAAACGGAGTATAACGCCAGCCGCCGAATGCAGGGGCAGCTGGACACTAAGCTCAGCGAATTCGGTATCGAACAGGCTTACAATGCCGCCCGCTACCTCTCGCAGAAGAACATATGCGCGATTTTATCTTCGGACCTGAGCCGCGCTTACGACACTGCGCTCGAGGTAAGTCGGCTTATCGACGTCCCGGTGGTCACCGATCCGCGGCTTCGTGAAACGAACCTGGGGCAATGGCAGGGGCAACGCCACAAGGATGTGGACGCTAAGTATCCGGGCGCCCGCGCGCGGTGGCGTCACGATGTGACTTGGGCCCCGCCGGGTGGGGAAACCCGGTTGGAGGTCGCCGCCCGCGCCCGCGAAGTTGTGGACGAACTGATGCGCGATCTGCCCGAGTGGGAGGATCGTGCGGTGCTTATCGTTGCCCACGGTGGAACCATCAGCGCATTGACCGCCAGCCTGCTGGGGTTGACCAAAAACGAGGACTACATCATGTTTTCTGGGCTGAAGAACACATGTTGGGCGCGGCTCACCGCGCGGCCTCGCTATTATGACGGTAGCCTTGATGCTGACGGCGAAGGCGATCCCGTGGTTGCTGACGCACGTTTTGACGAAACCAATATCCACGACCCCCAGTGGTATCTCGATGGCTGGAATATGGGTGTGGCGCTAGGTTTGGAACTCGACCGCTAGATCAATTTGTGAAGGGGCCGAAGTGGCTGTTCGCGTAGTCACCGACTCATCCGCCTGCCTGCCCGAAGCCGTGGCGGAAAAATTTGGCATCACCGTTGTGGATCTGCACGTGGTACAGACGGGAGGGGATCGTTCTACCTCGGGATTGAATCCCCTAGAACTCGTCGCCTGTTACGCCCGACAACTCGAACGCGGAGGCGACGACGGGGTGGTGGCGTTACATATCTCGAAGGAGCTTTCGGCCACTTGGTCGAATGCGGTCACGGCCGCCGGTGTGTTCGAAGGCGGGGTGCGGGTGGTGGATACGAACAGCGTTGGCATGAGCCTTGGGAAAGCCGCGATCGCGGCCGCCGAGCGTGCGCTGGCCGGAGACGATCTGGATACTTGCGCTGAGGTCGCCGTCGATGTGCTGGATCGTTCCGAAACCTGGCTGTATGTCCACCGCATCGATGAACTGCGGAAATCCGGGCGCGTGTCCGCGACCACCGCGCTGGTGTCCACCGCGCTTGCTACGAAGCCGATCATGCATTTGAACGATGGCAGGTTGGAGGTGGTGGGCAAGACCCGCACCCAGGCGAAAGCATTTACCAAAATCGTGGAGATCGTGGCCGCGAAAATCGGCGACGGCCACGCCAGTATCACGCTGGCGCAGCACGAGGCCCGCGAGGCCGTACGCAAACTCCGCGATATGCTGGTGGCAGCGTTGGGGCTGGTCGATCCCAATGAAATCGACATCATCGAAATGGAACAGGTGCTCGCGGTTCACTCCGGGCCAGGCGCGATAGCCATCACGGTGGTGATGGATGCGCCAAGCCCGACCGAGGAAACCGCTGTGTAGGTGTTGCGTCGCGGTGGGCCTAGAGGGGAGCCTTCCACGTTGCCTTATCGGTGGAGAACAGGCTAAGCGTCGGCTCGTATGTTAGGGAGTATTCGCCGGGTTCCGTGGTGTCGAAGCAGACATTTCCGGAAACGGTGCCGCCGGGGGCAAGTTTGCCGCTCTGCAGGTCGTTTTCGCCCGCGTACGTGGGTTGATCAATCACACCGCTGGGGTTCTGCAAAGACCAATCGAAGAACTGCTCGAAATTAGCCTCGCCCGATCCTTCATTCACATAGGTGATGAGCGCGCAGGAATGCGGGCCGAGGATAGGTGTTTCAATAACCTCGAAGGAGCTAACGGTGATTTTCAGGCCGTCACTGCCGTTAAAGGTATCCCCGACGCTGAGGTTATCGGCGTTTTGGGTTCCTCCGACCGCGTCGGCGTTTTGCGTTGTGCTGGTGGCCTGGCCTGAAGAAGAGGAATCACTGTTATTGACAAACGCGACTACCGCGATGATAACGCTAATGATTGTCAACAATACAAAGATGCCGACAATGATCAATCCCCATTTTAAACAGCCGCTGTTTTTCTTAGGTTGTTGCGGCATCTGACCAAAATTCTGAGGATACCCTTGGGGGTTGAATTGCGGCTGCCCTTGCGGGTATCCGGCGGGTTGCTGGGCGTTGTAGTTCGCCTGCGGAACCGCAAACGGATTGGAAGCATGAGGGAAGGAAGGCTGCTGACCTGCGGAGTTCTCGGGAGTTTCATTGGGTTCTTGTGGCGTGGTCATCGCTGCTCCTTTATCAAACAAAATGATGTATTACTGCCTTCGTATCGAACAACACAAGAATATATTAGACCCAGAATTTACTCTAGTAATAGATTTTCCTAAGATTCATTAGGGGTGAATTCTGGGGGTAATAACGTCTGATGTCTTTTGGGATTTCGCAACAGATCAGATTCGCCGCTTATTAACAATGTTGCTATTTTACAATTCCCCCAAAAGGCATAAAAATGCAGTTTTGCTAAATATAAAGAAGGGCTATCAATGTTTGAGGGTTATTCAACCGCTGGGGTTTTGCCGGGTGGACTTTCCGACCTCAATACCCCCGAACATAGCAAAGGCGATACAAGGTTCCGCATAATGAATCTATGACAAAACAAAACACAAATGCCTTGTACCGCTGGGCCAATACTAGCAAATGTTCGACTGATGAGATTATCGCGCTAGCCAACGACATCGAAACCGCAGGTTATACACATCATTGCCCCCTTAGTTTGGGGTTAGTCAGTAGCCTGGAATGCGCTTTGGTCTACTACTGGAGCGAAAATCTCCCGCAACGTGTGATCGCCACGATCTATGGGGTGTCCCAACCCACGATTTCCCGCGCCATCAACGCAGTCCTTGACCTTCTGGAACGCTTTCTCCCAACCGCACCAACCGTGGAAGACCTCGTACCAACGCGCCATCGCGTCCTCGATGGGACATTGGTCCCATGCTGGTCATGGAAAGGGCAACAACAGTTGATCAGCGGCAAACGCAAAGCCACCGGCCACAACCTCGCAGTCTTGACCGACCAGAACGGCAATATCGAGTACATCAGCCCGCCAATGCCTGGGAGATCTCACGATAAGCGCATCGCAGATAAGCTGGGCATCACCACCGTGTTGCCAGGCGACTATGTCACCGCCGACCTTGGGTACGTAGGTACTGGTTTTGACATCCCCCAGAAACGCAACAACGGGCAAAAGGTTCTCGAACCCTGGCAGCAGCGCTTCAACAACGCTCTTGCATCCATCCGCTGGGTCGTCGAACAAGCAATCGCCCACATCAAAAACTGGCGAATACTTCACACCGACTGCCGATTACCCATAGCCACCACGAAGCGCACAATACAAACCCTTACCAAGCTATTCTTCTACAGAAACCCCTGAATAACCTTCTTTGTTTCCGTTCATGTGCCCGATAAGTAAAGCGGAAACATTGGCGTTCCCCCGAGGCATAGGTTTGGCCCCCGCAGCAGCTCGCGCATGTGCGATTTTGTCGCTGCTTTGGTGCGGGGGCCAGTGTGTATCGCTTACACGGTGTGGTGGTTACAGCAGTCCGCGGTCGAGGCGGGCGTCTTCACCGATATTGCGCGGCTTTAAGCGCGTCAGCTGAGTGACGTGGTGCGGGCCGAGCTCATCGATGGTTTCTACCTGCAGCAATTGCATGGTGCGGCGCACCTGTTCCGCCAGGATTTCAATGGCACGATCGACGCCGGCTTCACCGCCTGCCATCAGGCCGTACAGGTATGCGCGGCCGATAAAGGTGAATTTGGCGCCAACGGCAAGCGCGGCGACGATATCGGCGCCGTGCATAATGCCGGTGTCCATGGTGACGTCCAGGTCCTTGCCCACCTCACGCACCACTTCCGGCACGAGGTGGAAGGGAACAGGTGCGCGATCGAGCTGGCGGCCGCCGTGGTTGGACAGGATGATGCCATCCACGCCGAGGTCCGCGAGCTTCTTGGAATCCTCCACATTCTGCACGCCCTTGACCACGAGCTTGCCGGGCCAAATGGCGCGGATTTCTTCTAGGTCGGAGAATTGGATCGAGGGGTCCATCGCCGCGTTGAGTAGCTCGCCGACTGTGCCTCCGGTGCTGGTCAGCGATGCGAAGGACAACGTTGGGGTGGTGATGAAGTCGAGCCACCACCATGGGCGGGGGATAGCGTTGAGCACGGTGCCAAGCGAAATCTGCGGCGGGATGGAGAAGCCATTGCGTTTGTCGCGCAGGCGGGCCCCGGCCACGGGCGTATCCACCGTAAAAAACAGTGTGTCAAATCCCGCTTTGGCCGCACGTTCGACCAAGCCGTAGGAGATTTCGCGCTTTCGCATCACGTACAGCTGGAACATGTTGCGGCCGTTGGGGTTGGCGGCTTTCACATCCTCGATGGAGGTGGTGCCCAATGTGGAAAGGCAGAATGGGATGCCCGCCCTGCCTGCGGCCGCGGCGCCGGCGAGCTCGCCTTCGGTCTGCATAAGGCGCGTAAATCCGGTTGGCGCAATGCCGAACGGTAGTGCGGATGGTCCGCCGAACACCTCGCAGGAGGTATCCACTTTGGATACGTCTTTCAAGATGGATGGATGGAATTCCACGTCCCTGAATGCCTGCCGGGCGCGGTTCATCGAGATCTCGTCGTCCGCGGCACCGTCGGTGTAGTCGAAGGCCGCCGCCGGCGTGCGCCGCTTGGCGATCTTGCGGAGGTCATCGATCGTTTGTGCGTCTTGCAGGCGGGCGCGCTTCAGGTTGAGGTCCAGCTTTTTGAACTTCAGTAGCTCAAAGATTTCATTCGGGTTGGGTAGTTGCCGTTTGACGTGAGCCATCGGGTTCCTTCCTTCGATGTATGTATGGGGTGAGCCGAAAGGCCCACCTAAAAACCCTGTCCATGACAGGATACCCTTACCTAAATCAATTAGGTATGTGATTTGCTTGTTAACCGCCCGAACTCCACGATTCCCGTGGCACATCACGCTTCATTTGCCCAAACGTTCGAGGGCACAGGCGACGGCGCCGCCGGTAGCGCGTGTGAAACAGGTAGCAGAATTTGGATAATTACCCTAAAATGTGCTGCAACCCACTGACTAAAGCATGGTTGGTTGTCTAGCGTAGATGTATGGCAACAGTTGCAGGCGAAAACCGCGGTCAACAGCAGGAAATCGAAGATAAACACGCACCGCCATCCTGGCTGAAGTGGGGTCTGATGTTCGCGGTCGGCGTCGGCTGCTATGTGTATTTTTCGCAATTTTGCAGGCGCCCCCAATCGGCCGTCCTATCGCTTCCGACCAGCGAAAACAAGCCCGCGTTGCCCACCCCGATTGCGTTTTGCGAACCTGTTTCGCTTGTCGACGTCGCGCCTGCCGCCCCCGCCGAACCCGCCGACTCGGCCGCACAGATTGCGGAGCCTGCGGCGGAAGATGACCCCGTCGATGAGGGGAAAATCAATATCAATACCGCCACGTTTGACATGCTGGATAGCCTGCCCGGCGTGGGTACCGTGACTGCGCACGCCATCGTGGAGTACAGGGAAGCCCACGGTGGTTTTCAAAGCCTTGATGAGCTGCGCAAGGTGCGCGGCATCGGGCAGGAGAAATTTCGCTGGTTGGAAAGCTTGGTGACCATCTAGCGCAATACCTCATTCGCGCCCCGAAGGCAAGGTTTTTGCGGTTGCTAATGCCGTGGCCTGTGGATAACCTACCAAATTCCACAGGTTTGCTCAGCGGGTTGCTTCAAACCCTGTTGCCGCTGGTCATTTGCGGTTAGCGTGCGGGGTATGGGTACGAATACACGCGATCGGTTAAAGGAATTTACGGCTCCCACCGGCGAGGAAGAGCTGTTGGATGTGGAATACCCCACACCGCGGCTTGGGGTTTCAATAAAGCAGGCGGTGATATTGGGCGTCGTTTTGGTCGCCGGGCTGGTGGGCTACGTGTTGTGGTCCCGTCCGGCCCTTACCTCCGCCCCTGAACAGGCGTTTCCTTCCGCATTGATGGCCTCCACCGCGGCGGCCGCCCCGCCGAGCGAGGCGGTGGTTTCCGTGGTGGGCGAGGTGGAACGCCCTGGTCTTGTCACGTTGGCGCCGGATGCGCGCATTGCGGATGCCTTAGCGCACGCTGGGCCCAAGCCGGAGGCGAACATCCTTGCGGTCAATCAGGCGCAGAAAGTTACCGACGGGATGCAGATCGTGGTGCCTCCGCAGGGGCAACCGGTCCCCATCCCAGGGGCACCCGGGGCGAACCCCGCCGTCCCCGGGTCGGGCTCCACAAGCCTCAACACCGCCTCTGCGGAGGAATTGCAACAACTTCCCGGAGTGGGCGAAAAGACCGCGCAGGCGATTATCGAATTCCGCGAGGCGCACGGAGGGTTCGCCAGCGTCGATCAATTGCAGGAGGTGAAGGGGATTGGATCCGCCAAGTTTGAGCAGGTAAAAGACCTTGTCACGCTATGAGCGAGCTCCGCCTCGTGCCATTGGCGGCGCTCTTGTGGGCCGCCACCGCCATGGTGGTGCTACGCCACCCCGGCGTGGCGATCGCACTGGTAATCGCATCTTCTCTCGGTGCAGTGGCGCTGCGGAGCTTCGGCCAAGCGATCCTCTTGGGGTGCGGCGGAAGCGTGGCTACGGTGATCTCCCAGCTGCGTGTGCGTGCGG
Organism: Corynebacterium canis; assembly: GCF_030408595.1. NCBI lineage: Bacteria > Bacillati > Actinomycetota > Actinomycetes > Mycobacteriales > Corynebacteriaceae > Corynebacterium > Corynebacterium canis. The sequence continues at coordinate 2,360,286 of NZ_CP047080.1, read as the reverse complement.
TGGGCGTCGATACGCCGGAACGTCTGCGTGGTGTGATCGCCGATCATCCCAAACGTCTGAGCGATGAGTTATGGCTGCTCAAGGTCGATGACCAAGGCTACCCGGTGACGCTGCCCGTGCTGTTTCGCGGGGCTGCGCCCCCAGCGGCCGGTGCGACCGTGGAGGCGACGGTTCAGGCGCGGCCGAGCGAGCGCGCCGGGTTGGTTGCGGAGTTGCTGACGGCGCGGGATCTCACCGTTGTGGCGCCGCCGCAAGGTTGGCAGGCGATCACGGGCCACGTGCGCCATACATTCGCTCAAGCTTCCGAATTTTGGTTGGGGGCCGAGGCGCGTGGGTTGGTGCCTGGCATGGTGCTCGGCGATACGAACATGCAATCGGAGGCGGACCGGCACCTGTATATCGAAACGGGGCTTTCGCACCTCACGGCGGTCAGCGGTTCCAATGTTGCGCTGGTGGTTACCATCGTGTTTACCGCCGCGCGTTTGCTCACACTTTCGCCTCGTGTGCAGGTGTTCGCGGCGGCGGTCGCGCTGATCGGATTCCTAGGGCTTGTGGGGCTGGAGCCGAGCGTGTTGCGCGCCGGGGTGACCGGTATGGTCGGCTTGCTTGCGGTGATAAATAGTTCGAAAATGCAACCGATTCATGGCTTGAGCCTTGCGGTGTGCGGCCTTGTGTTGTGGGATAGCGACCTCGCCGTGCAATACGGTTTTGCCTTGTCGGTTGCGGCCACCGGCGGGATAGTCGCCTTGCAACCCCTGCTGGTGCCTGCCCTTGCGCGCGTAAGTCTGTTCGGACGCAGAATGCCGGATGTGGTGGTGCGCGCGCTCGGGGTGGCGATCGCGGCCGACGTGGTGACCGCGCCGATACTCGCGATGGTGACCGGCACGATCCCGCTGGTCTCCGTATTGGCGAACATACTTGCGGCCCCCGTGGTGGGTGTGATTACCGTGTTGGGGTTGGTCGCGGTGGGCTGTTCGTTATTGCCCGGCGGTTTGGAATCAATTGCGCTCTTTCTCGTGGAGCCGTGTGCGCGGTGGATTCACTTGGTGGCGGTGACCTTGCACGGGCCGCAGCTGAGCGCGCCGGTATCCTGGGTGCTGCTCGGCAGCGCGTGGATCGTATACCTGTTCTATCGAGGGTGGGGGCGCTGGGTGCTTGGCGGGGCCGCTGCGGCGACGCTGGTGTGGCTGCTGCCCGGGGTCCCGCTGGGGGATCGTCCGGAGGAAATCCCGCTCCATCAGCTCAATGTGGTAACCGAACAAAAGATCGGCGGCGATTATGAGCCACCCGCGGGGACCGATGCGGTGGTGGTGCTCGATGGCGGCGGGAAGGCCCGCGACCGCCCGACGCGTACCAAAGGCGGAGTTCCGGTGCTGTACCCGAATCGTGACGGGGAGGTGGCGCTGTATAGCGATGGCACACAACATGCGCGCGACGGCAGATTTTAGTGCACGTGTTTGATGCGATGAATTCGGGTGGTGAACGTGTCCCTAATGTGCGTGTGGAGTACTGACTTGTTTGTTTATATTCGTTACAATTGATGTTAAGAACGGCGTTCCGGATGTTTTGGCGTTTATCTGCAGTGCAGTCATTGCCTTCCAGAGTCGCTCGGCGTCGAGGTTCGTTGAAAAAAGGAGTGGGCCGTGATTTTCGCAGCTGATTCAAGCGCCAGATTACGGGAAGAAAGGGCGCTTAAATGGTTATGCGTAGTTGCGCTTGCACTCACCTTGGTAATGAACATCATTGCAAACACCCTGCGCATCGGCGGTTTCACCACGGGTGAGGTTTCCGAGCGGTACGTCAACTATTTCACGCCGGCTGATTTTACCTTTTCCATTTGGATCGTTATTTACGGGCTTCTTATATGCTATGTTGCGTACCAATTTTCGCCGATTCGGCGGCGCCTGTTCTCGCTGGTGGACAAGGATATTTTTCTCCGAATTGGAGTGCTATTTATCGCTACTTGTCTGATGAATATCGGCTGGATTCTCGCCTGGCATTATCGCGCCATTGACGCCTCATTGCTTTTGATTATTGCGCTATTTGTAGTGCTTTCGATGATTGTCCGCCAAGTGCACAAGGCCACTTATGAGGAGCGTTCCACGGCGGACTATTGCTGCGTCGTGCTGCCGTTTATGGTGTACTTCGGCTGGATCACCATCGCGGTGATAGCCAATGTGAAGGCGTGGCTGGTAAGCATCGGCTGGCATCCGCTGTTTGAAAACCAATCGTTTTGGCTTGGCGCGGCGTTGTTCGTGGGGCTGAGCATGGGCATTTGGAATTCGGTGTATCTGCGTGATTTGGCGTATTCGCTGGTGTTGGTGTGGGCAGTGTTCGGCATCCTAATCAAACATATTGTCGGAGACGAGGGCGTGGGTTCCCACTCCGCCATAGTCGTGCTCCTCGCGGCCACCCTCGCGGTGACGATCGCGAATGCGGTGGGCGTCGGGGTGTTGCAATACCGGCATCGCGCCTAGGATGGTCGTGTGATTGCCCCAGTTCACCTGATCGTCGGCGATGAGCCTTTCCTCGCGGAACGCACTTGCCAGGAACTCACCGCGCAGATTCGACGCCAGGCGGGCGGCGATGTTCCCGTAACTTCGCTGCGTGCCGGCGATATTAAACCGAGTGAGCTCGCAGGCCTGCTCAGCCCCTCCCTGTTTGCCGAGGACCGCATTCTGGTGCTCACCAATACCGACGAAGCCGGCAAAGAACCCGCCCAATTGCTTCTCGACGCCGCGCAGCACCCCGCCCCCGGCATCTTCCTGCTGATCCGGCATTCCGGCGGCGGTCGCACGAAGGCAATGGTAAAACAATTCCGCAAGGTGGCCGAGGTCCACGAGGTCGCACAGATTTCCGCAAAGGATCGCCCTGGCTTTGTCATGGCAGAATTCCGACGGCACCGAGTGAAGGTAACGCCGGACGTCGTGCATGCGGTCCTTGAGGGCGTCGGCAGTGACCTGCGGGAATTGGCATCGGCGGTGAGCCAACTCGTTGCGGATACGGGCGGTGAAGTCACCGTAGAAAAAGTCCATGCGTATTACGCCGGGGTGGCCGAGGTCAGCGGCTTCGACATCGCCGACCTCGCCTGCACGGGGCAAACCGTCCGAGCGGTCGCCTCCACACGACGCGCCCTGCAACTCGGCATAAGCCCCGTCGTGCTGGCCGCCGCGCTCTCCGGAAATGTCGGGGCAATCGCACGCTTGTACACAACGCGCGGGGCCGTCAATACCTATCAGCTCGCGGGCGCCGCTGGCGTGCCAGCCTGGAAAGTAGACAAGATTGCCCGCATGGCTCGACGCTGGTCGGGGGACGCGGTGTCGAAAGCCGTCATAATCGTCGGGGAGCTCGACGCCGCCGTCAAAGGCCACGGCGCCGACCCCGAATACGCAATCGAAACAGCCGTGCGCGAGATCGCGGAGCTTGCGGGGTAGCGTGCGAGAAATGGAAAACCCACGCCGAATACGGCGCGGGTCACAGTGCGGGAACCTAGCGCAAAGCTAGGCAGACGCGTTTAGGCCATCTTGTTGAAGGCGCGAGCCATGCGAGACTTCTTGTTCGCGGCGTTGTTGCGGTGGAACACACCTTTGGTCACGGACTTGTCCAGGGCGCGGGAAGCAACACGGAGCTGGGTCTCCGCCGCAGCCTTGTCGCCAGCCTCGACGGCCTCGCGGAACTTGCGGATCTCGGTGCGAACAGCAGAGCGAATAGCCTGGTTGCGGACGCGGCGCTTCTCGTTGGTCTTGATGCGCTTGATCTGGGACTTAATGTTAGCCATGAAAGAAAATACCTCTTGGTCTTGATCGAATGTGATGCGACGCCTGCCAGGATTGTTAGGCGCGCGGCGCCGAGCTGCGTGTGTTGGGCGGACCCAAGGTCCTGACCGCCCGCGAACACACGCTCCTATCAAGCGAAGAACATTGGGAGTGTAGCAGGGGGAACCGGGGGAGGGCAAAGCGTTGTTGCTGCGTCACAAGCAGTTAACGTTCCAAGCGTTTTCGTTTCGATGCTTGTTTCAAAATGATACGTTGTTGATGTTGCAGTGTTCGGGAATGCCGGTGGGATTCCGGCAGCGGCCCTCGCCACTGTATGTTTTGTTGCTTCGTGTCTAGGCTCGGTGTTGGGTCAAGGTCACTGCGCCAGCGGGCGTGGGAAGGCTGAAGGGGCGCGCGGCGGGAACAGAACGAAGCCAGGAGACCGGCTGCAACCGTACACAATAATGTGGCCTGCGAGGTGTTCGGGCCCAGTGATAGAAAGAGTGACATCATGCATATTGCGGAAGGTTTCCTTCCCGCGTCTCATGCTATTGCGTGGGGAGTTGCTGCGGCGCCGTTTGTGGTTCACGGCGCCATGGCGGCGAAAAAACAGATCAAGGAGCAGCCGGAAACGGGGTTATTGTTGGGGGCTGCCGGGGCTTTTACTTTTGTGTTGAGTGCGTTGAAGATTCCGTCGGTGACCGGTTCGTCCTCGCACCCGACGGGCACTGGCCTCGGGGCGGTGTTGTTTAAGCCGCCTGTCATGGCGCTGCTCGGCAGTATCGTACTTTTGTTCCAGGCGTTGTTGCTCGCTCACGGCGGCATCACCACGTTAGGTGCGAATATCTTTTCGATGGCCATCGTGGGGCCTTGGGTGGGTTACGCCATCTGGAGGGTGTCTCGAAAGGCTGGTCTATCGGCGAGCGTCGCCATCTTCCTCGCCGCGTTTTTCGCGGACCTCTCCACCTATGTGGTCACGGCGCTGCAGCTTGCCGCCGCGCACCATGCGGCCGGCTTTGGTACCGCAGCCACGACCTTTATGGCGCTGTATGCGCCGACTCAAGTTCCGCTGGCAATCGTGGAGGGCATCGTTACCGTACTGGTGTTCCGTAGCTTAAGCGTTATCGCGACCAAGGAGCTGCGTTTGCTCGGCGTGCTCACCTCGGCGAAGGACGTATCGACGGCGCGTTCTGCGGCGTCGACAAGCACCGTAAAGGAGGGTGCAGTGCAATGAAACCTGCAACTTGGGGTCTGATCGGCCTGGCAATCATTATCGCGGCGTTTCCCATGTTCTTCCACTTCGGCGACCCCACATCCGAAGAACAGTTCGGAGGCACGGATGCTGCCGCAGAAGGCATCGTCGCGGAGCAAAATCCCGACTACACGCCGTGGTTTGAACCGCTCGTCGGCGAACTGCCGGGCGAGGTCGAATCCGGCCTATTCGCCTTGCAAGCGGCACTCGGCGCGGGCGTTTTGGGCTACGCCTTGGGCAACTACCGCGGCCGCTCCAAGGCCGTAATAGAACACGAAGCCGAAGATTCGGCGGGCGCTACCACGGCGTGAACGCACTGGAACTCGCCGCCGCGCGCAGCCGTTGGGCAGGGGTGAGCGTCGGCGAGAAAGCGACTCTGCTCCTTGGCATGACCTTTTGCGTCATCGCCTTGCCGCCGTTGCCCGCGCTGCCGCTCTTCGCCGCAGTCGTACTTGTGTGCGCATATCTCGCGCGTGTTCCTTGGCGTCTTTACGCCGGACTTGTCGCCGCCCCCGCCGCTTTTATCGCGCTTGGTCTTGGCCCGCTCATTTTTGCGATTACCACCGAGGGGATCGTGCTTATCGATGGCGGGGTGGCGCAGGCCGCCACCGTCCTTGGGCGCTCCATTGTGGCGATGAGCTCCACGATGTTATTCGCTTGCACCACGCCGATGGCGCAATTGCTTGGTTGGTGCGGGCGGATCGGGATCCCGAGTTCGATCGTGCATGTGATGGCGTTGACATACCGGATGATCGCCACGCTGATCGCCACGGCGCGGACCATGTGGGAGGCGCAAGCCGCACGATTGGGTCACACAAACATGCGAAGGTGGATTCGATCCGTCGCGGGGCTGATCGCAGCGCTCTTTGTGGTGGCCTTTACCCGCGCGCGGCGCCTCGGCGAAGGGGTCTCATTGCGCGGCGAACTCGCGACCATGCATCTCGTGGGCAGCTCCCAAGGTGCCGCCACGCGCTGGGGCTATTTGGCTGGTTACGTGGCGCTCTTGGTGGCTGTGACGTTAGTAAGTTTGTTTGTCCCGATGTGAGGCTTGTTGGCACCCATGAATCCCCCTACCGCGCTCGTACAAATTAGCGACGCCACATTTGCCCACGAGGGCAACCCAAACATCTTTGAAGGCGTAAGCCTAAGCATTTTGCCTGGCGACCGAATCGCCTTGCTTGGACCGAACGGATCCGGGAAATCCACCCTGTTTCGCCTGCTCTGTGGCGCTTGGTCGCCCACCGCTGGGGTGGTGCGCGTCAAGGGCCAGGTGTTGGATCGGAAGAAAAAGAGCCGCAACTACGCTCGGTCTGTGGTGCAATTGGTGCTTCAGGAACCCGACGATCAGATTTTCGCTTTGTCTGTGCGCGACGATGTTTCCTTCGGTCCGATGAATCAAGGTTTGGATTCGAAGGCAATCGCACAGCGTGTCGAATCCGCTTTGGTTGCCGCCGAGGTTGCGGATCTTACCGACCGCGTTCCCCAGCAACTTTCTTATGGCCAGCGCAAACGCGTCGCACTCGCCGGCGCCTTGGCCATGCAACCCGAAGTGCTCATGCTGGACGAGCCCACTGCTGGCCTGGATCCCGCTGGCTGCGCCCAATTGCTTCAAACGCTTGAGCGAATCGACGCGGCGGTAATCCTGTCTACGCACGACGTGAATCTCGCATATGCGTTCGCCAAGACGGCTGTTGTAATCCACGAAAAACGCCTGATCAGTGGTCCCGTCGATGAAATCATGTGCAATCAGCAACTCCTCAAGGCGGCTCGCCTCGAATTGCCTTGGGCCCCTTTTGTTTCCGCCGCCCTCGGTGAACCGGTTCGCACGCCTGAGGACCTCGTTACCCGCGGGCACTAGCCCAACATTGCGCGCGGCCTATCGGCGGAGGTGCGTTTGGCGGCCAGTTGGGATAGGTTGCGCGCGGCAGATGAAGTTTTTTACACACGAAAGCCGGATTCTGTGTAATTTTCATCATCTGGGGCCGCCCAGGGCCGCTGTTGCGATACTTTTTACACAGATTTCGGGATTTTGATGTAAAAAATATCGGTAGACACCGTTTAACTCTGCGCTTGGCAATGGCTTGTGTACAACCGACCGTATTAGAATGGCGCACGAAACGGAATTCGGCCATGGTCCAACAAGGGTAGCGAGTTTCAAGGCCGTAGAATGGCTGCTGCGACGGGTTGTATCGAGAGTCCAAAATATATATGTGTATAAGCTACTGCCTAGGTTACGGGTGGAGCTCCGGATTTGAGCGTTGACGGGTGTCGGTTTACCAGAATGTTGCCATGGCTGATCGCCAGGTCGGGGAGAATCCTTCGACGGTTACGGATATATCATATTTTCCTTAGCGTGCCTCCGTTTGTGGTGCTGGCTTTGGGAAAGTGCCTGCGCATCGCCGTGATTTGTGGTGAATTACTGTGGGGTGTTCGTGGAAGTGCGGTGGGATGGCCATTTAGGTGCCGAAGCTAGGGCGGTTTTTGAGTGTTTGGTGGCCAGTTGGGATGGGTTGCGCGCGGCAGATGAAGTTTTTTACACACGAACGCCGGATTCTGTGTAATTTTCATCATCTGGGGCCGTCCTGAGGCCCAGCCGCGATACTTTTTACACAGATTCCGGGATTTCGATGTAAAAAATATCGGTAGACACCGTTCAACTCCGCGCTTGACAATAGCTTGTGTGCAACCGACCATATCAGAATGGCGCACGAAACGGAATTCGGCCATGGTCCAACAAGGGTAGCGAGTTTCAAGGCCGCAGAATGGCTGCTACGACGTATCGGTTTGAAAGCCACGGCGAAAAATCAAACGCCCAACTCACACACGCACCAAGAAAAGCCAGACAACCCACACACGCACCAGGAAAGGCCAGACAACCCCCACACGCACCACGAAAAGCGGGTCTAGCCCCAGCCGTATTCTTTGCGCAGGCGGTTGGCAATGCGTTCGAAGCGTTGGCGGGGGATGATGGCACCTTGGCGGCGGATATGCAGTTCGGGCACTTCCAACACTTTGTCCAAACGCACCCAACATTGGCGGCTAGCTTCGTCCCAGGCACCGGCGCCAATGTCTAGCCAGTTGTGTTCTTCTTTGTGGGCGTCGTCGGGGGAGATCAGCAGGCCTAGGATATTGTGGGCGGCGCGCCCCACCACCACGATGGCGCGTTCCATCGGCGGTTTGTCTGGCCCGTTGGTGTTTACCATGATCCACACCACTTCGCCGGGGTCTGCTTGCCCGTCCATGTCGGGGGCGTAGTAGAGGCTCCGCGCCAGTGCATGTGTGGGTTTGGCGTTGACTACTGCGATGGCGCGCCGGCGTGGTTCGTCGTTGGGCGGGGCGTCGAGACCCAAACGGTCGCCTAGGTGTGCGAGTCCGCGGTCGAGGGCACGGTCGTGCAGGGACGCGTCTTTGTTTGAAGCCTTACGCAGCATTCGATCAAGTATGCGAAGCCCCACGAGGCGCCTAGTGGTGCGTCGAGCCAACGTAAGTAGCCGGGTGAATCGGCGGGAGTTTTTGCGTCCCATGAATGTCTAGCGTAGTACGGGGGGTTGGCGGTGTGTCACATTTGCACAAACACGCAGGTGAGCAGTGTCCAACTGTGCGAATGTGGGCAGCTTAAACTTCTGCCGCGCCTCGGGTAATGTTGGGTGGGTTATATCAGGAAAGGGACGCTCAATACTATGGCCAGCAATTTTGCGGAAGCGACGTTTACTAGCCCGGCGCAGATCCGGAACTTCTGCATCATCGCGCATATTGACCACGGCAAATCTACGCTTGCAGACCGAATTCTGCAGCTCACCGGGGTTGTGGAGGAGCGCGATATGCGCGATCAATACCTAGACAATATGGATATTGAGCGGGAGCGTGGCATTACCATCAAGGCTCAAAATGTGCGTCTGCCGTGGGTGCCGCGGAGTGGAAAGCATGCGGGCGAACAGATCGTTATGCATTTGATTGATACCCCCGGGCACGTGGATTTTACGTACGAGGTATCGCGCGCGCTCGAGGCCTGTGAAGGTGCCATTTTGCTTGTCGACGCCGCGCAAGGCATCGAGGCGCAGACCTTAGCGAACCTGTACTTGGCCATGGAAAACGATCTTGAAATCATCCCTGTGTTGAACAAGATTGACCTGCCCGCAGCGGACCCGGAAAAGTACTCTTTGGAAATCGCTCACATTATCGGTTGTGAGCCAGAGGATGTGTTGCGTGTTTCAGGCAAGACCGGCGCGGGTGTGCCTGAGCTTCTCGACCGTGTGTGTGAGCTCGTGCCTGCCCCTTCCACCGATGCCGCCCCGGATGCGCCCGCACGCGCAATGATTTTCGATTCTGTCTATGACACCTATCGCGGCGTGGTCACCTATATTCGCATGGTGGACGGCCGCCTGGAACCGCGGCAGAAGATCCGCATGATGTCTACCGGCGCCACGCACGAGTTGCTGGAGATCGGCATCGTGAGCCCCACGCCGAAGAAGTGCCAAGGTTTGGGGCCCGGCGAGGTGGGCTACCTGATTACCGGCGTGAAGGACGTCCGCCAGTCCAAGGTCGGTGACACCGTGACTTGGGCGAACAAAGGTGCGGAAGTGCCGCTAAAGGGTTACGAGGAGCCGAAGCCGATGGTGTATTCCGGGCTGTTTCCGATTTCCCAGGCGGACTATCCGGACCTCCGCGATGCGCTGGAAAAACTCCAGCTTAACGACGCCGCGCTCACCTTCGAACCCGAAACCTCCGTCGCCCTTGGCTTTGGCTTCCGGTGTGGATTCTTGGGGTTGCTGCACATGGAGATCACCCGGGATCGCCTGCAACGCGAGTTCGATTTGGACCTTATTTCCACGGCGCCTTCGGTGAACTACCGCGTGGTTGCCGAGGATGGAACCGAGCTTATGGTGCATAACCCCTCGGACTGGCCCGGCGGGAAACTCAAGGAAGTGTGGGAGCCGATCGTCAAGGCCACCATTATCGTGCCCGCCGAATTCGTGGGTACGACGATGGAGCTGTGTCAGTCCAAGCGCGGCCAGATGGGTGGCATGGATTACCTTTCCGAGGATCGTGTGGAACTCCGCTACACCATGCCCTTGGGCGAAATCATTTTCGACTTTTTTGATATGTTGAAATCCCGCACCAAGGGCTACGCTTCCCTGAACTACGAGGAGGCGGGCGAACAGCAGGCCAACCTGGTGAAGGTGGACATCCTCCTGCAAGGGGAGCCTGTGGACGCCTTTAGCGCCATCGTGCACAGGGACAACGCCCAATGGTACGGCAATAAAATGACCGTCAAGCTCAAGGAACTTATCCCTAGGCAGCAATTCGAGGTGCCCGTACAGGCCGCAATTGGGTCAAAGGTGATCGCCCGCGAAAACATCCGCGCATTGCGCAAAGATGTTCTGGCCAAATGCTACGGCGGCGATATTTCACGCAAGCGCAAATTGCTGGAAAAGCAGAAGGAAGGCAAAAAGCGCATGAAGAACATTGGTTCGGTTTCGGTGCCCCAGGAGGCATTCGTGGCCGCGCTGAGTACGGATGAGGGATAACCTGCTGGGGGTTTCTTCACGGTCCTTGGTTTGAGTGACCAAGAACGCCCCTAAAATCTGCCCCGGGCCGAGTGGTTGGTGCGCGCCGTGGGTAACGGCCGCCTGGAAAACCCTGGAAACGGCATCGGTTGTGCACCGCCGCACCGCCGGACTCCGCACCGAACGCCCATGTACGATCTGCCTCGCTGCGCGGGATCTGCCTTGTTTTCGGGCCGGATTTTCCTGGGGAAACGCGGCCACGCAGGATCTGCCTCAGGCACATCTGCACGCCGCTGACCGGGCGGCCTGGCTGACGCCGTTGCGCCCGGCGACGATGAAACCGTTAGCAAAAGCTCCATTATGTGTGGCGGCGCGCCACATCGCGGACAAGCTGCGCATTCACACCGTGCTTGGGCAAACGTGGGGAAGGCTTGTGGGCGGTTACACCCGATGGTTGCGGGCGGCCGAGGTTGGGATATTGTTGGGGTACATTCTGGCACGGAACTGAACATTGCATAACGACAATTGGCTGAATGAAATGAATACACTCCGGAAAATACTAAGGTTTACTACTCTATTGGTAGTGATCGTAAACGTATGCCTTGCGTACTTTCATTTTATTGAGCCACGGCAGGCAGTGTTGATCACTGTTGGGCTAGAGTTTTTACTCGCGTTGATTTTCATTTTCTTTGCTGGCGAAGGGATTCGCAGGTATCGTCAAGCGCGAAGCGAAGGTTTGAGCTTTTCGGAATCGTTGTTGCGGTTTGCCGCAGAGGTAGTTCCTGGCCCAGTAATGAAGCTGGCCAAACATGAGCTGGATATGTGGAAGCTGTTGGGGTTTTGGCTGCGACGCAAAATAAATGCACCGGCAGACGCGGTGACCTTTAAATATGGCACCGAACAACGGGCGATTTTTATCGTGCTTATCTTGGTGTCGATCGTTGAGATCGTGGTTATCGATCTCATTGTGCCCTGGCAAACCGTCCGCACTATCATCGTGGTTGTTTCGATTTACGGGGCTATTTGGCTTTTTCTGTTCTTTAAATCGTTTCGCATCAACCCCCACTATATCGATGATCGTGAACTCGTCTTAAGGGTGGGATTGCTCGCCGAATTGGTTATTGGGTTGCAGCATGTCAAGCAGGTCCGTGCCGCTCATAAAACGTGGGGGAACAAGTTTTTGTCCATTGAGGCCGGCCGAGCCGTGATTAAGCATGGCAGCGATACCAATATTGAAATTGTATTGCGTGAACCTGTTTCTGGCATTGCAAAGGATAACGCCGAACCAGTGGATCACGTTTATTGTGCTGTAGATAATCCGCAGGAATTCGTAGAAATCTGCAAGGGCAAAATACTCGATGGTTAACGCGGCGGGAGGGGTTTGCGGGGTGAAATTCTGGTGGCGGTATTTGGCGCGGCGTCGATAAGCGGCTGCGTAGTTATGCTGGGGGTTGTGGGTGTTGTTGAAATTGTGAGCATTGTTTCGACGGTTATTTCGGCGGGCGCGTTGGGGGCCGTGGTGGTGCAGATTCGGTCGGATTCGGCGTATCGGCGCGCGGAGGAAGAGATTAGGAAAGCGCTGCTGCGGAAGGTGTTCGCCAAGATGGTTTCGGCTTGGGTGGAGCAGCCAGACCAGCGCCGCATTACGGTACAGAATCGTGCTGACCAGCCGATATATCATGTGGTGGTCCGCTTGGTGCTAAAGGGCGCGGACGGCGTGACGGTGCTGCGGCAGATCCCAGAGTATGTGGTTTCGCCGGGCAGGTACACGCTGGAGATCGGGGAGGTAGATGTGGGCCCGCGTTCGACTTTTTGGGTGGATATCGTGTTTCGGGATGTGCTGGGCAATTGTTGGTGGCGGGATTGCGATGGGGTGCTGCACGAATTGACGGTGTCTTCGTTTGGCTTTGCGGGCGTGGTTGAGCCGTTCCGGACTGGGCAGTATGTTCGGGTAGATTAAACGCCCAGCATGCCGGGCGAATATTTGTGCGAATGGCGTGGGGTGGTTGTTTCGGGCGCTCGCTAAGCTTTGCTTTCATGATGCCAATTGAGGTTACGGTTTTTGCATTAAGTGCTGGGTGTCCACGCGCGGTGATGCTGGTGGACGGCGAGGATTCTGCGGGTGACTGCATTGATTTGATCGCGGCGGGGTTATCGGCGATTCCAAGCTCGGCGGTGTTGGTGCTGGGTACGCGCGGCGACAAGACGAAATGGATCGGCCCAGCCGCGGACTACCCAGAGGGGTTGATCGATGTGGACAGTTGTGCGATCAACTTTGATGAACTCTTAAACTACGACGAGCTTCAGCTGGTGCTTTCGGAGGAACATGGCTGGCGCTGCATGATGACATTGAACTTAGATGTGGATTTGCAGCCGTGGGATCGCCTGCCGCAGGTGGTTTCCCGCACCGGCCTGTGGGATCCGGAAACAAATTCGGATGTGGTGAGCGCTGCGCTGCGGTGGGAGGACGCCGAAGATTTGGAGCAGCTTAAGGAGGAGTTTTTCCCGGAGTTGCTCATTCCGGCGCTGGAGTTTTTGGCGAGCCTGCCGGAAGAACCAGATACGGCGGCGGACGCCGACCTGCGGATGAAACTTGTGTTCGCCTTGCAGCTTGGCTATTTGCCGGCGGAATTACTTGCCGAGGTTCCGAATATTGTTTCGCATACGACGCTGTGTAGCGTGTACGTGGTCGCCCGGTACCTCGTTCAAGAACACGGCCCGTTGACGGTATTGGAGGACGGCAGCATCGACCCGGATAGCGTGTTGGCGATCCTTGAATTCGATCAACTTGCGGACCGTTTTATCACAACCGCGGCGCCAAACAGCGCTGCGGAATGCATGGAGGAATTCGATAGCTTTATCGCAGACATTGAGGCCATGTGGGATATTGGCTACCTTGAGCTGCGGGAAGGGCGCCTTGAGCTCACCGAACGTGCACTCGAATTGTGGGAGCGGGGTGAGGCCCACGGGCTAGCGGAACTGGTGTTCGTCAGCGCGTTTGTTGAGCGCTAATATAGTATCGGCAAGGGGTCATTATCCACGGTGACGACGCCGCGAGCATTCGCTCACATGTGCGCCATTACCTTGCAACATGGCAGCCGTCTAGGGGCTCACCTATTTTCCCCTCCACCGCGGAACGCATGTGGAAGGCACTGACATTTGCCAAATTGCAATGACCCCTTGCCTTGCAAAACATTCTACTATGCTTCAATTGGGCTGCTCCGTGGGGTCAATAAAAACGCCGCAACCGCAGGTGATGCAGCAAAACCATGCCCGCGCTTATCGACGCCGCGGCTATACAACCGCTGCGGCCACGTATGGCACTGCGATCATCGCCGCCCAGATCGTAGCTAGTGCCAACCAGTCGAAAATTTGCACGTGCTGCTCGTGGTGAGTCGTTCGTGTTGGCGAAGACGCAAATTGGCGGTTTTCCAGCGCCAGGGCGGTCGTGTCGGCGTGCCGGAAGGACGCTACAAGCAGGGGAATCACCAGTTTTCGGCTCATGGCCAGCTGCTTGAGGCGGCTGCCGCGAGCATCGACCCGTAATTGCGTGGCCATGCTGGAGCATTCCCGCCGCATCACGGCATGGAAGCGGCCGCCGAGGGTAATGGCGTCTACGAGCGGGTAGGGGATTTTAAATTGCTGGATCAGGGTATCGGTAAGGACCGGCCAGCGTACGGCGCTGAGCGGCACGACGAAAATCAGCAATAAACTCGCCATGCGCACTGCGAGCATCGAAGCGGCGTGCAAGCCTAACCACGGCCAAAAGCTCACACTAATAAAGCAAAAGGTGACCACGGCGGCGCCCAGGATCTTGCCGGCTGTGCGGAGCCCGAGGAGTAGGGAACAGAGCGAGCAGATGACGATAAAGGTCAAGGGTACGTAGGGTTCCTTGGCCAGCAGGATCGACCAAATTGCTGGAAAAGGCAGGAGTACCAGCACCAATGGATGCGGAAAGGTTTTCGAATTGGTCATGGGGTGCTGGGGCCTTTCACCTCTTCGATGTCTTGGATTTCGCCGTTACGCAGGCGCAGACGGTGGGTGGCCAGGGCGTCGATAAGCAGGGTGTCGTGAGTGGCCATCAGGGTGACGCGGCGGCTGGCGTCGCGGGCAATCATATCGATGACTTGGCGGGTGCCCGTGAGGTCTTGCGAATACGAAGGTTCGTCGAGGAGGGCAAGACGCCGAGTGCGGTCGCCGAGGGCACGCGCCAAGGCGAGGCGCTGCCGTTGGCCGCCCGAAAGCATGAGCGGATGTGTGGTCGTTTCGGTGGCTAGGCCGACGTCGGCAGCTGGGAAAGCGCCGTCGAGCTCCTCCGCGACAGAGCCGCGCAAGAGGTAATGGGCGCCGCGTTGTGGCAACCACGCGATACCTTTTCGCAATAGCTTTCGATTTCTTGTGAGTTCGCGAAGCAGGGTGGATTTGCCGGAGCCATTCGGGCCCAATACTGCCATAATGCTGCCGAGCGGTAACTTGGCGAACCCAAGGTCGATGGTCTCCGCTTGCGCATGCCCGGTGTTGGAAATGGCGGTGGGGAAGCTCGAACCCGGCATTCGGATGCCGTAATCGCCCGGGTTTGGCGGCGGGGCGGGACCATCCCATTCGATCGTGCCTTCGGGGCCGAGAATGATCATGCGATCGAGATAGGGCAAGTGGCAATCGACATTGTGGTCGATAGCGATAATGGTCTTGTCGGTGGCGGAGGTCAGTGTTTGTAGGAAGGTGGCTCGCGCGGAACGGTCGAGCTGGGAGGTGGCCTCATCCAAGACTAAAACCGGGGTATCTTGCGCGAGGGAAGCGGCGAAGGCGAGGCGTTGCTGTTCGCCGCCAGATAGCCGCATGGGATCGCGGTCTGCCGGCAGGTGATCCAACCGCACCTTTTGCAGCAATTCGAATGCGCGAGCGGTACCCGTGGAGGCGTCTATATTGCGGTAATCAAGCGGGAGGCGAGCTTCGTCGAGAAGCGAACGTCCGCACATTTGAGCGGCGGGGTCTTGCCATACAACGGCGGCTGGTCCGCCATCAATCGTGCCGGTCACGGTGGCGGAACTACAGCCCGCGAGGGCGAACGCAAGGCTGGATTTGCCGGAACCCGTCGGGCCGCAGATGAGCGTGTAGCTGCCGGGTACAAAGCTTAGGTCTAGACCATGGAAAAGCGTGGTGCCGTCGCGGTATGTCAGGGTGAAGTCGCGGATAATCATGCGGTGCCGATGTTGAGTTCCTGCAATTTGCGGGCTAGGTAAAAGGCGAGCGCGCCGTACGTGGCACCGGTGGCTATGCGGACAACCAAAGCCGTGATTATCAGTTTTGCGGGCAGGCTGGTGAACTCTGGGAACATGAACATAAAGCCGAATGACATGATGCCAACGGCTACGCCTGCGGCCATCGCCCACCACACGTTTAAGCGCCATGTGGAGCGGAACGGAAGTGCGAATAGTTCGACGATTACGGCGGCAATAAACACCATTCCGCCGCCGCCCACGAGGCCGATAAAGCCGGTGATAAGCGCGGCGCCCGAGCGGCGAACCAAGAGCGTGGCCATGATAACCGGTACGAACCAGGGCAGTGGTGCTGGGAAGGAAAGCCAAGGTAGGGAGGCTGTGATGGCAATGGTTACTACGCGGGTGATGGCGACGATGCCCACCGCTAACGCGCCTAGCACGACGCAAATCATGAGGGGACGCGCGGTGAGCAATTTAGGGAATGGTGTAGCTGACATGCAGTGCTCCGTCGGTCGTGGTTAGTTAGTCTAACCTTAGTGGCAGGGCTAAGGTGTGTCTATGGGGCTGGTCACGGCTCGCACGCATGTTCTAACTTGAAGGAGAACTTATGCCCGGAAGGGTTCGGCCCGCGCCGCTCACCCGCGAACGTATTGTCGAAGCCGGCATTGCCTTGACGATGCTAAAGGTGACCGTACGAGGCGTGGCGCAGCAACTTGGCGTGAGCGAATTGTCGGTGTATCGGCACGCGAAAAACATCGAAGGCTTGCGGCGCATCGTTGCAGATGGGATTTGTTTACGGGCCGAATTTCCGCCGCCGAAAAGCGATGACCCCCGCGAGGCGCTACACGAACATGCGGCCTATATGTGCGAGTTTACTCGGGCGTACCCAGGAATTGCCGAATATCTGCTACGGCGCAACCCGGTGTCCGATCAGGTGCTGGTGGCGCTCAACGCACACCACGAGGCGTTCGCACACAAATACGGATGGGATCTAGGCGTTTCGAGCGTGATACTTTCCACGATTACGCGGTATGTTGTGGTGGGCGGGAGCTTTGTGCTTGAACAGGCGCCGTCGCACCACCCCGAATTGGTCGAGCTGATTGAATCCGACCGTTTTCCGGCGCTCGCCGCGGGCATTGCGCTGGGCGTCAAGCTCGGTGATCCGATGGTCTACACCACTTCCGCCCTTATTGACGGCTTGTTGCGCCGCTTCGTGGCAAGCTGAAACAACTCGCGCACACAGGCGCCGGCCCTAATATTGTTCGAACCTTTGTTTGTCTGCGCGGCGAACGTCCGGCGGGGTCGCGGCTGTGGAGCGGCGACCTTAGCACTTATTGAGCAAAGCGGGGGGAGAACATATTACCGATTGCCGACAATTGGTCGCGGCGAAAATCCGATACCTCCAGCGTGACCGCTTATATCGTACGCAACCAGCGCAAACATTGGGGGTATCGTGGGTGGTACCCATGTGTTGTCGGGAGGATTCGCTTTAGAGTCTGATTGTATGCGCCCCGTGAATGTGAAGTTGACTGCAAAGAATATCTATAACCCGCCGCGAGCGATCATGTTTATTGACGGCTCCCAGCCTATAGAACACGCGCTCGAATTGATTGTTGCGGGCCTGTACGGTACGCCGGATCCCACGATTACGCTGTGCGGCGAGCTCGACGGTTCACCGCAGTGGATGGGCTTTGCGGACTATCACTTCGACGGCACCCTCGATATCGATATCACCGGATGGGTGTTCGATGATCTTATGAAGTTCCGCAACTTGGAATTGGTGCTGATCGGCCTCACGAACTGGCGGTTTTCCATGCGGCTTTCGCACGGGGAGCCGCCCTCCACTTTCGAGATTCCCATGGTAGCGGCCGCTTCTGGCAAGGTAATTCCCTCGCTGCCATCGTCGCTTGTCGACGCCGCGAACCGAGCCGCAGATGGCATGTCCATCGATCCTTCGCTCTGCCGCCCCTTGGCTAATTTCGCAGAGTCTGTCGAATGGAAGCCATTTTTCCTGCCGTTTTGCAATCAGTATATGAAGCAGGTCCTTGCGTTGCGGGCCGCTGGCAAACCGGCGGCGTGGGTGCGATTCGCCGAGGAGATCGCCGACAAAGATGTGAACAAATGTGCGCCGATGGTGGCGGCGTATTTGCAGCGGGAGGTGAAGTTCCTGCGCGTCGGTGCGGACGGCCAATTGACGCCGACCGCGCTGAAAATGCTGCTCGAATATGACCTGCGCACAACGGGAGTGTTCAAAGGTCAGGTCGAGCACATGCGCCTGCCGCGCATCAAGCATTATCCGAAGCTCCAGAAAACCATCGACGTCATGCTTCGCGCCGACCTCCTGATCCAGGCCCCCGCCGGGATCTGCCTTACGGATCGCGCCCTCGAATTGCTCAAGGCCGCCGAACAGGGGAACTATTTGCCGCTGGCTTTCCTCGGCCCACTCACCGAAATCGCCATCGAAGACAATAGCGAAAGCTTGCTGAAAGACGAGTTCCCCGTCGTGCCGCGCACCAAGCTTCAGGGCGATTTTCACACCTTTGTTGAAGAACGCCTCAGCGACTTCCCCGACTTTTCCGAGGTTACCGAACGTCCGTTCCGGCGGCGCCAAGAGCTTGACGACGCCCCGCGCACACAGCGGGTACGTTTCCCCGGCGAACGAGTGGCGCGGGCGTCGACAAGCCGCATGGAACACCTGCACTTGCGTATGGTGCTCAAGGACGTGAAACCCGTGGTGAGCCGCGTGATTCGAATCCCGGCGCACCTGAGCGTGGAAGAGGGCGTGCCCGATCTGCTGAAGCTGTTTGGTTGGGGCGCGGAACAGGCGTGGCGGATCACCTATGTGCAGGACAAGCATTCGTACACAATTGCGCCCAGCGCGGAGGGCGTACACGACTCCCACTACGTTGCCCCGGCCGATGTTCAACTCGCCCAAGTGTTCGCACCGAAGTTTCGCGTTGCCCTTGGTTATGACTCGCGGGCCGGCTGGGAAATGGAAGTGGTAAATACCGGCAGCGATTTCGGGCCGCACTCCATCAAGGTGCTAAAAGCCAAACATGCGTGCCCACCCGAAGGTTGCGATGGGCCTAGCGGGTACCAGCAATTGCGCGACATCCGCCGTCAAGGTGCCAGCTACCTGCAACAACACCCCAATACGCCGCGCGAGTGGTTTGCAAAGGAGCGGCAGCTTGCGGAATCTATGCAGGATCCGCAGCAGCCGCAATACCCGGCAGGATACCAGCTGTAGAAACGTACAATTGTTCTATGGCTGGACGGCGAGGCAAAGCTGCGGGGCGCGATCCGTGGAACCATAACATTGCGTACCACCCCTGGATAGCTCGACGAGCGCGCGGCAGAGTGCTGGATGTGGGTTGTGGGGACGGGATGCTCGCGCAAAAACTAGCACAGACATGCGACACCGTGATTGGTTTGGAATGCGATGATATCGGGGTTCCTGTGCGAAAACCTTGTTTAAGCCTTGCTGAAATTCGCAGTATTGCATCTAAGGAATTGCCCGGGGCGTAAATTCGGCGCGGCATTTACTATAGGTATCTGTTGCGTTGGCGCTGCGAGCAAGGATGTGCGGTTGGCTGCGGGGCGCTATCGCGGCCTCGGGGCGGGGGCAATGCTCGTTGTGGGCAATGTTTTCGCAGGTCTACGGCGGATTTTAGGTACTAAATTTGCTAAACTCCCTCGTGAACTGGGTGATTGGCAGCAGGTGCGGTTTTGGACTTGCACAACCTTGAGCGAAGCGCTTATTCCGCTGGTTACATGCTTACCCCCAAAGCGGTTCCCCCGATGCGAAACATCGTTCTAGCAGGCGATCGAGCGTTCTACTGTAGTGGGCATGAACCAGCCTTCATACGCAGTGCTAGAGCTTTCGATCCTGGGCTCAGGCATGGATCAGCGGGTACTTGAGATTGGCGTGGTGCTGCTCGATTCGCAAGGCAAGATTGAACGGCGTTGGGCTATGTCAGTGGCATATATGGAAGACGAAGCGCCCGCGGATGCGCCGAGCCTCAGGCCAACTTTTCGGGATATCGCGCAGCATATGACTATTCTGCTGCGAGGGCGCATTCTGGTTGCAAATAATATTGATATGGTGTGCCACATTCTCCGCGATGAATACAATCGTATTGGGGTGCAATTGCCGCGGGAACGCTTCGGTTTTTCCTTGCGCGAATACGGTTACGAAGGCTTGCGGGATGCCATCGTGGATGACGTCGGAGACTACTTAGACGCAGGCGGCGTGTACAGCAGCACCGTGAACGAATATGCGGTTGTTTCTGGGGTATTGCGGGCGGCGGAGACTATTGCCAATACGTTGCAGGAACTCATGCCATATGTCATGGCGGACCTTGGGCAAGTGGCGCCGTTGCAATTTGAAGAACACGAACTGCGTGGCCTGCAACATCGGGGATCGATAGTTTCAGTCCAGGAGACGGTGCCGCCAGGCGACGGGGGCTCGCCTTTGACCCGCGGTGATTTCGCTGAGCTGTTTCCGTGGTTTAGCGGCGTGAACAATGACATTGAGGCGGTAATAGGTCAATGGATCGCCGAGTTTTCGATGCTTCCCCTATATAAAATTTCGCCGGTGTTGAACCCCAGCGCGTTGCCCGATGGGTTTGATAAAAACGTACATTATGTGCAGCGATGGTTGGCGCACTTTCCGAAACCCTTGTACGCGACCATGGATGATGTGCTGGGCGGGCAGGGGCTTGGAAAATCCCGAGCTGAAGCGTTTATTCGAACCCTAGTTTTGTATGCGATCTATGTCGGTTTTGCGCGGCATCATCCAGGTGAATATCCGCGATTGCTGCCTAGCGTTGATTTGATTGCGGGATGGTTAGACTTGCACGGAACTTGGCCGGACTACAAGGCGGTGGTGCATTCGCGTAATTGTTTCCCAGAAGCGTTTGTGGAGGCGATGGTACAAAACCCTAGCCCGGCCGGGCAGATATTCGATCGTGCCGTCAGTGAGGTGGTACGCGTGGTGGAGCAAGATCCGTTTCGCTTTACCGCCATCGTCTCGGGTAGGGCGTCGAAAAGCAAAACAGTCGAGGCGGTGGGCGCGGACCTAGCGATAACGCGCGATCGGGCGCGGCAATTGGAGGTGCGCATCGGGGAGCGGCTGCGGAAACATGGCGAGTTTTGCGAATTGCTCGCCAGTGCGATGATTACCAGGTTTTATCCGTGCGCGCGGGTGGAAACTATTTTGCGCGCAATGCCTATGCTCGGTGAGGCATTTGACACGCGCATGGAATGCACGATGTTTGAGGTATTGTGTTGGGCATATTCGCGGCAGGGTGTGCCGAATTCACGCCGTGCAGCTACACGGTGGGAAGTGCAAAACGGATGGTTAGTCTGTGATGAATTCAAGCCATTGCTTGCCAATCTTTTAAAAACGCTTGGTGATTCTTTTGGAATTGTTAAGACAGCAACGCTATTGGCGCAATTGGAGCGTCGTTCGAGAGCCCATTTTGTGGATGAATTTCTCGCGTTTACACTCGAAGAATTCCGCTATAAAGAGCGCGGTCCCGTATTGGTGTCAATCGAGCAATCAATAGCGCAAATGGCGGGTGTGGAACTCACGTTATGCGGGCAACCGATGACGACGAATCAGCTTTGTGATCGTATGCCGGGGCGCACCCAAACGTCTGTGGTAAGCGCCTTAAGTAATTCTGATAAATTCTATCGGTGCGCTATTGATACGTGGGCGCTGCGCGGCTGGTCGTACGAGGAGTGGACAAACTTGGCGAATCTGCTTACTCGGCGAATACTTAAACGCGGCGGCGAAGCCCCGATGGATTGGCTTATTGAACAAGCCACAGCGTTTGGTGTGACAAAGAGTTCCGTGGTGACGTATCTTCGCGGACCGGAATTTATCATCGGGGAACACAAAATGGTGCGGATCAACACGACCGAACCGGTGTGCCAGCAAACCCCAGAGCTATCCAAAGCGATGTACTACCGCGACGGTGCCTGGATGCAGCTGGTCACGGTCACGCAAGAGCATCTGCGTGGCTCTGGGACTGTGGTGCAGCAGGCCGTAGTGAACTTGTATGGCTTGGCGTTTAACCGCCCAGTGAAGATTCCCAGCAGACTTGGCCCGCAAGCGATCAGGTGGGGACGTTCGAATTGTGTTTTGGGAACGGTGCGTAGGTTTTTGGACGAACTCGGGTGCACGCTTGGCGATCGTGTGTTCTTTGTGTTTGGGGAAACCTTTGATGTGGTTCGGGCTGCTGATCAAGATTTGAAGCTGCGTGGCAAGCGCGCTGTATTGAACGCTATGGGTCTGGAAGAGCAGCCGAATGAGTCGCCGTTTGAAACCGTGAATAAGGCGCTGGGGTTGCCGGCTGATGCGGTGCGCACTCATGCGATAGAACGTTTGATTGCGCGGGGAGAGAAGGAACTAGCAGAGAAACTGCGCTGGGCATAACGTATAATTCTTCCGCATTCTGCCTTTTTGGTTGCGTTTGCTGTGCGCGTTAATCCGGCTTTGTTTTGGCTACAACTATGTGATTTGTTGTGTCCATCCTTACCGTTTGAATTGTGCACTCTAGAGTGGACTGTATGGATGCTCCTAAGTTTGCGGTCGTTGATTTTAAAACCACCGGGTTGGAAGACTCGGATCGAGTTTTAGAAATCGGTGTAGTGCTCCTTGATTCTTTAGGGTCAGTCGAGGGTACATGGGAAACTCTGATAGACCCAGACCGCGAGTTTCATAGCTCTGGCGAGAATGGCATTGCGGCAGATGATGTTGCGGACGCCCCGTATTTTGATTACATTGCTCGCGATTTCGCTGAACTCCTACGGGGGCGCATTCTTGTAGCCCATAACCTCGCCGAAACTGAACGTTTTTTGCGTAGTGAATTCAGCCGAGTCGGCGTGCGGGTAAAAGACGGCGGCGTAGGGGTGAGCACCCAGGTACTTGGTAAGCAATGCTTCTCGGAATGTTCCGAAGCTCTTCCAGCATGCTTGACCGCTGCAGGCGCGCCAGCTGCGGTGGGGGATTCGGCACTGGCGGTTGCCGTGGCTACCGCTACGCTATTTCAACTATTGCTGCCCAGCTGTAAGGCGGCGGTGAGTGATGCAGAAGTCTTGGAGTTTCCCGACGAGGAGTTCGAGCAACTCGAGGAATCGGGGTTTGACCCAGTGCCGCGATTGGAAAGCGGATCGCGCAGTGCGGCATGTGTGCAGGTCCTTGAGCAATGCGAACGTATTGACGATCCCTTGCTTGCGCCAAACGAAATCGCTTACCTGGATGCGTTGGTCCAAGCGCTTGTTGCCGGGGCGCTTACTCCACAACGGCGAGTGGAGTTATTGCAAATAGCCACGCAACAACAGTTGAGCCCAGCAGATATTGGTGCTTTGCACGAGATCTTCTTTTCTCAAATAGTACTCAGTGCTGGCCAGGCAGAATGGATCCCAGCGCTCGCTGCAGAACTCGGCGTAGCCGATGCGATTGATAGCGCGAGCGACATGCCCGATATCCAATTGCGTGCCGGTGACCGCGTGTGTTTCCTTGGGGTATTGACGCTGCCGCGTGAGCATTGGCACCGGCGTGCGCATGAAGCCGGTCTTATCGTCAGCGGACTTGATCGAAATGATGTTTGCGCTGTGACTGGTGCTCTAGGAGAGCACGGCGGTTTGGTGGAAATTGCCCGTGATCTTGAGCTTCCGGTGCTAGACGAGCGTGCATTTGCAAATTTGATCGGTCACATAGCGTCAGCAAGCTCCACCGTCGACCACCAGCAGACGGTGCCTCCGTTTGATCTTTCAGAAATGTTTCCATGGTGCCCGCCTGAATCTGGTGTTAATGACATTGCTGCGGCGGTGCAACATTGGCTTTTGGAACAAGCGTCCACGCCGCTGGTGGAGATTTCGCAGTTGTTGGACGCCGCAACATTGCCAGATGGCCTCGCTCCGACAGACCCAGCGGTGAGCACATGGCTTCAGCATTTTCCAGAGCCATTGACCGCCACCGTAGAAAATTTGCGCGAATTGCCCGGCGTCGGGGAGGTAAGGATCAAACGTTTTGTCTATGCCGCTGTGCTGTGTGCATACGACCAAGCGATTACCCGCCAAGGGGAACAAATATATGAAGAGGCCGAGCGTCCGTCTGAAACTATGGACCTCGCGGCAGGGTGGCTCGACCTCCTCGGCCATTGGCCCGATTTAGAACAAATTTACGTGGCGCAACTAGCGGTTCCGGAGCGGCTAGGACACGAGCTGGCTGCCGCAACTCGCCCCGGTGAACGCTTAGTCGCGCGCGCGGTTAATGAGATTGCTGCGTTGCTGCACACTGACACAAAGCGTCGCGCCGCAATTATTGCCGGCCGCGCGACTGGGGCTGAACACCTGCAAGAACTTGGCGACCGCTTTGGTATTACCCGGGAGCGGATTCGTCAACTCGAGGCGGCGCTCCTGAAAGAGCTGCGTTCCGACGCCCCGGCTTGCGAAACCGTGGTAAGCGCGTGCGCCGCCGCTTTTTCACCCTGCGCAAGCCTCGATACCGTATTCGATTTGATTCCGAGTCTTGGTGCGCGGATCAAACCAGATACGGGGAGGAACTTGCTCGAAATCCTTACTTGGGTCTAGGGGCATCCAGGGGTGGAATTCGCAAACAACCGCGTGGTGCAATGGCACCTATCGAACGGTTGGATTCTTTTTGAAGACTTCGAATCAGTGGTCGAAGAATGTGCTAAAGACGCAGTGGACCACAACGGGGTTTTACAGGAACAGCAACTGATTAATGCGGTACTCGAGCGTTTCCCCGGCGGCAACCCCGAGCGAATATCCGACTATTGCACCGAGCAATTGGGATACATCCGCCGTGGTCCGTTTTTTCTTCCGCCTCGCAGTTCGATTCTTGATCGGGTTGCTGTGGAGCTTGCGCTTCACGGTGCCCCGATGACCACAGATCAATTGCACGCCTTGATCTCCGATCGTAGCCGGGGATCAATTGTCAACGTCCTCGGACGCAGTGAAATATTCGTGCGATCAGCGATGGACACTTGGGCGCTCAAAGAGTGGGGGCTGCAGGAGTGGACAAATTTGTCGGACTTTCTCTTGCAGCGTATTGCCGACAACGGTGGTGAGGTACCCCTTGAACAGTTGAAACAGGAGGCTCAGCGCTTTGGTATATCCGAACATTCAGTCGGCTTTTACGTGTCCGGCCCTGAGTACGTACTTGAAGATGGGATCGTGCGGGTAAATACTGAAACGCCCGTGAATGATCGCACTCCCGAAGAATCCAAAGGAATGTACTTCCACGATGGTGCTTGGATGCTGCTAGTTACGGTTACTGATGATCATTTACGTGGTTCCGGAAGTGCAGTACCGTTGGGTGTCGCCGCACTTTATGGGTTGGAATTCAATGAACCATTTGAAATACCCAGCCGTCTTGGTCCTCAGACCTTACGTTGGGGCCGCGTGAACTGCTCGTTAAGCACAATTCGCAGATTCCTTGAACCAAGGGGCGTACAGTCAGGCGACCGCGTGTGGTTCGTATTTGGCGATGAATTTGACATTTTGCCTGCCCTACCAGCGAAAGATAATTTGACTGGGCTCGCCGCGCTGCTCAATGCGATGGCACTCGAAGCGGACACTGAAGAAGAGGCCATCGTCGAAGTCAACCTAGCACTTGGTTTGCCCGCTAACGCACCACGCCGCCAAGCCGTTCGCAGGTTACGCAACCGCAATGATGACGACCTAGCCGAACTCCTTAGGCAGGCATGAATAGACTATTCGAACTGCATTATGGCAGCCGAGGCAGGATCCAATCCCAGCCAGCCCGTAATTGTTCGGAGCAGTAGATCCAATCGTGGATGCCGCCACGTTGATACACCACGCGGTAGTTGTGGTGTCCGGCGGCGCTCATCGCGGCGTCGAGACGCTCTGTGCAGCACCAGGAAGCAAACTCGAGGAGCACGGATCCGAGTAATTCTTGGAACGGGCGCTCGGCGTGATATTCCAGGTCACGCGCGGTAATTCGGCCGTCTGCGGTGAACAGGTAGACCGGGGTATTGCGCAGGCCGGTGGGGTTGAGCGCGACGTCGGCACGCCGACGCGTTTCGGCGTTCCATAGGTGGCGCGTGTTGCCGCCAACGCAGCGGGTGATGGCGTTGTGGTACTCCCAGCCCACGGGGTCGGTGGTGGAATAGCAGCCCGAGATTCCGATGACGCCGTGAAATACATTCGGATGTGTGTTCGCTAATCGGACGGCGGCCCCAGCGCCCATGGAAAGCCCTGCAATGACGCGAGTGCCGTTACAATTTAGGCCATTCGTTCGATTATCCAGAAGTTTGGGAAGTTCGGCGGTAAGAAACGTTTCCCAGCGCATGTGTCCGAGCGTTGGGTCTTCGCTGAGCCAGTCGGCGTAGTGCGAACCGCTGGCTTCCGTGGGCATGACCACCACGACGTTATCGTTACGCAGCGTCTCGGTGATGCGTCCGCCGTTCAACCAGCCGTTATTGGTGGGTGCGGATGAGCCATCCAAAAGCAGCAATAGTGGCGCAGGTACGTTCGGATCGCCGATGCGTAACACCTGAACCTGAACTTCCCGACGCATCGCCGGCGATTCCACCCACCAGCGTTCCACACCGGTGTCCGCGTCCCGGGTACGCCGAGCTAGCCGCGTATCGACGTACGCGCCCCTCGCCGGAGGCAGGTACACTGCGTCGCCGCGGAACACGGCGGGAAACGGTAGGGTGCGGATGCCATGGCGGTGCAGCCAACAGAGCAAAATTTCGATGCGGCCGGAGGCGTTCGGCATGCGCGAAAACCGCGTGACGGCGTGGTTATAGGCGGAGCGCAGGTAAGACACGGATGACGATTATTCCACTTCGGTGAACTTGCGGTCCCAAGCGGAGCGAACGGGGTTAGCGTCGGCGAGGAGGATATCAAAGCGATCGTTGGCGATCTCTACGATTTCGGTGAGCGCGACGCGGTACTCTTGGTCTTGGGAATTTGCGAGGCGGCGGATGCCGGTATTGATCACACTTTCGACGGTGTCATTGGTGCTTAGATAAGCGACGTAGGGCATATTGAAACGCTCGCGGTACGCCTGCGATATCTCGAGTATGCGTTCGGTCTGCACATCGTCCAGTTCATCGAGGCCTATGGAACCGCGGTCGGCGCTGATTGTGCGGGAATCTTCGGCAGTTGCCAGCAGCAGCGTGGCCATATCCGGGTAATCGCGGATGAGTTCGTCTCGCTGTGCGGTGGGCGCGGTGAGCACCGCGACCTGGATGGCCTCGCGGAGCTCGGACACATCTGCGAAGGGGCGGGATTCCCAGGCGATTTCCAGCGGCCATGTTTGCTGGTTAAACAGCGGGCGTAGCGCGGCCACGAATTCGGCGCGGTCCATGGCGTTTACGTCGTCGAGGGTGACGCCGGAACCGCTGGTGTCGCGGGCGATATCGCCGCCGGATTGCCTGCCCACGTGGAAAAACAGAAGGTTTAGCACGATGGCGGTAATCGCTCCGATTGACATGCCGGAGGATACGAAAATGCGGCACCATTCGGGGAGCGCTTGTGCGATATCGGGTTTAAAGGTGACCAACATGGCTAGGCCCAATGCGGTGGTGACGATCACGGCGTTGCGGCTGTCCTTCATCTCCGCCTTGGCGATGGTCTGCATGCCCACCCATGCCACATTGGCAAACAAGGCGAGCGATGCGCCACCCAACACTGGGGCGGGAATTGAGGCTACGATCGCACCGGCTTTCGGCAGTACGCCGAGGATGATCATAAAGCCGGCGGCTGCGGCGGCGACCCATCGGGACTTCACGCCCGTGATGCGCACGAGCCCGACGTTTTGTGCGAAGCAGGTATAAGGGAAGGAGTTCATCACGCCGCCGAGGAACGTGGATAAGCCGTCGGCGCGGAGGGCGCGTTTAATATCGTCGCGGCGGATCCGGCGTTGTACGATCTCGCCGGTTGCGAACACATCGCCGGTCGTTTCCACCATCGTGATAATCATGACGATAATCATTGAGAAAATCGCGGCGAAGTGGAATTGCGGAATGCCGAAATACAACGGCGTCGTAATGCCCAGCGGCGCTGCTGTTGTCACGGCGTCGAGAGTCGCGTGGCCGAGCAGGAGCGCGGTGCCGGTGCCCGCAGCCAAGCCAATCAGGACGGCGAGGGTGCCCAAGAAACCGCGAAGGAAACGTTGCGCCAAAATAATTACGGCGAGGGTACCGAACGCGTATGCGAGGTCGGTGGAGCTTGGGGTGCCCGTCGCGTAATTGGTGAAATCCCCAGCGGAAACCGCCAGCAGCGACGTGCCCATGACGAGCAACACCGAACCCGTGACTACCGGCGGAAAGAATTTGAGGAAGCGGGCGAATAATGGGGTGATCAGGAAGGTAAACAACCCGGCCACGATCACCGCTCCGTACACGGTTGGCAGGGATTCGACACCGCCCTTGCCGTCGGTAACCCCGAGCCCAATGGCGATAATCGGGGCGACGGCGGTGGTGGTCACGCCCTGGACGATGGGGAGACGCACACCGATGTGTTTCCCGATGCCCACGCACTGGATCAAAGTTGCGATCCCGCAGGTAAGCAGGTCTGCGTTAATCAGATGAATGGTGGTTTCCGTGTCAAGGTTTAGAGACCCCGCAATCAGCAGCGGCACAATCACCGCGCCGGCGTAAAAGGCCAACACGTGCTGCAGGCCCAGCGCAGCTAGCCGCGGCGGACTTAACACTTCATCAACAGGGCTGCGCGGGACAGCGACGGCGGCAGTGTGAGCCACGGTGAAAACTCCTTGATTCGCTGATGAAATTACATTGGAAGCGTACAAGAAATCTTGTGGTAGGCGATACCGGCGGCCTTACTTTCGGGCGAAAACCCAGCTATTCTGGTGTCATGGCTATTGAATATAAAGTTGTGGAACTCCGTGAGGGGCTTATTGGCGGCAAGGTTTCCGGGAAGAAACTGGAAAAGCTGCTAAACGAGCACGCGGCGCAGGGCTGGGTGCTCAGGACCATTACGGCGACGGACGTGAAGGGCCGTATCGGCCCCGGCGGTGTGGAAGGCGTGATGGTCATTTTTGAGCGCCAAGTTCGCGGGTGAATCATCGCCCGCGGCGGATTATTATTATGGGTAATAAATTAACAGGGCTTCGGGATTGTTATTCCGCGGCGCGTGCGGAAGCATAACCTGAGCATTGAGCTTTCGATTCCCAGTCAAAGGGGATGATTGCTATGACGCGGTCTGGCGCTGCGTTTAAAACCATGCAAAAGGTCGGCAAGGCCTTTATGCTTCCGATTGCGATTCTGCCGGCGGCTGGTTTGCTGCTGGGCATCGGTGGAGCGCTGAGTAATCCGAACACAGTGGCGGCGTATCCGGTATTGGATAACCCGGCCGCCCAAGGCGTATTCCAGGTGATGAGCGACGCGGGTTCGGTGGTGTTTGCGAACCTTGCGTTGCTGCTGTCTACGGGTTTGTGTATCGGTCTAGCTAAAAAGGACAAGGGCACGGCGGCGTTGGCCGGTGTGGTGGGGTACCTCATCATGACGGGCACCACCGCCTCATTGCTTAAGGTGTGCGATCCGGAGGGCGAAGCGATTGATACCGGCATTATCGGCGCGTTGGCGATTGGCGCGGCGGCGGTGTACCTGCACAATCGTTTTTACAATATTCAATTGCCGCCAACGCTTGGCTTTTTCGGCGGTTCGCGATTTGTGCCCATTGTGACGGCCGGTGCGGCGATTCTGCTGGGTACGGCGTTTTTCCTCGTGTGGCCGCCGATCCAGGGACTTTTGGTCGCCGCCGGTGAGGGCATGGCAAGCCTGGGCTATTTGGGCACGTTCCTTTATGGCTTTTTATTGCGCTTGTCGGGCGCGGTGGGGTTGCATCATACGATCTATCCGATGTTTTGGTATACGGAATTAGGCGGGGTTGAGCAGGTAGGCGGGGAAACGGTGGTGGGTGCGCAGAAAATTTTCTTTGCGCAGCTTGCGGATTCCTCCCACCAGGGATTATTTACCGACGGCACACGTTTCTTCGCCGGTAGGTTCGACACGATGATGTTTGGTTTGCCGGGTGCCGCGCTGGCGATGTACCACTGCGTCCCGCAGGCGCGCCGGGCAAAGTTCGCTGGTTTGTTCCTCGGTGCCGCGCTTACTTCCTTTATTACCGGCATTACCGAACCGCTCGAATTCATGTTCCTGTTTACGGCACCGTTGCTGTACGTCATTCACGCGCTTTTCGACGGCCTGAGCTTCCTCGTCGCAGACCTGTTACAGGTCCGCATTGGGAACACGTTTTCCGGTGGCGTGATCGATTATCTGTTGTTCGGGGTGATTCAAGGCCAGGATAAAACGCACTGGATGTATGTGATTCCGGTGGGCGTTTTTTGGTTTGCTTTGTACTACGTGACCTTCCGTTGGTACATCACCAAATTCGGCGTTGCCACGCCGGGCAGGTTCGAAGATACGGACGATGAAGATATCCTTGATGTGGAAGCGGCAGCTGCCATTCCGGCCGATACGCTCTACCAGGAATCGGAACGTATTATCGTGGCCCTTGGCGGCAAGAATAATATCGAAGACGTGGACGCCTGCATCACTCGATTGCGGGTGTCTGTGCTGGACTCTTCTGCCGTAGATCGAAACTCTTTGCGAAGGCTTGGCGCGACCGATGTTCTCGATGTAGCAGGTGGGATTCAGGCGGTGTACGGTGCAAAGGCAGTGCTTTATAAAAACGCCATAGTTGACCTGCTTGGATTGGATGATTGATTTGTTCGGTTTTGGGAAAGCGAAACGCCCGACTGCGGGAACAAAGTTGGGTGTTGGAGCGCCCGTCCGCGGCGCTGTTTTCCCGCTCGAACAGGTGCCTGACCCCGTGTTTTCGCGCGGAATACTGGGTTTCGGGTTCGCCGTACACACCGCCGACGAGGTGATTGTGGCCCCCGTGTCCGGCCAGATTTTTCAGATGCTGCCCAGCTGCCACGCATTTTCGATCCGTACCCCCGAAGGGGTGGAAGTGCTGGTCCATATCGGTCTTGATACCGTTAATCTCAAAGGCAATGGGTTTCGTGCGTTAAGGATTCAGGGAGATTATGTGCAACGCGGCGAGGTTGTAGTGCAGCTGGAGAACGCTGCCGCGATCCGTACCGCCGTTGAGTGTTTGGACACCATGGTCGTGGTGACGAACTCCGCTGGCATGACGCATACTGACCCGCGTTTCGATGCCGTATTCGGCGAGGATGTTCTCGAAATGGAGTTCTAGCATGGGGTACACGCTGAAGCGCCGGTGCAATAACAACGTGGCCGAGGCTCTCGACGAGTACGGGCGCAGCGTGGTTGTGACGGGACGCGGCGTTGGGTTCGGCGTGAAAAGCGGGGAAGAGATCGCGCCGGAGCGCATCCAATTGACGTACGTTTTGGAATCCCAGCAGCGGGCCGGCGAAATCGCCGACGCGTTGGCAGCCATCCCCGCCGATGTGCTCGCGGCTGCCCGCAAGATCGTGATCGCGGCCCAAGATCGGTTCAATATGAACCCGATTTCCATGCTGTTGCCCTTGGCGGAGCATCTCGATTTCGCCCTGCGCAGGGTAGCCGCTGGTGATACGTTCGACGCGCCGCTCGCCTTTGAGATCGAGCAGCTTTACCCAGAGGAACACAAGTTTGGTTGCTTCGCGGTCAAGGTGATTCGCGCTGATCTCGGCGTAGATCTCCCTGCACGCCGTGAGCGCCCAATTTGATACTCATCGCATTTCCACGGCCGTCCGCATGACTGAGGATATCCGCCAGATCCTTACTATTTTGGAACGCACCTATGGGGTGGATGTGGATCCGAAAGCCACGGTCACCGCGCGTTTTATCACCCACGTACGGTACCTTTTTGCGCGGCTGGCTAGCGATCGCCGTTCCGATCACGAGCCCGTCGAGGTCCTCGCCGCCATTAAGCAAACCCTTGCGGCGTCGTGGCGCATTGCGCAATCGATCGCAGACTACTTGGGCGAACGCCGAAACACCCCACTCACCGAAGCCGAAATCGGATTCTTGGCGTTGCATGTTTCGCGCCTAGTGCACGTAAAACATTAGGTGCCGCAAAAGGTGCGGAACGTCTCCATAAAACCGGCCGGCGCCGCGTACATGAATTCGGGATGCTGGGCGGGAATATCGTACGGTGTGGTCAGTGAGGCATAGAGCGCGCAAAAGGGCTCCGTGTTGCCGTTGTTCGCCTGGTCGATCGCGGCCTCGACTAGGTGGTTGCGGGGGATCAGCACCGGATTCCGCAAGGGGGCGATGTCTTGGAAAAACGCAGTATGGTCGCCGGTGATATGGAAATCTTGGGGGATCGGGCCGTCAAGTTTCCGTTCCAGCACCGCCCTATATGCGTCGATAAAGCGGTGCGGGAAGGAATCGCACAAGCGTGTTGCTGCCGCGGCGTCGATAAGCGGGAGGAGCGATTCGGCTAGGCGGGCGAGGTTCCACGCGAGGATGCCGGGCTGGTTCCCAAAGCGGTAACGCCCGCGCGTATCAATGCTGCTGAAACAGGCGTATGCGTCATGTTGTTCGAGAAACGCGCAGGGGCCGAAATCGATGGTTTCGCCGGAAATCGTTGTGTTGTCGGTGTTCATTACGCCGTGCACAAAGCCGAGGCCCATCCACTCCGCAACGGTGCGCACCTGGGCGTCCATCACCGCCTCTAGGAGCGCCAATGGATCACCGACCGTATCCGGATAATGCAACTTTGCCGCATAATCCGTTATTCGTTTCAGCAGGTCAGGGCTTCGCGCGGCGTATTGGAACGTGCCGATCCGCAGGTGGCTCGCGGCCACGCGCACGAGCACGGCGGCGGGCAATACGCGTTCCCGCTGCACCGTATGGCCGGTGGTCAGCACGGCGAGGGAGCGAGTCGTAGGCACATTGACAGCGTGGAGAAAATTGCTTACCAAGAACTCGCGGAGCATCGGGCCTAGGGCGGCGCGGCCGTCGCCACCACGTGCGAACTTCGTGGGGCCGGAGCCTTTCAAATGAATGTCGTGTTGCGCTCCATGCATGTCGGTGATTTCGCCGAGGAGGCAAGCGCGGCCGTCGCCAAGCACGGGCGAAAACTGGCCAAATTGGTGGCCCGCATACGCCTGCGCAACCGCGTGCGGCGCGTCCTGGCCGAGCAGGAACTGAATCCCGTCCTCCGAACGCAACCACGCCGGGCTGAACCCCAATTCTAGCGCGAGCGGCTCATTCAACGTCACCAATTCCGGCTGCGGTGCTCTCTCCGGAATACACGCCACAGACAGCTCAGGAAACGCATCCGCAAAGCGGTGCTGAATAACCGGGGTAGAGAGCATGGGGAAATTCTACGTTGCGCTGGCGTAGGCCCGGCGCTATGCCCTAGTGTGCAAAAGTGACGGGCACGCTGGTGACGTCCGCAAAGTTTTGGGCGTGATCCCCAAATACCTTAAGCACGCAGGAATCGGTGGTGCAGTCGATGCCTTCGCCCGTGGAAACGGCGGTCAGCGTCACGGTCGCAGCACCGTTCGCGTCCATGGTGACGGTGCCACCATCGGACTTGATCCATACCTGCGATTCGGTATCGCCGCGGTTCCCGGTGCACACGGGCACGGGGGCGTTGTCATCAGCGCAGATCGCGGCGTAGTACCCCAATGTAGGGTCAAGGCCGGTGATATTCACCGTGATCTTGTCCCCGTCCTTTAACCCGGAAGTGCTGTCCACGGTAGCTTTCGTGGTGGACTTCGCCGTCTTCGTAGGGGCTGCTACGTCGGAAGCGGTGTCGATTTTCGGTTGCGTGGTGTCCTGCTGGTTGGGCGGACTGCAAGCGGCAAGGACGAGGATTGCGGCTGCAATGGACGCAGCGCGGAAGCGGGAGGTCATGGAATTTCCGGGGCCTTTCCGAACAGGGTGATTCTTTTATGTCCAAGGTGAGCCTACCTGGCGCACTTAGGTTGCGTCCATGCAAACGCGTTCGGTCCGCTAAAAACGGTCGCGTTCCGCTCGTTCTATCAACCTATGCATGACCCATTCTAGGGGGCCTCTGCGGAAGAACCACAGCCACAGCGGCGCGCACACCAGCCCCGCCGCGAGGGTGTACCAGAATATTGGTGTGTGGTCCGTTTCCTCTAGGGCGCTTTCGGGCACCGTCTGCGCGTAGAACTCTTGTTCTTCCGCGGCGAATTCGCTGTAGGTTTCGGCGGATCGCACTATTGTTTGGAATTTCTCCCAGTTTTTCGCCATGGGCTCGACGCTCACCGGCTCGCTTACCGAGTGGTCCATGATCGGCCCGGCGGTAAGCACGTGGCAGACGTAAAACGTCAGGCTCATCGCGCCCAATGCGCGTAACGGATACAGCGGCCTGTAGAACATTTGTACCAAGAGGAGGCAGCCAGCGATCGCCGCGCTTGCCGCACCGCAGGAGCACGCGACGTCGAGAAGCCCTCCCTGGTGCGGCTCCGGGCTGAAATATACGGACACCAGTTTGGGTATCCAGATGGCCTCGGCAAAGACGTCGCGTACCACGACGCCGGCCGCCCCAATCGCCGTGCCGAGGACGAGCACAATGCCCTGCAATGCCGCCGAGTGAACCAAATGCCGGTGAATAAGAATCCCGAGGGTTCCATAGGTTAACCAGGCGATTGCCGGATATGGCATGCCGAGCACTTCCGTATATGTACCGTTCCACTCGGACACCACTTGCACGCCGGGCCCGATGAGCATAAAACCGCCGCACAGCGCCGCCACCCAGCGACTTCGCCATCGCAAAACGGGCGGCAGAAGTACGAAAATAATGCCGATTGCCACGAGCACTACGGCGATGGAGCTTTGTGCGAGCTGCAGCAAACACCCGATCACCATGAGCAGTACGCCGCGCACCATGAGCCGGTAACTCGAGCTGATGATCGAAAGCGAAACTCCCGCTAGGACGGCAAAGGTTGCGGAGGCGTAGCCGCGGGTGAGCGCGTCTCCGAAATAATTCGCGGGGCCGACGTGCGCGAAAACCATGCCGAGGATTGCAAGTGCGCGGGCGAGGTCGATCCCGTGTAGTCGTGTCATGTGTGCTCCGTGGTAGTAGGTACGATCGACGCTATGACGCTCGCGCACCGCCGATTCGGATTCATCATACGTTCGCACACGCTCACCGTGCCATGGGATCGCAGCAGGCCAGAGCTAGGAACCCTCGACGTTTTCGCCCGCGAAATCATTCCCGACGGCGGCGAGGATTGGCCCATCGTCCTCTACCTCCAGGGCGGGCCGGGTTTTCCCGCACCCCGCTTTTTCGGCGCTACCGGCTGGATTGGCGAACTCTTGCGAAAGCACCGCGTTGTGTTGCTCGATCAGCGCGGGACCGGTCTTTCCAGTTCGCCGCTTATCGACGCCGCGACTCCCGGATATTTCGACCTCCTGCGGGCCGAACAAATTGTCGCGGATTGCGAGGACCTGCGGGCCGCATTGGGAGTGCAAACCTGGAGCCTATTCGGCCAAAGCTTCGGCGGCTTTTGCATTACCACGTATTTATCCCGGCACCCGGATGTTATCGATCGCGCCTATCTTACCGGCGGCCTGCCCGCCACGGCCTGCCACGCCGACGATGTTTACCGCGCAACCTTTGCCCGTACCCGCGCCCGGCACGAGCAGTTTTACCGCCAATTTCCGTGGGCGGAGGAGCGGATTCGCGAGATCTGCCACCACCTAGATTCCGCCTTTGAAACCCTACCCACCGGGGAACGCCTGTCCGCGCGGCGGTTTCGCACTATCGGGTTAGACCTTGGCAGGGGCACTGGTTTCGAGCAATTGGGCTACCTTTTGGAAAACCCTTTCGTGGTTACTCGTGGCGAAAAGCGCCTGCGGAAGGGCTTTCTGGCGCAGGTTGGGCAGAAGGTTTCCTTTGCCGGGAACCCGCTCTACGCTGTGATCCATGAGGTCATTTACGGTGGTACGGTTCCGGGTCCCACGAATTGGTCCGCCCATCGAATTCGCGAGGAAATCCCCGGCTTTGCGGAGGCCGCCGATCCCCGCGATTTCCGTGAACCCTTCTTCCTAACGGGCGAACACATTTTCCCCTGGCAGTTTGTTGAAGACCCCGCCCTTGCCCCGTACGCGGAGGTGGCCGCAGCCCTCGCGGTCAAGTCCGATTGGGGCTGTTTGTACGATCGCGCTGCCCTTTCCGAATCCCGTGCCGTGTGCGCCGCCGCCGTGTATTGCGACGATATTTTCGTTCCTATGGACCTGTCTTTGGATACCGCGGCTGCGTTTCGCGATATCCGCCTGCATATCACAAATCAATTCCAACATGATGGGATTAGCGTTGACGGGGGCGGAATCCTCGGCGTGCTATTAGCAAAGACTAACGAATATTAGAATGTGTGATGCAAAACATCTCCACTTTTGCTGCATCAACTTAAATTGTGTGACACAATTTAAGATTGGCGCTCGGCGCGGATGTGCTCGCAAACTCCCAGCAAACCCCTTTTAAGAACGGAAAAACCCATGCAATATGCCCCCTTATAGGGGTGTTGTTGCGACTCTGTCGTTCCAGAATGAGGCAAAGCGTTTCAGTTTTGGCGCGGGGGTACTAGCGTCTGGTGTATGGACCTGGTTGGAATGGAAATCTCCGTGTTTGAGGATTTCACAAGTGTGTTTTTCCAGCCCGAGGCATACCAGCAGATCGCTCACCTTTCTGTAGGCGTTGATGTGCCTATGTTTATGCCCTCGAGTTTGGATGTGTTTACAGACCTTGACGCTTACGTCGCCGCAGCTTATGGCGCCGTTGGCAACGATCCCACACAGATTCCCGCCGTCGATTCCGCAGTTGCCGTTTCCAATAACCGTTTCCTTATCGCCGCCCAAGTCAACGAGTTTTTGCCCATCGAAGGCTGCGCCGAGTTCGTTTTTGGTTCGGTCACTCTCGACGAGTTTGGCGATGCGATGCTGATCCTTCCCAGCGTGCTTGCCCAGCAATCACACGAGTTTCCGATTGTTTGGTGTGCGTGCGACAAGGTGGATTCGCTGGAGGATTATCATTCCTTTTCGTACCACGACCCGCATGTTTTGTTCCGCGCTGGGTTGCAGCTGGCAAGCCAGTATGCCCCCATTACGTTGTGGCAGCTCATGACTGAGGTGGGCGAAGGTTGGTCCGCTGTGCTCGCATTGATTACTACGCTGAAGTCCGAGGGCTACCGGGTGCGCCGAGCTAGCGGCCCCGCTGAACTTTTCTTCGTTGAACAGCTCCTTTC